>DATGXO010000200.1:0-54565 GCA_035298965.1 Opitutaceae bacterium | reverse complement strand
CGCGCCAGCCGAAGTCCTGCGGCTGGCGGTTGAGCACGCTGATCGTCTCCACGAAGCCGAGTCGGCCGTCGTCGGCGAAAGCGGCGGCGGGCGCGGCGCTCGGGGTGGCGGTTGTGTTTTCGTCGGCGCACAGGAGCCGCGTCTCGTCCGCCCCGGCGGAGCTGAGCACCCAGTCGGCGGTGACGGCCTCGCCGTTGTCGAGCTCGAGCGCGGTCACTCGGCCGGCGCCGGTGCGCAGGCGGCGGACGCCGCACTTCATCCGGCGCTCGCCGCCGTTCTCGCGGAGGCGCTCGGTCAGCAGTCGCATCAGCACGCGGACGCCCTCGAAAGGCCGCGCGAAGCCCTCGAGATAGACCGCCTTGAACATGATCACAAACTGGAGCGCATCCATGTCGCGGGGAGTTGCGCTGCCGTAATAGAACAGCGGGCAGAGCAACATGTCCTCGAGCACGGGATCGGAAATGTGGCGGCGCACCATCTCGCGCGCGGTGTAGCCCGGCGAGACGAGCGTGTTGTCGTCGAAGGCGCGCAGTTCCGCGAGAAAACGCCGGTAGCCGTCGATCTGTGCGGGAAACTCGCGCGCGATCTCGGACTCGAGCATGGCGGCGTCGTTGGTGAAGCGCAGTTCGCGGCCCGGAAAGCGCACGGCGGAGCCGAGTTGCGGGCAGAGGTCGAGGGCGTCGCGCTCGATGCGGAGCTGGCGCAGCAGTTTGCCCAGCGCCGTGCCGCGCACCTCGCGTGGCACGAAATTCGTCATCGCGTGTAGGCCCACGTCGTATTTCCGGCCGGCGACGCTGTAGAAACTGTTCAGGCCGCCGACGACGTTGTGCCGCTCGAAGAGGCACACCTTCTTGCCGAAATGCGCCAGCCGCACTCCGGCGGCGAGAGCGGAAAGTCCGGCTCCGATGATCGCTACGTCGTAATGGCTGGCGGTGGGCATGGCTTGGCGGGCCGCCGAAGCTCGCGACCGCTCCGCCGCGGAGCAATGCCCAACTGCGAGACGCCGCAGCTGCGGCGGGTTCCTCCGGGTCCAAGCAAGTCGAGCGGCCGGGGCGGGCACCTTTTCCGTCACGATTGCGGACGCCCGCCGGGCACTCCGAATCGCGGCGGCGCGTTGCGATTACATTTCCGACGCCGTTGGCCGATAGGACCCGAGGTAGACCGGCGTCTCCTTCCTCACGCCTGAACCGGCAGGCCCGTCCCCGCTCAATCCGTTTCCCCACATGGCCAACGTCCTCCTTCTCGATGCCAATGAAGTGGCAGGCCGCGCCATGCAGGGAATCCTCGCCCGCGGCCACCACCGGTGCGTGGCCGCCACGACCTCCGCCGAGGCGTGGCAGTTGCTGCGCGAGCGGGTGAACGTCGATCTCGTGTTTCTCGAGCTCGAGCTGAAGGGCGAGAAGGGTACCGATTTCCTCCAGCGCCTGCGCGACGACCCGTTTCTGAAACAGATTCCGGTGATTATCTACACCACGATCGGCGACCACGCGGTCGTGCGGAAGGTGCTCCAGCTGAAGGTCCAGAATTACCTGATCAAACCGTACAACGACGAACACATCTTCCGCGAGGTGCTCAAGGCGTGCGCGAATCCTTGGCGGAACCTGCAATTCGAGGAGGAGAAGTCGTTCTGCGCGCAGATGAGCTACACGCCCGCCGATCTCCGAGCGATGCGCCAGGATCTCGCCGACTCGCTCGAGAAAAGCCGCGAATTTTTCGAGGGTTGTGTCACCTCGCGCAACCCGCCGCAGGTGCATGCGCGCATCGACGCCATCGCGGAAAAAGCCGAGGCGGCCGGTGTCTGGGGCGTGGTCGAGTACATGGCCGCGCTGAAGGACCACGCGACGCAAGCCGACTGGAGCTCTTTCAAACGTTGCGGCGAGGATCTCGTCTACGCGCGCGAGCTCATCCTCCTGCACCTCGACCCGAAACGCGTCCCCGCCGGCGCGATGTCCGAGGAGGAAAAGGAGGCGCAACGCGAGAGCGAAGCCCGCGCGCTCTGGATGCACGCCGATGTCGACCACAGCGGCCCGATGATCTCCGGCGAAGAGGTGCTGCTCCAGGCCGAGACTCTCCCTGCCTGCCCCGCCATCGACTCGGTCGCGGCGGCGTTCCAGATGACGGCCGACCGCACGGCCGCGAATCTCAACCAGATCAACGACCTCGTCGCCAAGGACCCGGCACTGATCGCCCAGGTCATCATTGCCGCCAACCACCTCCAGCATGACGAGATGACCGTCATCGATGATCCGCGCACTGCCGTGGGCCTGCTCGGCAACCTCAAGCTCAGCGCGCTCGCGAAGACGATGCCGACGATTCCCGCGCGCCACATGCACGTACCCCCGATCTCGTGGGTGCAGTTCTGGACGTTCCAGATGGGCGTCGCGCGCTTGGCGCAGTTCACGGCGCGTTACTTGGAGTTCGAGTCGCTCGTCGGCCGCGCCCACACAGCCGGACTGTTGCAGGACCTGGGGAAACTCCTGCTCCTGAAACTCTTCCCCTTCGCGTTTCCCGCGATCGTGAACTACGCCCGCGAGCACAAGGTCGCGCTGCACGAGGCCGAGAGGAAGTACCTTGGCTGCACGACGCGGGAGATCGGCGAGCGTTTCGCGGTGAAGCAGGGTTTGCCCGCACCGTTCTGCAGCGTGATCCGCTGGACGGAGAACCCCGAGAAAGCCGGTGACCACCTCGAACTCACCGGAGTCGTTTCCCTCGCCCGCGATCTCTGCCTCTACAACCACGTCGGCTTCTGCGGCGACACCGTGAAGGACACCGCACCCTCGCTCGAGGAGACCGTTGCGTGGCAGGCGCTGCGGGCGCGGGTGTTCCCCAGTTTCAACATCAAGAAGTTCGAGTCGGAGGCGCACGAACTCTGTCTCCAGCTTCGCCAGACGCTCGCCGGCAAACAGCAGGACGGCGGCTGAGGCATACCGGTGGCGGACAAGGGAAGGACGAGGAACGCTCGCGGCGCCCGGAACGATGCGACACCTCCGATACAAGCTTTGACAGCCCCTCATGGGGAATTACGTTCCCCAGCCAGCATCGCGGAGCCCCGTACCGGGCGACCGCTGAAGCCCCACAAGCCTCACCCCGCGCCTTGCGCGCTCCCTCGCATGTCCCACCGCGAATGCTCTCGCTTGGCCGTCGCCTTGCTGACGACGGCGTCCCTGCTCGAATCGCGCCTGTCTGCGCAGGCGCTCGAAAACCAGCCGAATGTCGCGGCGACCGCCTCGGATGACTCGTCTGCCGAAGCCGCCGAACTCGTCGTGCTCAACCCGTTCACGGTCTCGACCGATCGGGATCGTGGCTACAAGGCGACCAACGTCACCACGGGCACCCGGCTCGATTCCGCCATCAAGGACACCGCGCTCGCGCTCGAGGTGATCACCGCCGATTTCATCCGCGACACCGGCGCGACCACGCTGCGCGAGGCGCTTCGTTATAGCGCGGGCGTGCAGCTCCAATCGCAGAACGACTATGCCGGCAACGGCTTCGCCCAGTACGAAGGCCCCGGTGGCGTGAACAACCCCGAGATGCGGACCGCCGATCCGAGCGACACGACGATAGTCCTGCGCGGTTTCACCACCGCGAACGCCCTACGCGACGGCTTCCGGCGCAAAGTCTCCACCGACGCGATCAACATCGAGCGGGTCGAAGTCGTGCGTGGTCCCTCCGCGCTGCTCTACGGCACCGGCAATTTCGGCGGCGTGGTGAACTACATCCCGAAATCGCCCGCCGCGGCCTCCACCACCGCGGCCACGTTCACCTTCGGCAGCCACGGCCTCGTGCGCGGCACGGTCGACGCCACCGGCCCGTTCGCTTCGGGCAAGGCCGGTTATCGCCTCACCGCCGCTGCACAACAGAGCGGCGACTACACCGATTTCTACGACCTCGACAAACTCGCCCTCGGCTCGGTCTTCACCTATCGGCCTTGGCACGGCACCGAGTTCACGGTCGATGCCGAGTACGGCCGCAGCGAATCCTCCGGCATCGGATTCCAGAGCATCCGCGCCCGGGCCGATGTCCTCGGCAACCGCGGCGGCATGGAGCACGCCGGTCTCATCGCCTTCCCCAGCGAGGACCTCCGCACCATGCGCTGGTCGGGCCCGGACACCCATCTGGACACGCGCCAGTTCAATCTCGAGTTGAAGGCCACGCAACACCTCGCCGAAGGCCTCGATCTGCTCGTCGCCTACAACCGCTCGGACGCTACGTTCGACCGTCGCGACATCACCGCCTCGGTGGGCAACAACATCGGGCCGATCGCGCTCTGGGCCACGCTCTACCCGGTCCCGCTCGACGCCTCCCGCGGCGACACCGACGCCAATTGGGCCGCCGCGCCCGTGGCGCATTCGATCATTGCCTACAGTTGGGACGACACCCGCACGGTCACCGGCGTCGACCAGGCGCGCGCGGAGCTGAGCTACCGCTTCAAGCTCCTCGAGAGCCGGCCGTGGCTCACGATCGACAACAGCCTCCTGGCCGGCGTCTCCACCGAGCGCGACCACACGACCGGCAATCGCCGCGCCCTCGATTCCGCCGCCGGCGTCTACAACTGGAAGAGCGTCGCCGATCCCACGCCCTTCCGTTTCGACACGCAGGGCGACGGCTCCGCTTCCCTGCCCCAACGGCTGCGCCAGCGCAACGAAGTGCTCGCGACAGAGACCGGCGTCTTCGCCGCCTATCAAGGGCGTTTCCTCAAAGGCAA
Source organism: Opitutaceae bacterium (assembly GCA_035298965.1). GTDB lineage: Bacteria > Verrucomicrobiota > Verrucomicrobiia > Opitutales > Opitutaceae > CAJCBL01. The sequence goes on along the minus strand of DATGXO010000200.1, from coordinate 49,860 downwards.
ACTCACGCTCCTGGGCGGCATCCGGCGCGACCGCGACAGCGTGTCCACCGACCAGATCGGCTACCGCTACGCCGACGGTGCGGTCGATGCGGCCGCGACCAACTCCGCTTCGCCACCGCGCAAGAGCTACACGACCACGCAGATCGGCGCGAGCCTCGCGCTCCACAAGACGGTTTCGCTCTACGCGCTCCGCGCCGAGGGCCTCACGCCGAACTTCACCGGCGCACGCGATCTCACCGGCACGCCGATGGACGCTGTGAAAGCCGTGAACCTCGAGTACGGCCTGAAGTTCGACCTGCTCGACGGCCGCGTCTCCGGCACCGTCTCGCGTTACCGCATCACCCGCCGCGGCCAGCCCAACGCCAGCTTCTGGTGGGGCCCGCAGACCGCCGTGCGCAACTTCGATCCCGACAAGCCGGTCGTCTACAACCTCACCGACCTCAACCCCGACGCCGCGCAGGTCTATCGGTACAACGACAACAGCGGCAACCTCGTGCCACTCATCCAGTGGAACAACAACTACGCCTACTGGGGCGACCTCTCCGGCCTCACCGCCGTGCCGGCTGGCGCCGCGGGTTCGAGCGCGACCGCGGAGGGATTGCGCAGCTACCAGACCGACGGCCTCAACGGACTGCGGACGACGATCCAGACCACGTGGACCGCCGCGAAGGCCGCCGGCGCCGTCTCCTACTGGGATCGCTCCGGTAACGCGATCGACGAGACCGCGTTCGCCTCGCTCGTCTCCGCCGGAGGACCGTCGAACGCCATCATCACCCTCAACGCCAGCACCGCGCAGGGCGCCGCCTACATGGATGCGCTCTACGGTTATTTCCGCGCCGCCGGTCTCGCCCATCCCGGCAGCGACAACTGGCCCGGTTGGTTCTTCAACAGCGCTCCCGCCTCCACCGGCTACAACAGCGCCGCCCAGGACACCAACTCCTTCGCCAACACGCCCGCGCTCAGCGCGCCCGAGTCCGACCGCAACACCGGTTGGGACGGCCAGCTCATCATCACCCCTGTCGACGACTGGCAGATCCTCGTGAGCTTCGAGAAGAACGACCACACGATCCTCTCGCTCGGCCAGTTCCCCGACTACCCCGGCCAGACCGCCGATCGCTGGGCGCCCTGGATGTTCCCCAATGGTCAGTGGGGACTTTCCGGCTACTACGCGCCCAACGAGCAGTACACCGACGAGGAGCGCACCTCCACGTTCTCATTCAAGGGCCTCATCCACCCCGGCGCTCAAGGCATGGACTATCCGAAGTGGTCGTGGAGCGTGTTCACCAGCCTGCGCCTCACCAGACTCGGTCTGAAGAACCTCAAGATCGGAGGCGGCGTCATCCGCACCGGCCCGCAGGAGTACGCCAGCGGGTTCACCCACGCCGGCGATGCGCTGAAGGACAGCGACGGCGAGCCGCTCGTCCTCTACACCCGCACGCGCACGACGGTGAACCTCTTCGCGCGCTACGAATTCGCGCTCGGCCGGCGCCAAGGTCACGTGCAGTTGAACGTCGAAAACGTGCTCGATGACCAAAGCCGTTACGGTTTGCTTTGGGCCCCGGGTTGCAGCGCGCGTCTCGAACTCGGCACGTCGTTCTGAGCCGCGACCAACCCGCGCTGCAATGGATCGCACGTCGATAACCCTGAGACTTCCGAGGTTCGCTCAAGCCCTCTGGATAGCAGTCTTGTGCTGCGCGCTCCCACTGCGTGCCGCTCCGACCGATGACCATGTGCACTTCCGTCGGCTCGATGAGACCTCCGGTCTGCCCTCGGCCATCATCTACTGCATCACTCAGGACTCGCGCGGATTCCTCTGGTTCGGTACCGCCGATGGTCTCGCCCGTTTCGACGGCCAGGAATTCCGCGTCTTCCGGCCCGATCCATCCGACCCGACGAGCCTCGCCAACCCCAGCGTATTCGCCATCCAGGAAGATCAGGAGGGCGATCTCTGGGTGGCCACCGACGACGGCCTAGACCACTGGCAACGCACCACCGAGCGTTTCAGCCACATCCGCCACGATCCCGCGGATCCCAACGGCCTCAGCGATGATTCGATCACCAGTCTCGCCGCCGATACCGACGGCACGATCTGGGTCGGCACTCGCCGCGGCGGGCTCAACCGCCTCGATCAACGCACCGGCAAGTGCGTGCGTGTCCCCGGCCTGAACGAGCTCTCCGCTTCGGCTCCCTCGCCGTGGATCCAGTGCCTTCTGCGGGATCGATTCGGGATGATCTGGATCGGCACCGACTCACTGGGGCTGGTGCGGTTCGACCCGCGCACGGGCGAGTTTCGCCAATTCGTCCACGACATAGGCGCGCGGGCCGGGGCCACCAATCACAACGTGTTTTCGATCGCCGAGGATTCCATCGGGAACCTCTGGCTCGGCACAAGCGACGGGCTCTGCCGCTACGATCGCTCCGCCCTGTCTTTCGAGTGCATCCCGATCCGCCAGGATGAGGCGGCGAAGCCTTCGAGCCGGGCCGCCAGCAGCGTCATCGTCGACCGCGACGGGGTCGTCTGGGCCGGCACCGCGGGCGGCGGTCTCTGTCGCGTAGACCCGGTGACTCGCCGCTTCGTCCGCCACAACCACTCGGAGTTTCAGTTCAACACCCTCGCCAGCAACACGGTTCGCGCCCTCTTCGAGGACCGCGACGGCGATCTCTGGGTCGGCCATTTTCCCTCCGGCGTGAGCCACGCCGATCGGATCGCCGGCGGGTTCCAGGTGTTTGGCCGCTCGCCCGACGAACCGAATACGTTGTCCGATGCTCACGTCCTCTCGTTCTGGCACGACCCCTGTGGCGACCTCTGGGTCGGCACCGACAACGGCGGCCTCAATCTCTGGCGCGCCGCGACGAAGCAGTGGACCGCCTTCCGTCATGACCCGAACGATCCCCACAGCATCGGCGGAAACGCCGCGCTGAGCGTACTGCGCGACGGCCGCGGCGATCTCTGGGTCGGCACGTGGGACGGCGGCTTGGCCCGCTATCGCGCCGCCACCGGAGATTTTCAGCGGTACCAGCACGATCCGGCGCGGGCCGATTCGCTCGTGTCGGCGCACATCTGGCAGCTGGCCGAGGATCGTTCGCAACGCCTCTGGATCGCCACGATCGGCGGCGGGCTCGACTGCTATGATCCCGCCACCGACACGTTCGAGCATCACCGTCATGATCCCGCCGATCCGCGCAGTCTGAACGACGACATCGTCTCCGCGCTCCTGGTTGCGCAGAACGGCGATCTCTGGATCGGCACCCCGAAGGGTCTGGCACGTTGGAACGAACGCACCCGCGACTGGGACCGCTACCAAGGCGCCGCCGGCGGTCCACCCTTGCTCGGCAACCACTGGATCTTCGATCTCCTCGACGATCAGGATGGCCGCCTCTGGGCGACCTCCGAAGGCGGCGGACTCTACCGCCTCGATCCACGCACCGGCGCCTGCGAAAACTTCCGCACCACCGACGGTTTCCCCAGCGACATCCTGCGCGGCATGCTGCGGGCCGATGACGGCGCACTCTGGATCGGCTCCAATCGCGGCCTCATCCGCTTCGATCCGCGCACCCGCAACGTCCGCGTGTTCGACGAAAGCAACGGCCTGCCGGACAACCTCTTCACGCCCCACGGGTGCACCCGCCTCGCCTGCGGTGATTTTCTCTTCGGCACCGCGCGCGGCTTCGTGCGGTTCGACCCTCGCGCCGTGCGGATCGACGCCCGTCCGCCGGTGGTGGCCTTCACCGGCCTCCAGGTATTCGACGAATGGATTCTCCCCGCGCGCCCCGGCTCGCCGCTTTCCCGGAGCATCTCCGAAACTCAGGAACTGTCGCTGCCCGCGGAGTCGTCCGTCGTCAGCTTCCAGTTTGCCGCCCTCTCCTTCCGCTCTCCGGCACGCGTCCAGTACCGGTTCAAGCTCGAAGGCTTCGACGACACCTGGCGCACGCCCGGCTCCGACCGGCGCGCGACGTTCACCAACCTCGATCCCGGCCGCTACCGGCTCCTCGTGAAAGCCGCCAACGGCAGCGGTATCTGGAACGACACCGGCGCCGCGCTCGAACTCACGATCGTCCCGCCTTGGTGGCGCACCTTCTGGTTCAAGGGCCTCGTCGTGCTCTCGGTTCTCGGCTGCGCCGGCGGAATAGGCGGGACCGTCGCCATCTCCCGAACTCGACGCCTCCAGCGCGAACGCGAACTCGAGGCGGAACGCGAACGCACCCGCGAGCGCGCCCAGGCCGCCGAGGCCCTACGCCTCCTCAACCAGCAGCTTGAACAGCGTGTCGCCGAACGCACCATCCAGCTCTCCACCGCCGTGAAGGAACTCGAGGCGTTCAGCTACTCGGTCTCGCACGACCTGCGCGCTCCGCTCCGCAGCATGGACGGCTTCAGTCGGGTGCTCCTCGAGGACTACTCCGACCGCCTCGACGCCGAGGGAAAGGACAGCCTGAACCGAATACGCGCCGCAAGCCGGCAGATGGGTCTCCTGATCGACGACCTGCTCAACCTCTCGCGCGTCTCACGCGACGAGATGCGCCGCGCGACGGTGGACCTCACCGCATTGGCCGAATCGGTCCTCGCCGATTTGCGGCACCAGTACCGGGAGCGCGAGTTCGAGTTCCTCGTCGCTCCGAATCTCCGCGCCCAAGGTGACGCCCGGCTCCTGCGGATCGCGCTCGAGAATCTCCTCGGCAACGCCTGCAAGTTCACCGGTGCCCGGCCTCTCGCCCGCATCGAGTTCGCCCACGCTCCGGGCCACCCCACGTCCACCTTCCTCGTGCGCGACAACGGAGCCGGGTTTGACATGAGTCACGCGAAGAATCTGTTCGGCGCGTTCCAGCGTTTCCATACCACCGCCGAGTTTCCCGGCACCGGCATCGGCCTAGCCACCGTGCAGCGCATCATCCACCGCCATGGCGGCCACATCTGGACCGACAGCCGGCCCGGCGAGGGCGCCACGTTCTACTTCACCATCCCCGATCAACCCACCGCCCCACAATGACCAAACGCCCCATCCTGCTTGTCGAGGATCGCGACGACGACGTCCGGCTCACCAAGCGCGCCCTCCAGCGCAACAACATCACGAATCCGCTCGTGGTCGTGAACGACGGCGAGGAGGCCATGCGGTTCCTCCGCGCCGCCGCCCACCCCGGACCAGATCAGACGCCGCTCCTGCCGGCGGTCGTGTTGCTCGACCTCAAGCTGCCGAAGCTCGATGGCATCGAGGTGCTCCGCCAGATCCGCGCCGATCCCGCGCTCCACCGCCAGCCCGTGGTGATCCTGACCACTTCGAAGGAGGAGCAGGATATCATCCGTAGTTACGATCTGGGGGCCAACAGCTACATCCGCAAACCGGTCGAGTTCGACCAGTTCTGCTCCGCCCTCAGCCAGCTCGGTCTCTATTGGCTCATCCTGAACGAGCCGCCGCCGGAGCCCTCCGCCGCGCCATGAGCAAGACCCTCCACGTCATCATCGTCGAGGATTCCGAGAACGACGCGCTGCTGCTCCAGCACGAGCTGCGCCGCGGCGGCTGCACGGTCGTGGCGCAACGCGTCGAGACGGCCGACGAGTTGACCGCCCGCCTCGCCGAAGGCGGCTGGGAGCTCGTCCTTAGCGATTTCTCGCTGCCGCACTTCAGCGGCGAGGAGGCCCTCAAGATCGTGCGCGCCCATGGGCGCGACATCCCGTTCATCTACGTCTCGGGCGTGATGGGCGAGGAAAACGCCGTCGCCGCCATGAAGGCCGGCGCGCAGGACTACGTCATGAAAGGCAAACTCGCCCGCCTCGTGCCCGCCATCGAGCGCGAGCTGCGCGACGCCGCCGAACGCCGCCGCCACCGCGAGGCCGAGGCCCAGGCACGCCTTTCGGAAAACAAGTACCGCCACCTCTTCCAGAGCATGAGCGACGCCGCTCTGCTTGTCGCTGCGGATACAGAGGAGATCCTCGACGCCAACGTCCAGGCAGAGGTGCTCTTCGGCCGCCCGCGCCCCGAGCTCCTCGGGCCGCCCACCGCCGAGTTCCACCCGTTGCGCGCTGCGGGAGCCGCCCTCCCAGCCGGCCCCATACCCGAAAGCTGGGAGTGCGTGGTCGCGCGCCGCGACGGCTCGAACGTGCCGGTCCACGTGCGCGTCTCGCGGATCGCCCTCGGGGACAGCCCCGTCCTCCTCGCGCTTTTCCGCGACATCGGCGATCGCAAGCGCGCCGAGGAGGAGCTGCGCCGCTTCACCCTCGAACTTGAGGAACGCGTGCGGCAGCGCACCCTCGAGCTCGAGGCGAAGAACCGCGAACTCGAGCGGATCAACCGAGCCTTCGTCGGGCGCGAGCTCCGCATGATCGAGCTCAAGCGGCTCATCCGGCAGGAATCGGCCAGTTCCGCGCAATAACCCCACCCGGCCGGTCGGCGCCCCTGCTCGACCGGCGTCGTTTTTCCTCCTCGCCCGTGCGCGGCGGCCGGGTCTACGAACCCGCCCATGTTCTCCGCCGACCGTTGCTCCGCCGTCCTCGCCGCCGTGCGCGCGCGCTCACCGCTCGTGCACAACATCACGAACTACGTCGTGATGAACAACACGGCCAACGCCCTGCTCGCGCTCGGCGCCTCGCCCGCGATGGTCCACGCCATCGAGGAAGTCGAGGAGTTCGTCGCCCTCTCCCAGTCGCTCGTCGTCAACATCGGCACCCTCTCCACTCCCTGGATTCGCGCCATGCAGAAGGCCGCCGATGCCGCCAATGCCCGCCACATCCCCTGGGTCCTGGATCCGGTCGGCGCCGGCGCCACAACCCTGCGCACCGAGACTGCGGCCGACCTCGCGCGCCAGCGCCCCGCCTGCATCCGCGGCAACGCCTCCGAAATCCTCGTCCTCGCCGGAGCCACCGCCGAGAAGACGAAGGGCGTCGACTCGACCCGCAACTCGACCGATGCGCTCGCGCCGGCACGCGAACTCGCGCAGAGCACCGGTGCGATCGTCGCCGTCACCGGACCCGTCGACTACGTGACCGACGGCGCGCAGACGATCGCCCTCGGCAATGGCCACCCGTTGATGGCTCGTGTCACCGGTCTCGGCTGCACCGCGACCGCGCTCGTCGGCGCCGCGCTGGCCGTGGAGGCGGATCGCCTCGTCGCCGTCGCGAGCGGGCTCAGTTTCCTCGCGCTCGCCGGAGAGATCGCCGCGGAGCAGAGTCCCGGCCCCGGCTCGCTCCAGCTGCATCTGCTCGACGCGCTCCATCGCCTCGACGTCGCCACCATCGCGCGCCGCCTGAAGATCGTCGGCTGATTCGGTGAGCGTCTTCGTCGCCGGCCGACGCGAAGCTCAGCCACGCCTCGGCTCCGCCCGAGCCCGCCTACGGCACGCTCGCCGCCGCTCAGCACAATTTCCCCGCGAGCCATGCCAGGTTGTCTGCGAACCGATCGATCGTCGCGAGTCCCTCGGCATCTTCGTTCACCGCGCCCGGATCGCGCGCGAGCGCCACGGGCCAGTAGGTCGAGCCCGGCACGATCATGTCGTTGATCGTGTACCAGAACATCAACTGCGCATAGGTGAAGTTGTGCCCGGCGCGCCGCGCCACGGCGATCGGCCCGCCGATCTTGCGCGAGAACAGGTGGCCATTGGAGCGTGAGACGTAACCCGCGCGATCGAGCAGCGCCATCAGCTCCGGCGTGGCCGAGCCGAAGTACACGGGCGATCCCACGACGATGATGTCGGCGCGCACCATCTTCTCGAAGAGCGGCGCAAAATCGTCGCCCGCCTGACCGGGGCAACTCTCGTCTTTCGATTCGCGGCAGCCGCCGCACGCCGCGCAGCCATGGATTGTTTTCCCGGCGAGGAGCTCCAGCTCGCCTTTCACTCCTTGGGCCGCGAGCCGGTCGAGACACCGGCGCAGCAGCGTTTCCGTGTTTCCGTTGCGGCGGGGACTACCGCAGATGGCGAGGGCGGTCGGCATGGACGTAGTTCTCGCGCGCGGCCGGCGATACGTGAAGGGAAAACTTTGCCCGCGCGCGGCGTTGAGCCACGTTCGCGCCGATGCCGCCGCACTTCGATCTATCGCTCTATCTCGTCACCGATCCGGAGATGACCGCCGGCCGCGGCCTGCTTGAGACTGTCCGTGCTGCGGTCGCCGGCGGAGTCACGATCGTGCAGCTGCGCGACAAGGCCGCCTCGGCCCGCGCGATGGCGGAAACCGGCCGCGCGTTGCTCGCGCTGCTCCGGTCGCTCGGCGTGCCACTCCTCGTGAACGACCGCATCGATGTCGCCCACGCCATCGGCGCCGACGGCGTGCACATTGGCCAAGATGATCTCCCGCCCGCCGCCGCCCGCGCGATCCTCGGCCCGCGGGCGATCATCGGTCTCTCGGTCACCAATGCCGACGAACTCGCCACCGTCGACGCTTCCGTCGACTACATCGGCCTCGGCCCGCTCTTCCCGACCGGCACGAAGACCGATGCTGCGCCCGCGCTCGGCGAAGCGGCTTTCTCCGCGATCCGCCGTCGACTCGCGTGCCCGGTCGTGGCGATTGGCGGCATCAACCGCGACAACCTCGCACGCACCCTCGCCGCGGGAGCCGACGGCGTGGCGCTCGTCTCGGCGATTTGCGCCGCACCCGATCCTCGCGCCGCCGCGCAGGAGCTCCGCACCGCCCTCGCTGCGGCTCGCGCTCACCGCTGACCGCTCCGGCGTTGCGCCCACGCGACTCCGTCTTCTCGCTTCAGCCGATGAACGAGTCCACTGCGCCACTTCCCGACTGGAAACCCGAGCTCGACGCGATCGTCGGCGCCCGCCACGGCGGCGCGGTGGCGGCATTGCTCCCGCGGCTCCGGACGTTGGAGACACGTTTTCCCAACACGCCGGAGATTCTCCAGCAGATCGGTTGGACGTGCGAGATGCTGGGGCGACATCGCGAGGCCGCCAGCGCCTATGAACGCGCGATTGCGCTCGGCCTCGCGCCGCACGAGCTCTCCGCGGCGTTTCTCGGCCTCGGCTCCTCGCTCCGGTGTCTCGGCGAGTACGCGCGCGCCGAAGAGGTGCTCCAGCAAGGCCGACTCCAGTTTCCCCACCAACGGGAGTTCGAGGTGTTTCTCGCGATGACGCTTCACAACCTCGGCCGTCACGCCGAAGCGCTGCAACTCGCGCTCACGACGCTCATCGAGACCGCCGACGATGTCGGCATCGCCGCGCACCAACGCACAATCCGCTTCCACGCGGCACAGCTCGACCGCAAATGGGAATGATCCCGCGCCGCGCCGCTCACGCCGCGGCGAGAAATGTCGGTTCGGGCGGCGGTTGGTTCGCCGCCGCATAGGTTGCGACGACCACCGACTGCAAGCCTCGCGCCCGGGTGTTCGCGTCTCCCGCCGGCTCCGCCGCCTCCAGCGCGGCCGCGTCTCCCGGAACTCCGGGCTGCGCGCCACCGGTTTCCGTTTCGTCGATGGCGACGGCTTCCGTGGCCCGCGCTTCGCGAAGCTGCGCCTGTGCCGCGGCCATCGCTTGCGCCGCGGCGGCCGCCACGGCCCGGTCCTGTGCCGACGGGTCCGCCGGCGCCAGCGCCGCTGCGCGGACCGTCGCCATTTTCCGGATCGTCGCCTGCGGATCGCCTTCCGCCGAAGTGTCGATCGAGACTTCGCCGCCGACCGCGTACTGTTTCCCATCCGGGCCGGTCGTGTACGAGAAGTCCGCCGCGCCACGCACATAGCTGCCACCGACCATCACGTGCGCGGCTTCGTGCGCTCGCACAGCGGTGTCGGTGGCCTTCAGCTCGGCGATCGTCGCCGCAGCTTCCGGGTCCTGCGGGGCGCTCTCGTTTCCGGTCGCCTGCGCCAGTTTCTGAGCCGCCGCCTCGTACGCGGCGACACCCGGATCGTCGGTGTTATCCTGAGGCTTCGCTTCGGCCCCCGGGGAACGCTGCCGCACGCCGGATTCGGCCACCGAAGCACCGCGCGTGGGCGCCCCGACCGCGCCCGCAACGGGGATCGAGGTCGGGCTCGTACGGTCAAGCAGCGGCGAAAGGCGTTCGCCCACGTGAAACATCGCCGGAAGCTAGGCGGCACGTCGCCTCCCGGCAAATTTCGTCCCCCGGGTGGAATACCCTAGTCCGGAGGCTTCACACGTGGCGAAAGCCGCTAACGCTATCGGCCCGGCATACGGCCGGCCCGCCGGGCGAAGTCAGGTCTCTTCCGCGAAACGCAGATCCACCATCAGGTCCGCCGCGATCTTTTCGAGATCCGCGCGGATTGGAGCCATGTCGGCGCCCGGCGGCACGAGCAACTCCGCCTGCGCCTGAAACAACACGCCGCCGGCCATCGGCGCCTCCACGCATTCCGTGGTGAGCTCCTCCACGTTCACGCGATGCGCGGCGAGGACCCGCGTCACCTGATGCACGATCCCGGGCCTGTCCTGGCCGACCAACTCCAGCCGCACCGCGCGCCCGCTCTTCGCCGGCGGCGATTGCGCCGGATCCTGCGCCACCGCGACACTCAGGCCCTGCGCCGCCAAGGCGGCCAGCGCCGCACGCACCTGCGCTTCGCGCGCCGTCGGGATGGTCACACGCGCGATGCCGGCGAACTGCCCGCCGAGCCGCGCCATCCTGCTCTCAAGCCAGTTTCCTCCATGGACGGCGACAAGTTGGGCGACCGATTCCACCAAGCCGGGGCGATCCGCGCCGACGAGCGTCAGGACGAGCGAGGTATTCATCGCCTCCTTGGTAGCAACCTCGCCGCGCTGGGCAAGCCGCGCGGCGCTTCGGCCGCAAATCTCCGCGCTAATCGCTCCAGCCGCCGCGGCGGTCGGACTTCCGCTTCGCGCGGTGCTTCTTCCCGGCGAGCATCCGCGCTTTCTGTGCCCGCGAACGCTGACGGTTCCGCCGGCGCTCCAACTCCCGTTCGTCGCGCACCTCGGCCGCCGCGGCACGTTTGCGCTCCTCGAGCCGCTGCGCGAGTTCGGCCCAGGCGAGCTCACGGTTGCGCGCCTGCGAACGTTCGCGCTGCATCCGCACCTCCACGCCGGTCGGCCGGTGCCGCAGCTGCACGGTCGACGAAGTTTTGTTGACCTTCTGCCCGCCCGGACCGCTGCCGAGGATGAAGCGTTCGTCGCAGTCGGCCACGCGCACGCCGAGCGCCGCCAATCGCGCGGTCAGCGCCGCGTCGTGCAGGAAGTCGAACTCGTTGGCCGCGTTCACGTTGTTCGTGAAACTAAAGTTTCCCTTCGCGGTCAATTCCCCCAATCTCCGCCACCCTAGACGCATGAATCCCGGACAAGCCTGGACCCACAAACTGCGCAGCGAAATCGGCAAGGCCGTCATCGGCCAGGACAAGGTCGTCGAGCGCCTCCTCGTCGCCCTGCTCGCCAACGGCCACGTGCTACTCGAGGGCATGCCGGGCCTGGCGAAAACGCTCCTTGTCCGCAGCCTCGGCCGCGCGCTCGGCGTGCAGTTCGAGCGCATCCAATTCACGCCCGACCTGTTGCCGAGCGATGTCGTCGGCACGATGATTTTCCAGCCGCGCGACGGCCAGTTCACCGTCCACAAAGGCCCCGTCTTCGCCAACCTCGTCCTCGCCGACGAAATCAACCGCGCGCCCGCCAAGGTCCAGAGCGCGCTCCTCGAAGCGATGCAGGAGCGTCAGGTTACCATCGGCGGCAGCTCGCTGAAGTTGCCCGCGCCATTCTTCGTCATGGCGACGCAGAATCCCATCGAGCAGGAAGGCACGTATCCGCTGCCCGAGGCGCAGACCGACCGCTTCCTCTTCAAACTCCTCGTCGACTATCCCGACGCTGCCGAGGAGCGCACGATGCTCGATCGCTGGGGCGCAGTGACCGCGCAGCCCGAGCTGCAACCCGTCTCCACCGGCGAGGAACTGCTCGGCCTGCGCAAACAAGTCGACGCCATTCACGCCGCCCCCGCCGTGCAGGGCTACATCCTCGCGCTCGTCCGGCAAACCCGCGTGCTCGCCGGAACGCTTGCGCCAACGCAGAACGGAGAAGGCAGAATGCAGAACGCCGGCTCGCCGCCCGCGCTGCCTCAACTCGAAACTCAGAACTCGAAACTCGAAACCGCAGCAGCCGCTCGCCGGCTGCTGTCTTTCGGCGCCTCGCCGCGCGCCTCCTTGGCGCTGCTGCAATCCGCCCGCGCCCTCGCTTGGATGCGTGGCCAGGAGTTCGTGACGCCCGCACTCGTGCAGGAACTCGCCCCCGACATCCTTCGCCACCGCATCGGCCTCACCTACGAAGCCGAGGCCGAGGAGCTCACTCCCGACGCCATCATCCGCGACCTGCTCAAGTCCGTCCCGGTGCCCGCGGCGTGAGAACGAGCACGATGGCACGAGCGCTTCAGATTCTGTCGGGATTGTGTGGCCTACTCTGGCTCAGCTTCGGCGCGTCAGGCTGCGTATCACGCACCTCAGCCGATCCAGCAATTGTCGGAAGTTACGAGAAACAGGTTCCGATCCCTGGCGAGGCATTTTCCGATATCACTTACCTTGAGCTTCATCCCAACCAAACCTATCGGCTCGGCAGTGGCTTACTGATCTATGGGCCCAAAGACCGCCGTGGTTCCCTCGATGCAGAGACTGGCACTTGGCGCGTTGAGCAGGGAATTGTTGTTCTCACACGGCGTTCACGGAGTAAGGCCCATGCTCATGATTTGAATTTTCGCCTCCGACTCGCGACTGGACCGACCGGTCGGGAGTTGCTGCCGGTCGTAGATGAAGCAACGGAGGGATACCGCCGCTCTCATTTCGTCGAGACCAAGCCGTCACTTTTGAGCACGGCCGGACAACGCTAAGCGCGATGTCTCTTCTGATGCGCTCCGCCACTCCGCATTCCGCCCTCCGCAATCCGCAATCCTTCGCAGCGCTGCGCCGGCTCGAATGGCGCGTGCGGCATGCGGTCGAGACGGTGCTCAGCGGCGAGTACCGCTCCACCTTCCGCGGGCGCGGCATGGAGTTCGACCAAGTCGTGAAGTATGAGTTTGGCGACGACGTGCGCGACATCGATTGGAACGTCACCGCGCGTCTCGGCGAGCCGTACCGCAAGAAATTCGTCGAGGAGCGCGAAGTCACCGTCCTGATTCTCTTCGAGGATTCGCCCTCGCTCCAGTTCGGCTCCGCCGGCCGCACGAAACGGGAGGCGTTGCTGGAGCTCGCCGGCCTCGTCGCGCTGCTCGGCGCCGCCAATCGCGACCGCGTGGGCCTCGTGCATGTCACGCCCACCGGCCACCATCTCACGCAACCCGTCCGCGGCCGCAGCCAGATCATGCATCTCGCCGCGGGGATGCTCGGCCGGCCGGCCCCGGCGCTCGACGGACCGAGCGAAGTGCCGATCCCGTGGGAGTTCATCGCGCGCGCCGCGCCGCGGCACAGTGTGCTGCTCTGGCTCGGCGATTTCCCGGCGCGTCCGGCGCCGGACGGATGGTCGTTGCTCCGTCGCCGTTACCAGCCGATGTGCTTCCGCGTCGACGATCCGTGGGACCGCGCGTTGCCCGATGCGGCGCCGTTCGGCGCCTACGATCCGCTCGCCGGCCGCATCGTCGTGCTCTCGCCGCGCAGCGCCGCCGAGCGCGCGCAACACGCCGCGTGGCAGGCCGAGCGCGAGGCGGCGTTCCGCGCCCTCCAACCCGACTCGCTCGCCCGCCTCGTCGTGAGCACGCAGGACGACCTGCTCGACGCGATGGTGCGTTTCTTCAGAGCGCGCATGGCGGCATAGGCGCCGAGCGGCGCAAATCACAAAGCTCCAATGGCCAAATCACAAAACAGCGTCCTAACCGCGCGCCCGTTGCTGCCGTGTTCCGCTCCGCTTTGGCGTTTGGAGTTTGGCGTTGGGGATTTCTCCTCCTGATCAATGCCGGACTTCACGCTCCATTCCCCGCTCTGGCTGCTTGTGTTGCTCGCGCTCCCGTTTCTCTGGTGGCTCCGTTCGCGCCGCGGCGCCGATGTGCTCGTCGTGCCGTACGCCGGCGCCTGGCATCGCGGCGGGCATGTCGTTGCGAGCCGTTGGCCGCTCGCGCTGGCCTCGGTGGCGCTCACCCTGCTCGCCGTCGCGCTCGCCCGGCCTCAGTTCGTCCAGCAACGCCAGGAGGAGCGCAAGGAGGGTTACGACCTCGTGCTCGCGATCGACGTCTCCGGGTCGATGCTCTCCGAGGACTACGAGCGCGGCGGCACGCGCCTCAACCGCCTCGACGCCCTCCGCCCCGTGCTCGACGCCTTCATCGCGCGCCGCCCCAACGATCGCATCGGCCTCGTCGTCTTCGCCGGCCGCGCGTACACGCTCTCGCCGCTCACGCTCGACCACGATTGGCTGCGTCGCCAGACCGAGCGCCTCAAGGTCGGGCTCATCGAGGACGGCACCGCGATCGGCGACGGGCTTGGCGTCGCTCTCACGCGGCTCGAGCAGGCGAAACGCGAGCAGGCCGGCAAACGCCTCGGCGCCTTCATCGTGCTCCTCACCGACGGCGTGAACAACAAGGGCGCGCTCAAACCCGCGCAGTCCGCCGCCATCGCGAAGGAGCGCGGCATCCCGGTCTACACGATCGGCGCCGGTCGCGAGGGCATCGTGCCCGTGCCGGTCTTCGACAAGAGCGGCCGCAAACTCGGCTACGACCGCCAATGGACGGAGACCGACGAACGCACGCTCCAGTCGATCGCGCGCGAGACCGGCGCCGAGTTTTTCCGTGCTACCGATTCGAACACCATCGAGAGCGCGTTCAAGGCGATCGATCGCGCCCAGAAGATCGAGTTCGAGGCGAAATCCTACCTGCTCACCGAGGAACTCTTCGCATGGTTCGCCGTGCCCGCCACTGTGCTCTTCGCCGCCGCGGCTCTGGTCGTGCGCTGGCCGTTCCAGCGGTCCGGCGCGACTGTTCAGAATGGTGGGGCGGGCTTCACGCCCGCCATCCGGGCGCGAAGCGAACGAGCGAGCATGAAGCCGTCACCATCGGCGGAGGTTGCCTCGTGAACTCGTTGTCGCCCGCTTCGGTTCATGCCCTCGACCGTGTCGGGGGCAACGCGGCTTTCCGTCATGGAGTTCGGCGGCTCGACGCCACTTTCGACGGGTCGGCTCGACGACCCGCCCTTCCGCCCCTCGACCTTCCACGCCACTCCCGCGCGCCGCATCGGGCTGCGGCCGGGAAAGCGGCGTCGGGTCGCCGCACTCCGAGTTCTTTCCCGCTCTCCGCTTTCCGGTCTCCGGTTTCCCGATGACCTTCGCCCTGCCGCATCTTCTCTGGCTGTTGCTGCTTCCAGCCGTCCTGATCGTCGCCGATCGAGCACGACGCCTCGCCGCCGTGGCGCAATCGTGGCCCACGATCCAGCGCCTCTGGGCCGGGCCGCGCGGACTCGCGCCAAGCCGCCACGGTGTGCGCCTGCCGCGCCGCTACTGCCTCTGGCTCGGACTGGCGCTGCTCATCGTCGCGCTCGCGCGGCCGCAATGGGGCAAGATCGAGGAACACGTTTTCGACCAATCGCGCGAAGTGCTCCTCGCGCTCGATCTGTCCCGCAGCATGTTGGCCAACGACGTGAAACCCACGCGCCTCGCCCGCGCGCGGCTGCTCGTCGAAAGCCTCCTCGACCGGCTCAAAGGCGAGCGCGTGGGTTTGGTCGTCTTCTCCGGCACCGCGTTTCTCCAGTGCCCGCTCAGCCCCGACTACGAGGTGCTGCGCGAGTTTTTGCCGGCATTGAATCCCGACTACCTGCCCGAGGGCGGCACCGACTACGCACGGCTGCTCAAGACCTCGCTCGACGCGTTTTCGAACGAGGCCGGCGCCGACCGCTACCTCATCATCCTGAGCGACGGCGAGGCGCTCACCGACGATTGGCGCGCGCAGCTCGATTCCCTCACGAAACGCGGCATCCGCATCGTCGCCCTCGGCATTGGCACGCAGGCCGGCTCGATTGTGCCCGCCAAGGACGGCGGCTTCGTGAAGGACGAGCGAGGCGCTGTCGTGATGTCGAAACTCAACCCCACCACGCTCCAGCAACTCGCTTCCGCTACCGGCGGCGCGTACGCCGAGGCCTCGGGCTGGCTCGATCTTCCCTCGCTGCTGCAGCAGACCGTGGAGCGCGGCAAACAGGGCGCGATGCTCCAGCGAAAGACCGTGCGTCTTGGCGAGCGGTTCCAGTGGTTCCTCGCCCCGGCGTTGCTGCTCCTGCTCGTCAGCTACTGGCGTGATTTTCCGGTGACACCCAAGCCGCGCGAGCTACGCCACCCCGCCGCGGCCTGACGGCCCGCAAACCGCAAACTACAATGGCCAACCGCCAAAGCATTCAGCGAAGTTCCGTTTCCGATAGTTGGGCGACCCCTGGTCGCCTTCGGCGCCGCCGGAGGCGGGTAAACGTCACGCCCGCCATCTGCGCCCGAGTCAGACTGGCGGGCATAAAGCCCGCCCCACCGTTCGGAAGATTCCGTTTGGTGCTTCTTTGGATTTTGGCCATTGGCGTTTGGGATTTCCCTCTCCACGCCGCCAAGCTCGCCGCCACCGCACCGACTTCGACGCCGCAACTCACGCAACCCGCGGAACCGCCTCCGAGCGAACTCCCGAAGATCGTCGAGCAATTCGCCGCGCAACCGATGCTCTCCGCCGAGGATTGCGCCAAGCTCGCGCGCGAGACGCTCACTCACGGCCAAATGCAGCGCCAGTCCGGTCAACCAGTGAAGCCCGGTATCGTGCAGGACGGCCTCGCTGCCGTCGACCAGGGCGAGCGTACTGAACCGAAGGCCGCCAACTGGCCCGAGCTGCGCACCCAGCTTCAAGACCTGCTCAATCCGCCGCCGCAGCAGGATCAGAAGCAGGACGAGAAAAAGAACGAAGAGCAGCAAAAGCAGCAGCAGAAACAGGAACAGCAGTCGCAGGATCAGAAGAACGAGCATTCCCAAGACCAGCAGAAGCAGGAGCAACAACAGCAGGACCAGCAGAAGTCCGAGCAGCAAAAGCAGCAGGAGCAGGCCGAGCAGCAACGCCAGCAGGACGAGAAACAGCAGCAATCCCAGCAGCAACAGCCGGCGCAATCGGAGCCGCCGAAGGAGGAACAGACCCAGAAGATCGGCGGCGAGAAACCGAAGGACGTCGAGCTGCGCGACCATCCCGAGCTCGCCGTCCCGCTGCAGAAGCTCGATCAGGTGCGCGACCAGGACTCGCCCGCCGAACTTTTCGACCGCCTCAACAACGCCGAACCGCGGTCCTCCGACCAGCCCAAGAAGGACTGGTGAACCCCACTTTCCCGATGCTTCGCCTCCCGCGATTCCTCCTTCTCCTCCGTGCTGTCGACGGGGTCGCCCACCCCGGTGCCGGCTTCACCGAATCCGGCCACAGGTCGTCCCTCCCGCGGGCGCTCCTCCGCCGCACGCTCCGCACCGCGCTTGCGCTTTGCTTTGCAGCCACCACTGCCCTCGCGCAGAGCGTCGCCTGGGATCCGCCAGCCGGCACGCTCGCGCGCGGCCAGACCTCCGAACTGTCGTTGGTCTTCGATGACTGCTCCCCCGCGGGCGACATCGTGTTGCCTGTGCTAGCCGGACTGCAGCTCGGCCAGCCGTCGCAGAGCTCCCAGACCTCGATCGTGAACTTCAAGATGTCGCAGCGGGTCGTGCTCACCTACCCCGCGATGCCCACCGCCACCTCCGGTCCGATTGTGATCCCGGAGTTCGAGATCGAAACCAACAAGGGCAAACAACGCGTCGCCTCCGTGTCATACGATCTCGGCGACGCCACGGTCGGCCGGAGCAACATCCCGCTCGACCGCGTCGCCTCCGCCGCGATCACCGCCGATCCGAACGTCGTCTGGGCCGGGCAGGTCTTCGATCTCAAGTACCAGCTCCTCGTTTCCCGCCGTTTCAACCCGACCGGCGTCGGTCCCCTCGACTGGGCGCCGCCCGCCGCATTGGTTACCGAGCCGCTCGCGAAATTCGAAAACATCGAGGCGGTGGTCGGCGGCGAGCACCGCGTCGGCGTCGCGACCCGCACCCGGGCGCTTGTGCGCGAACCCGGCACGCACGTGCTGCCGGTCGCACGCCAGCCGGTCAACTTGGCGATGGGCGGCAACAACGCCTTCGATTTCTTCGGCCCCCAGAGCGCCGAGCAATACCTGATCACCTCCGCGGCGCCGACGCTGCTCGTGAAACCGTTGCCCGCTCCGGTGCCCGCCGATTTCCAGAAAGCCGTCGGCCAGTTCACGTTCACGGGAAAAGTCGTGCCGACCACCGCCGCGGTCGGCGAACCGATCACGTGGACGTTGAGTCTCGAAGGCACGGGCAACTGGACCGACGGCCTCGCGCTGCCCGCGCGCGAAGTCTCCCGCGACTTCCGCGCCTTCCAACCGAGCGTGCAACGAAAGACCAAGGACAACACCCTTTTCGAAGGCACGCTCACCGAAGACATCGTGCTCATGCCCACGAAGCCCGGCACCTACACGCTCGGGCCGGTGAGTTATTCGTTCTTCGATCCGGTGGCCGGCTCGTACAAGACCGTGAGGACCGCGGCGGTGACGGTGACCGTCACACCGCCCGCCGCTCCGTCGAACCCAGCGCCCGGCGCAGGCACCGCGGGAGCCGCTCCGGTTTTCCAGTTCAACCCCGAGCCCGCACCCGCGGCCAGCCCCACACCAGTTGTGAAATCGCCTGCGCCCGAGTTGCCCGGCCGGCTCCCGATGGAGCCGCTCGGCTTCACTGCCGTGGCGCCGCGGCCTTGGGCGCGGCTTCCCCTCGCGACGCTCCTCGCGCCGCTCGCCGCCGTGCTCGCACTGTGGCTCGGTCTCGGCTGGCGGCGCGCGCGGCTCACCGAGCCGCGCCGCGAACAACGCCTCGCCCTCGCCGAACTCCCCGACGCGGTCTCCGCCGTCGAGCGTGCCACCGACGCCCCGGCACGCGTCGCCGCACTCAGAAACTGGCAACAGCTCGCCGCGCTCGCGTTTGCCGCCGGCCACGCCGCGCCCGCCGCGGCAGTATTCGGCGAGGCTGTTCGCCGTGAGCTGGTCGGTTGCAGCGACACGATTGAAGGCGAGTGGACGCGACTCTGGAGCGAAGCGGATCTCTGCCTCTACGGTCGCGGTGCTACGCTGCCGGCCGACTGGAGCGCCCGCGCCGCAGCCGCCTGCGGTCGTGCGCGACTGAAACGCCTCTCATGGTTCGCCGCGCTTCGCCCCTCGAACCTCTGGCCGGTCGCCGCCGCGTTGCTGATCTCCTGCGTAATCGCGCCGCGAGCCGACGCCGCCGGCGCGGGCGAAGAAGCCTACCGTCGGGCCGAGTTTGCGAACGCCGAACAGACGTGGCGCGCCGGTCTTTCTGTCACGCCCGACGATTGGCCGCTGCGCCACAATCTCGGTCTCGCCGTCGCGCAGCAGAATCGCTGGTCGGAGGCCGCGGCGCAGTGGATCGTCGCGTTCCTCGCCGCGCCGCGCGACCCTTCGGTCCGTTGGCATTTCGCGCTCGGCTTGGAGCGTGCCGAGTTCACTCAGCCCGAGTTGGCTGCGCTCTCCTCCGGCACCGGTCTCGCCGCCCTCGCGCGGCACGCCTCACCTGCCGAGTGGCAACGCGCGGTGCTCCTCGGCGCCGCGCTGCTCGTGCTCGCGTTGGGCGTGGCCATCGTCGCGCGGCACCGGCACAGCCGTTGGCTGCGGCTTGCGGCGTTCGCCTGCGGCATCGCCGGAGTCGGCGTGCTGGCGAGCGCTCTCACCGCGCTCCGCATCTACGGCCCGCTCGCGCATCCGGATGCCGTGCTGATTTGGAAGGCGGGCGAGCTGCGCAGCGTGCCGACCGAGGCCGGCGAACAGAAGCCCGAGCCTCTGGCCGCTGGGTCGATCGCACTCTGGAAGAAATCGTTCCTCGGCTGGGATCAGTTGCAGTTCTCCAACGGCCAAACCGGCTGGACCCGTCGCGAGAATCTCCAGCCACTTTTTCCGCGGAAGGCGAACGACGGCGGACGTTGACCCTCCGCGTTCCCCTGCGACGAGTGCGCCACATGGCATCGCCGAGCGACACATCAACGATCCAGTTCCGGGCGCTACGGCTCGACGAGGTCGACGAGGCCTGCGCGCTCGCGCGCGAGGTGTTCGATCGACTGATCGCGGCAGCGCAACCGGAGCAAGGTCGCCGGATGTTCCACGCCTTCGCGCAACCGGTCGCAATGACAGCGCGCCACAAGGCCCGCTACGCGACCTGGGTCGCCGCCGAAGGTCCGCAGCTCGTGGGCGTGTTGCACATTCACGCACGAAATCACCTCTCGCTGCTGTTCGTCGCTCCGGAGTGGCAGGGCCGCGGAATCGCGCGCCGCCTGCTGCGCCAAGCTTGCGACGATGGCGGCCTGCTCGCGCCGCTCACCGTGAACTCCGATCCGCACGCGGTGAGTTTCTACTCGCGACTCGGCTTCGCCGCCGAGGGGCTGGAATTGCTCAAGAACGGCGTGCGCCACCAGCCGATGCGACTGAGGACGCTACCGCCCGACTGGTGCCGCTTGGGCTCGGGCCCGCACGTCTGAAACCCCTTCCGCGCCGCCTGGTCACTTCCAGCCGCGCTCTGCCCGCGCCACCATTTCCGCGACCGCACCCGGACTTCCGGCACAGTACTGGAGCGCTTTCATCTTCAGGTCGAACTGCTGCAAGGGGAACGGCGACGCGCTCCAGAAGTGCATGCGCGCCCCGCTCTCCCGGGCGATCGCGGTGGCCGCGGCGATATCCCAGACCTTCACCGTGAAATCCATGCACGCGTCGATCATGCCGAGCGAGGCGTAGGTAAGATGCAGCGCGCCGCTGCCGAACCCGCGCAGCTTGAAGTCGCTGAGGATGGAGGTCGCGAGCGGCAGGTACTTTTCCGAGATCGGCGAATGCGTGGCGATGATCCGCTCGTGACGGCCGCTGCGGCCGAACACTGCCTGCAGCCGCTCGTCGTCGGCCCACACACCTTGCCCCGGCCCACCGTGGAAAAGCGTGCGCCGGCCGATGTCGTAGAGAAAGCCGTAAACCGGTTCGCCGTCGCGCAACAACCCGAGCGAGATCGCCACGACGGGGATGCCGAGCGCGTAGTTATTCGTGCCGTCGATCGGATCGAGCACCCACGACCACTCGCCGCGGCGCGGAAACGGATTCTCACCGACGGCGAGCTCCTCGCTGAAGAGGTCGTCGCCCGGAAACTGCGCCCGTAACTGATCGAAGATCGCCTTCGAGATCGCGAGATCGGCATCGGTTACCCGGGAGCCGTCGTGCTTCCAATGGCTGGCGGCGCGGCCGAATTGCGCGTGGAAGAACGCCACCTGCGATAGCACGGCCTGACGGCCGGCAGCGATGCGCGAGGAAAAATCCGGGGAAGTGCTCATGTGCAACCGGCGAGAAAGCCGCAGCGGCACCGCGAAGGAAACCAAGAAATCGGAGCGGCGCAGCACCTTGACGCGCGCCCCACCGGAGATCCACCAAGCCGGCCCGCCTCGGCGAGGTGGCCTACGGCCCGTCTCACTCCGACATCCGGAATGGCACGACGTACGTGCCACTCTTCCCACCGGGAACCGCGCCGACGGAACGCACCTTATGGAAGGCATCGATCACGGAAGCGTCGAAGTCGCTGCTGCCCGACGAGGTGACGATCTTCACGTTCGAGATCGAGCCGTCGGCCGCGAGGAAGAAGGACACTTTCGCGGTGAGCAGATCGTTCACGGAGTCCGGCATCTCATGCGCCGCGCGCAGCGCGCTGATCAAGCGGTCGAAATACGCGCTGAGCGCCGGGATCATCACCTTCGAGCCACCGGTGCCACCGCCGTCGCCGCGCGGACCGGCGGCAGTCTTCATCAGATCGTCGACAATTCCCTGCGCATCGATGCCGGGCGCCGAGGCGCCCTTCGATCCGCCCGAGCGAACCTTCTGGTTCGCCGCGAGCTGCTTCGAGTTCTTCTGCTGAAACTCAGCATAGGAAGTCGTTTTGTTGCGCGACGGCACGGGTTTGTCCGGTGTGCTCTTGCCCGCTTTCGCCGCCTCTTTTGCGGCCTCGCGCTCCGCCTTTTCCTGCGCCGCCGCGATTTCCTGCGCCGACGGAATCTTCACGCGTTTCGTCTTCGGCTTGGAAAACTTCACACCTGGATTCTTCGACGGCGCGCCGGGCATCTCGAAATGGTCGCCGATCTCGATGCCCTCCATGTCGACGATGTCGAAAATCTGCGGCGTGATCTCGTTCGCCTTCTGCACCCAGAAAGAAACGGCAACTAGCACGCCAATCACGACCGCATGAAACACGACAGCCGAAGCGAAGGCATAGAGCCCGAATGAACTGGGGCGATTTGAAGACACAATGCGAAGCGTCAACGAGCGCTTATTTTTCCTGCTGCGTGTTGAGGCTGATCTTGCTCAGGCCGGCCTTCTTCACCTCGTCGAGCACGGCCACGACCTGCTGGTACTGGAGGCGGAAATCGGCATCGATGAAGATCACAGGCGGCTTCGGGCTCTCGGCGGCGGCCTGGAGGTTCACGCGGATCTGCTGCAAACTGGTGCGAGTGCTGCCCCAATAGTAGTTGCCGTTCCGGTCCACACCGATGCTGACCGCTTGCTCCTTCGGCGGCGGCGTCTTCACGGGATCGGAGCTCTGCCGCGGCAGCTCCAGCGGGATATTCGAGTTCTGCGAAATCAGCGGCGTCGCGATCATGAAGATGATCAGCAACGTGAAACCGAGATCGACCAGGTTGGTGATATTCAGCTCCGCGACCGGATGCAGCGCCTGTTTCCGATGGAACGAGCGGGCCATGGCGTTCCTTACTGCTTCTCCGCCGGGGTGGAGTCGGTGGAAACCGAGGTTTCGAGCTCGATCCGATCGGCGAGACTGCTGGCGAAGTTCTCCAGCTCCGTGATCATCACCTTAACTTGGTTGAGCAGGTAGTTGTAGCCGAAGACCGCCGGGATCGCGACGATCAGGCCGGCGATCGTCGTGGTGAGCGCCGCGCAGACACCGGGGGCGAGCGTCTGGATCGACGCCTGTTGCGAGGTCGCCACCGCGCTGAACGCCACCATCACGCCCCAGACCGTGCCCAGCAGTCCCATGAACGGCGCGCCGGAGACGATCGACGCGAGGAAGATCATGCTCGCCTCGTAGCGGAGCGTCTGGCGGGCCAGCGCGCGCTGGAGGGCGTTCTCGGCGTGCTCGATGCGCGAGCGCATCTTCTCCTCGCCGCGCTCCTGCCCGATCTGCGCCGCGCGCCAATAGGCATCGATCGCGTCGGCAAAAAGGTCGCCATAGGGGATCGTGCGGCGTGCCCGGAACGACTCGTGGATCTCGAACAGCTTGCGCTCTTCGCGCAACCGGTATTCGAACGCCTGGTTCAAGCCCTTGAGCTTTTTCAGCTCGAAATACTTCCCGAACATCAGCGACCACGCGAAGATGCTGAAAATTCCGAGCAGGATGGTGATCGCCTGGCCGACACGATCGGTGTTCATGAAGACCTCGACGATGTTCACACCTTCGGCGAGGATGGGAGCGGCGGAAAGAGGGACGGACATCGCGCGGAGTGTTGTGCACTCCGCGGCGGCGCTTCAACGGAATTTCCGGAAACCACGCATCGATGAACCAACCCGCCTCGGCGGCCCCGTGGCGCTCGCGAGCGAAGCGATTTCCCTCGGACGGTGTTCCGCGGTGCACCGCATTTGCGACCAATGCCACGAAGAATGCGGTGTTTTGTTCCGCCGCGATGGCGGGCCGCCCTGAAACGTCCGGCGTTTTCGTTTGCGACGCGTTTTCGCCGCCCTTTCCCTCGTTGCCCGTTTCGCGCCACCCTCCCAACCGATCCACTTCGTGAACCTCCGCGGCAAATTCATCACCTTCGAGGGCTCCGAGGGTTGCGGTAAATCCACCCAGATCGAGCGCCTCGTGCGCCGTTTGCAGCACTCCGGGATCGAGACGTTTGTCACGCGCGAGCCAGGCGGCACGGCGTTCGGCGAGGAGATCCGCACACTCCTGCTCCACCACCGCGCGGGCGGCGACATGACGGCGGAGGCCGAGCTCCTGCTCTTCGTCGCCGCACGCGCCCAGCTCGTACGCGAGCGGATCGCCCCGGCGCTGGCCGCGGGGCAGGTTGTCATCTGCGACCGTTTCCTCGACTCCACCACCGTCTATCAAGGTGCGGCGCGGCGCCTGGCGCCCGAGGCCGTGGCGCGCATCAACCATTTCGCCGTCGGCCACCATCTGCCCGATCTCACGTTTCTCCTCGATGTGCCGGTGGAGGTGAGTCACGCGCGCGTCCGCAACCGCGGCGCCGGCGGCCCGGACCGTATCGAGCGGGAATCCTCCGAATTTTTCGCCCGCGTGCGCTCGGGTTATCTCGCCCTCGCGGAGGCCGAATCGCGACGCGTCGCCGTGATCGACAGCACCCGTCCGATCGACGAAGTCGAGGCGCTCATCTGGAAAACCATCCATGAACGCCTGGCCTGACTCCATCGCCCGCACCCCCGCCGCCGCCGTGCTCGACCGCGCGCTGGCCAACGGCCGGCTCTCGCACAGCCTCATCTTTCAGGGCGACAACCTCGCGCTGCTCGAGACCGCCGCCCTCGCCCTCGCCGACCGCCTGCTGAACCCGGCCGACACCCCGCAGGCGTACCCGCCGCTCAAGCACCCGGATTTCATCGCGCTCCGCCCCGAGGGCAAACTCCGCCAGATCAAGATCGGCGAATCCGGCGGTTCGGCGAAGGAGAACACCATGCGCGGTTTCCTCTCGCGCATCGATCTCACGCCGCAGGTCGGCCGACACAAGGTCGGCGTCGTCTACGAAGCCGACCGGATGAACGCCGCCACGTCGAACGCGTTCCTCAAGACGCTCGAGGAACCGCCGCGCGACACCACGCTCATCCTGCTGACCACGCATCCCTACTCGCTGCTCGCGACGATCCTCAGCCGCTGCCTGCGGTTCCGTTTCCCGTCCACCGCCGCGCAGGTCTCACATCCCGATCTCGCGCCGTGGCTCGAGCTCTACCGCGGCTGGCTGCGCCAGCTCACCGAAGGCGTGTCCGACAAGAAAGGCGCGGCCACGCAGATCTTCACGCTCTACGCGCTCATCGCCCGCTTCGAACGCATCCTCGATGAAACCGCCGCCGCAACGCTGAAACAGGAAACCGGCGACGCGAAGGACGCGATGACCGACGACGAACTCGAGGCGCTCGAAACCGGCATCGCAGTCGGCGTGCGCCAAACGTTGCTCTCGGAAATCGAACACGCCACCCGCGCGTTTGTCGCCGCCCAGCCCGAGAGCGCGGCGCAGTTGCGCGTCCCGCTCGTCGCCTCGATCCGCAAGCTCGAGGAATGCGCCGGTCTGCTCCGCGCCAACCTCAGCACGACCAACGCGCTCGAGGAGTTTTTCCTCACCTCGCTCCGCCTCTGGGCCCAGGTCGGCATCGCCCGCCGCGCCAGCGCCTGAGGCGTGGCCGGTGGCGCGGGGTGTCAGCCCGCACCGTGCGACTCCGCGCTCGCACCCGACTCTGCTTCTCCAATCCGCCGGCGCGGGCCGAGGCACCGCGCCGCGGCGCTCAGTCCCAGTCGCAAATTCGCAATCCGAAATCGAAACTCGAAAGGGCTCGGCCCTATTTCGCCATCGCTGCGACCGGCGCCGTTTCGGCGAACTTGATCACCTCACCGAGTTTCTTGCCGGTGATCTTCCGATACGCTTTCTCGACGGTGCTCATCCGCACTTTTGCGCGCGGTGTCTTGGTGACCTCGGCAAAGAGTTTCGGCAGAAAATCCTCGCCATGCCGGCGGGCCAGTTCCGATACCGCTCGTGTCGCGAAGGCATAGTGCGCCTTCGTGCGCGGCGTCTCCCGTTCCTCCTCCTTCGTCGCCTCCACCGCGCGCCAGCGGCGCAGATCGATCTCCGGCTGGAGCGGCGCATACCGGGCGAGTTGTCCGTCCAGGTCGTAGGACTGCTGCGCGACCTCCGGGCCGCACCGATCGCGAACGATCTTCCAGGCCACGTAGTTCGCCACGCCGTCGCACAACCACCGCCGATCCGCACTGCCGATGTAGTTCTCGACCAGCCCGGCTTCGACCACCTCGTGCAGAATCGTGTGCAACACTGCCGGATTGCGCGATGCGCCGGGTTTTCCGAGCCCGAGGATGCCGTCGAGCACTGAGAAACACTTCTCCGCGACTTCCTTCGGGCTCTCCGCAGCGTTTTTCTCGCTCAGCACGATCGGCCACGAGCTGGGCTTCACCGCGAGAAAGTACGCGCGTGCGGCGGGGCCCACTTCTTCCAGGCGGAACGTCCGCTCCGCCGGCTGGAGCGGTTGCGGACCGCCGTCGCTGGAAAACGTGAACGAGGCGACAAGATCCACCACTCCGTCGGCGCCCGGCTTGTAATTGAACGAATGATCCAGTCGCACTTGGTCGGACTTCTCCGCGGCCGCTTTCTGATCCCCGTCCCGCCGGTACTCCGGCGGCTTGATCTCGTAGTTGCCCTCCTTCGTCTGCGGGTCCCACGTGAAACCGTCGAGCGGCTCGCCGCTCTCGAGCCGGCGCGCGAGTTCGTCCTTCTGCCAGATCTGGACCTCGTCGCAGCGCGCGAGCGCAAACATACCCACCGGCGCGAGATCCTGCAGCCACTCCATCAACTCGTAATGCCCGAGCATCGTGTCGTACACCCGGCCCTGCAGCGCCGTCGGCGCAGGCAGGCCGATCTCGGTTGCCGCAATTCGGAGAATCTCGTCGCGATGCGAAACCAAATCCTTCGCGCTGCCGACCAACACCACCGGGTCGCCGGCTGCAAGGAAACGGTTCTCGCCCTCCCGGAGTTTCGCGCGCCACGCCGGCAGCTCCGCGTACACCGCTTCGACATAGGGCTCCAGTCCGGCGCTGTACTCGACGCGAAAGCCGTCGCGCTCTTCCACGAGGCGTCCGGTCCGTGTCGCGTGGTCGCGAGGCGCGGCGTGCAACGCCACATCGGAAAACGCAGCCACCGCGCAACCGCAGAGCAGAAGAGAAAGCGCCTTCATGCCCAGCGAACTTCGCCGTTCGGCCTCGCCGTCTCAAGGAGCAACTGGCCGGCACTCACGTCGTCTCGTCATGAGCCCAATCAACCGCCACGCGACCGACACGTGGCCCGGTGCTTCAGCCCGGGCCGGCACGCGAGAGCCAGCCTTTGCATCCTTGCATTCCATGGGACGCCTTCTGCCACAACCAAGCGCACAGATTTCGCGGCGTCGCTCGACGGGGGCTGAAGCACCCCGCCATGGCTCCTGATCGCGAATCGGCGTGCGCGATAGAAAATCAGCGGAGAAACTCCGCCACCGCCGCGACGAACGCCGCGCGCTGCTCGATGTGCGGGTTGTGCCCGCTCTCTGCCACAGTCTCGATCCGCGCCTGCGGGAACCGCCGGAAAATATCCGGCCGGTCCTCCTCGCGCACGTGCCGCGAGTACCCGCCGATCACGAAAAGCGTCGGCCCTACGTAGCGGTCCGCTGGCGCAAGCGAGGTCCGCGCGATCTCGTCGAGTTCGGCGTGAAGTGCCGGCACGTTGATACGCCAGTGGAAGACGCCGTCCTCGCCGCGCTCTAGATTCGTGGTGAGGAACTTGATCATCGCCCAGTCCTTCACGACCGCCGAAAGCTGCGTCTCCGCCTCGGCGCGCGAGGCGAGTTTCGCCGGTTCGATCGCGAGCATCGCCTCGAGGATCGCCTTGAACTTTGACGCGTCGTAGTCGCGCGGCGCGATGTCGACCGACACGAGCCGCTCCACGCGTTCGGGCCGATGGCAGGCGAGCGCCATCGCGACCTTGCCGCCCATGCTGTGCCCCATGAGCGCGGCGCGGCCGAGGCCCTGCGCGTCCATCCAGCGCAACACATCCGCCTCCATTGTGGCGAAATCGTGGTCCTCGGCATGCGGCGACATCCCGTGGTTGCGCAGGTCGAGCGCGAACACATGCCGCTGCGCGCTCAGCTCCGCGCCGACGGTCTGCCAGTTGCGCGACGAGCCGAGCAGCCCGTGGATGACCACGAGCGGCGGCTTCCCCGCCCCGCCGAAGTCGCGATGGAAAAGTCGCAGCATGATGGGAAACCTCAGTTCACCGGCGCCGCGACTTGGCGGATGCGACCCGCGACCCAGCGTCCGTACTCCGGCGAGTCGCGGAACTCGGCGTACTCGGCGAGATCGGCGATACCCTTGGCCATGTCGGCCCCCGGGTAGTTCGTCTCCACCTCGGTGAGCAGCGCGGCGACGCCCGCGTGATTCCGCTCGGAGAGCTCGATCTGCAGCAGCACATCGTACGCGTTCGCCATCGACGAATCGACTGCGAGGCAGCGCCGGGCGGCGGCACGGCTTTCGGGATAACGTTTCGCCAGGCGCAGCGTGCTCGCCTCCAAGAAATCAAGATACGGGTCCTCGCCCGTGTATCGCCGCAATTCCGCGAGTCGATTCAGCGATCCCTCGTAATCCTTCCGCAGAAAGGAGCCGTCTATCCCGACGAGCGCGAGCGACGGATCCCCCGGGAAACACGCCTCCCACTCCTTGATCACATCGAGATAAGCCGTCTCATCCGTCTTCTGCGCGACAAGCAGCCGCATCGCGAGAATGGGTTTCATGGTGCGTAGCTCCCGCGGAAACCCGTCGATGATCGCCTTCGCGCCGGCGAAGTCACCTGCCTGCATCTTCTTCTGCACCTCGGTGAGCTTGGGCAGGTTCTTCATGTACTCGCCCTCGCCGCGGGTCAGACGCTCGAAAAGTCCGGCGTTCTCCTCGGCCACGGCGGGCAGCAGCAGCCGGCGCATCGTCTCCGACATCAGCTCGCCCGCGAGACAGATATGCATGTCCACCCACTTCAACCGGCCGTTGGCACGGCGCTCGACCACGTAGGCGTGGAAGTTCATGCCGCCTTCCTTGGTCAGCATCCGGACCAACGGACGAAGCTCGCCGTCGACCTTCAGCACCCGCAGGAAGCGCGCCTTTTCGATGCTGTCGAACACCCGCAGCATGCTCTCGCGGGCGTTCGTCGCGATGCCGTTGGTCACACCGCGGCGGAAATCGCCCTTCATTTCGAGGCCGGCCGTGACTCGAGTCGTCAGTGCGAACGGATCGAATACCTCCACGACAGCCGCAGCATTGCCCTCGTTCACCGCGCGCGCGATCTCCTCGCCGAACGCCGCACACTCCGCCTCGGTGATCGCCGCGACCGCGGACTCGCTCGCGCGCGCCGCCGCAGGTGCCGGCGCAGTCTTGCCGGTCACGACGCCGGCGAGCGACAAACCGCACGCGAGCACTGCTCCGACACGAAGTGGAACCGACAGGGCGCAGCAAAGACGAGCCGACATGCCCGCATCAGAACCGCCCTCCGCCGCCTTCGCCAAGCTCCGAGTGCGGGGCGTGCGAGCGGCGAGGAACCTCCCGGCCGCTATGCGCCGGTCATCGCAGCCGCGTTTGCGTTGGCGAGCAGCGCGGCCACGCGATTCGCCAGGTCGGCCGGTTTGAACGGCTTGGGTAGCACGTCGCAACCGTCGACCAGCGCGTCGCTGGCGTAACCCGACATGAACAGCACCTTGAGGTCCGGACGTTGCTCGCAGAGTCGCCGATGGAGTTCCCGTCCGTTCTGCCCCGGCATCACCATATCCGTGATCAGGAGATCGATCGCTCCGCTGTGTTCCGCGGCGAGTCTTTGCGCCTCTTCGCCGGAGGTGGCGGCGAGCACGGTGTAGCCGAGCGAGCCGAGCACGCGCATCACGAGAGAGCGCACCTCCTCCTGATCTTCCGCCACGAGCAATGTACCCGTGCCGCGCGGAATCGGGGCCGGCGCCGATGGTCCCGGCCCGATGGTGGCCGGGCAAGCGGAAGCAAGACGCGGGAAATACAACGCGAACTCCGTGCCCTGCCCTGGCGCGCTGCGGACCTCGATGCTGCCCTCAAGTTGGCGTACGATGCCATAAACGGTCGCGAGTCCCAGGCCCGTTCCGCGGCCGATCTCCTTTGTGGTGAAAAACGGCTCGAACACCCGCGCCCGCGTCGCCTCGTCCATGCCGATGCCTGTGTCGCGGACCCGGAGCACGGCGAGCGGTCCGCGCGGGAGCGAGGGGTCGGTCGGGCCTTGCGACAATTCCTCCGTGGCAATGGTGAGCGTCCCGCCGTCGGGCATCGCATCCTGCGCATTCACCACAAGATTCATCAGTACCTGCTCGAGCTGGCCGTTGTCGCCGTTGATCACGAGACCGCACGGTGCCAATTCGTGCGTGAGGGCGATGTTCTCGCGCAGCACACGCCGCAGCATCCGCTCGATCCCGCGCACGGTCTCGTTGAGATCGATCGGTGCGAGCGCAAACGTCTGCCGCCGCGCAAACGCCAGCAGTTGCCGCACGAGTTCGCGGGCGCGTTCCGCCGAACGCACGATCTGCTCCAGGTCCGCCCGGCGCGGGTCATCCAGCGCCAGGTCCATGCGCAGCAGTTCGGCGAAGCCGAGGATCGGCGTGAGCATGTTGTTGAAATCGTGCGCCACGCCGCCCGCGAGCCGGCCGATCGATTCCATCCGGCGCATCTGCGCGAGCTCGGTCTCGAGGTGCCGTCTCTCAGTCTCCGTCCGGCGCCGTTCGGTGATATCGCGCACCACCGCGACGCACATCTCGCGCCCGCCCCACATGGCACGGCGCAACGCCACTTCGACATCGAACGCCGTGCCCTCCAGCGGCCGCAGCGCGCGCCATTCCAGGAGAAGATCGTTCGCGCTGTGTCGCAGTTCCTCGAGCACCGCGGCGACCCGCTCCCGGTCCGCGCCCGGTGCGGAGTAGTCGGCGACGGTGAACTCCATCGCGCGCTCGCGCGGCACGCGGTAGAGCGCGAGCATGGGATCGTTCACGGCCTCGAGCCGGCCCGTGAAGTCGTGGATCATGATCGCGTCGTGCGTGCTGTTGAAGACGGCGCGCAACTTCGCCTCGGATTCCTTCAACTCCGCGAGCTTGCGTTGCAGCTCCGGGTAGTAGCTCTTGCGCGAAGACTGCTCGCCGAGGCCGATGATGCTGTCGCGCCACCGCGTCCAACGTTCGTCGCCCGGGGCCTGTTCCTCGCCGGCTTTCATCGTGACCTCACATCGACTCGCGCAGGATCGCCTCGAGATCGCCGAGCCCGGGCTGGCGCGGGTTCGTGGCGTTGCAGGGGTCGTTGATCGCCTTCCGGGCCAGCGTCGGCACATCCGTCTCCCGCAGGCCGCGGCTACCCAGCGTGCCCGTGATGCCGAGGATGCCGCGCAGTTCGTGGAAATGCGCGCAGAGCCGCTGGCGGGACTCCACCGCGGTCAGGCCGCAAAAATCCAGCCCGAGCGCCTCGCCGATCCGTAGGTAACGCTCCACGGCGCTGAGGAAGTTGAAGTCCACCACGCGCTCGAGGAGCAGCGCATTGCACTCGCCGTGCGGCAGGTCGAGGTGGCCGCCGAGACTGTGCGCGAGCGCGTGCACACAGCCTAGGCTCGCGTTCGAGAACGCCAGACCGGCCTCCAGACTCGCGAGCATCACGCCGCCTCGCGCGGTGAGATCGCCGACGCCGTGCACCGCCGCTGCGAGGTGGGTGGCGATGAGCCGGAGCGCCTCGTAGGCATGCAAGTCGGTGAGCGGGCTCGCCGCGTTGGAGACCGCGGCTTCGATCGCATGCACCATCGCGTCAACACCGGTGCACGCCGTCGTGTGGCGATCGAGCGTCGCGAGCGTGCACGGATCCACGAGCGACACATCCGGCACGAGCGCTTTGCTCACGATCGCGACTTTCACGCGCTCGCGGCTGTCCGTCACAATCGCGAACTGCGAGACGTCCGCCGCCGAGCCGCAGGTCGTCGGAATGCAGGCCACCGGCGGCATCGGCGCCGGCACCCTGTCCACGCCGACGTAATCTAGGATGTGGCCGCTGTTGGTCGCAACGATGCCGATGCCCTTGGCCGCGTCGATCACGCTGCCGCCGCCCACCGCGACGATGAAGTCGCACTCGCCCGCGCGAAACGCCTCCACGCCCGCCATCACCTCGTAATCGCGCGGATTCGACGAGATCCCGGAAAACGGCACGACCGCGATCTGCTCCTCGCACAGACTGCGTGTGGCTTCCTCGGCGAGCCCGGCTCTGATCACGCCGGCGTCGCTCACGAGCAACGCACGGCCGGCACCGAGATTGCGCGCGTAGCGACCGATCAGCTTTCGGGCGTCGATCCCGAAAACGAACTCCGGGGCGACGAACTTCCGCAGCTCCCAAGGCGAGGTCTTTCTCATGATGTGGGGTTGGGGGCGCGGAAACCTCGGCCGCGGAGCCGAGGGAGTCAACCGACGCGGCGTGGAGCCGAACGGATTCTCTCACGGCGGAAACGCTGAACCGTCGCGTTGCGCCTGGTCCGCAACCTTCCGTCTTGCTGGCGGCCAGCCTCCGGCCTCTGACTTCAGCCTCCCATGGCCGACGAGAAGCTCACGCCGATGTTGCAGCAGTATTTCGAGGTGAAACGCAGCCTCGCTCCCAACACCCTGCTGCTCTTCCGCCTCGGCGACTTCTACGAGATGTTCTTCGAGGACGCCGAACTCGGCGCCAAGCTCCTCGGCATTACGCTCACCGGGCGCAACGGTCACCCGATGGCCGGCATTCCCTTCCACGCGGCCGACAACTACGTGGGCAAGCTGCTCGCCGCCGGTCGCAAGGTCGCCATCTGCGACCAGACCGAGGCCCCGCAGGCGGGCAAACTCGTCCGCCGCGCCCTCACCCGCATCCTGAGCCCGGGCACCACGCTCGACGCCAACCAGCTCGACTCCGCCCGCAACCGCTACCTCGCCGCCCTCGCGCGCGACGCCCGCGGCCTCCACGCCGCCTGGATGGATCTCTCCACCGGCGAGTTCCGCCTCGCGACCGATCCGAAGCCGGAAAACCTGCTGCCCGTGCTCCACGCGCTCGCGCCGAGCGAGCTCGTGCTCGCCGAGGGTGCGCTCGAGGTCTGGCGCGCCGCCCCGCACCACGAGACCGCGCTCCACGCCCTCGCGCACTTCGCCGGCGAGCGCGTCGTGTCGGAACTTCCCGGTTACCATTTCGAGACCGCCACCGCGGCGCACGGGGTGAAAACCGCGCTCGGCGTGCTCAACCTCCAGGGCTTCGGCCTCGCCGACGACCACCCCGGCCTCGGGCCCGCCGGCGCGCTCGTCCACTACGCCACCGAGAACCTCCGCGCGAAGCCGGAGAATCTGCGTTCGCTGCGCGAGTATTCGAGCCGCCGTTCGCTGCTCCTCGATCCGGCCACGCTGCGCAACTTGGAGATATTCGCTTCCGTCTCCGGCGGCCGCGCCGGCAGCCTGCTCGCCGCACTCGACCGCACACACACGCCCGCCGGCGCGCGCCTGCTCGAGCGTTTCCTCGCCGCGCCCCCGCTCGACCTCACCGAGATCGCCCGCCGCCAATCCTCCGTGGGCGAACTGCTCGACCGCCCCGCCCTGCTTGCCGAGCTTCGCGACGCGCTCAAGCACGTGCGCGACATCCCGCGCATACTCGGCCGCCTGCAGAACCGCCTGCGCAACCCGCGCGAACTCGCCGCCGTGCGCGAGACGCTCGGCCAGTTGCCCGCACTGATCGCCGGACTCGAGCAATCCGCCGCGCCCGGCCTGCTCGCACTGCGCGCGCGCCTCACCGATCTGCCCGCACTGCGCGACCTGCTCACCGCTGCGCTGCGCGAGGAGTTGCCGACCGACATCGCCGAGGGCGGCACCATCCGCGCCGGATTCGACGCCGAGCTCGACCGCCTCCAATCGCTCACCTCGGGCAACAAGACCTGGCTCGCCGAACTCGAGCGCACCGAGCAGGAGCGCTCCGGCATCCGCAGCCTGAAGGTGAAATTCAACAACGCCTTCGGCTACTGCATCGAGGTCACCAAGGCCAACCTCGCCCTCGTCCCCGCCGACTACATCCGCCGCCAGACCACCGTGAACGGCGAGCGCTTCGTCACCGAGGCGCTCCGCCAGAAGGAGAAGGAGATCTTCCACGCCGAGGAGAACGCCCTCGCCCGCGAACAGGCGCTCTTCGCCGAGCTCGTAGCCAAAGTCCTGGACGAATCCCTCGCGCTCACGCAGACCGCCGAGGCGCTCGCCGAACTCGATGTCTACGGCGGTTGGGCCGTGCTGGCCCGGGAAAACGACTACGTGCGCCCGACCGTCGACGACAGCGACGTGCTGGAGATTGACGAAGGCCGACACCCCGTCGTCGAACAGATGCTCCGCCACAGCGCCGGCGGACTCGCCGGCACGCAGGCGTTCGTGCCCAACGACACCGCACTCTCCGGCAGCGATGCACAGATCATGCTGCTCACCGGCCCGAACATGGCCGGCAAGTCCACCTACATCCGGCAGGTCGCGCTCATTGTGCTCATGGCGCACATCGGCTGCTGGGTGCCGGCGCGGCGTTGCCGTCTCGGTTTCGTGGATCGCGTGTTCTCCCGCGTCGGCGCGAGCGACGACCTCGCGCGCGGCAACTCGACGTTCATGGTCGAGATGAACGAGACGGCTAACATCCTCAACAACGCCACCGACCGCAGCCTGATCATCCTGGACGAGGTCGGCCGCGGCACCTCGACCTACGACGGCCTGAGCATCGCCTGGGCGGTGGTCGAACACCTGCACCGCGATCCCGCCGCCGGCCCGCGTACGCTCTTCGCCACGCATTACCAGGAGCTCACACAGCTCGACAAATTCCTGCCGCGCCTGCGCAACTTTTCCATCGCGGTGAAAGAGTGGAATGAGGAAATCATCTTTGTGCGCCGCGTGATCCCCGGCGCAGCCGACCGCAGCTACGGTATCCAAGTGGCAAGGCTCGCCGGCTTGCCGCTCACCGTGATCGACCGCGCCAAGGTGATCCTCACCCAGCTCGAGTCCGACGACACGACCGTCACCGTCCCCGCCCCGCAGACCCGCCCCCGCCGCAAACTCCACGTCGCGCCGGAAGACGATGGGCAGTTGAGCCTGCTGTGATCCGATTGTAGCCGGCCGCGCCGAGGCCGGATTTTCCGGCGTCACCGCCCCCGGCTACGTCAGAACAGCATCCCTGGCTCCGGCTCGGCACCGAACTTCAGCGCGAGATCCACGGTGGTCGTGAAGATGTTTCGCCGGCGGAAGGCTTCGGGTGAGGCGTCGAGGGCAATGGCGCGGAGTTTGGGATCGATCACGCGGTCGTCGAAGCTTGGCTCGGCGAGGAAACGGTTCGGCTTGAGCGCCCACGCGGGAATCGCGGCGCTCACGTGCAGGCACACGAACTCGGCGTAGGCGGCCAGCCACGCATCGGCCACGACGCCCTCGGGAAACCGCCCGCGCAGAACACGCGGTGGCACGATCACGCTGCCGATCAGCTGCGACCGGACCGTGAGCCCGCGCACGTGATCGGCCCAATCGCGCAGGTTCCGCCGGAATACCGCGCGCGAGTCGCTCCACGCGGCGACGTCGCTCAACGTCTTCGCGTGCGAGATCGTCGGCAGTATTCGGGCGGGTTCCATGGCGGTTGCTGAGCGCGAGCAAGGGCGGCTGCGAGCGCAGATTCAATGTCCGAAACCGCCGCCTGCCCGCGCTCGTGCCCCGTCACGGAGCGCACAGCCGCGCCGCTCGTCGTCGCTCGCCAAGCGCAGCATGGCGCTGATGGTGAAACAATGTGCAGCGGGCGCCGCCCAGCGGCGCGGGCTACGCCCCCGGCTACCGCTCACCGGCCGCCGACACACTCGAACCGCACGAGCAACGGTCGGTGGTCGCTCGCAGCGCGCACGTCGGCCGAATCGAAAATCCACGATTTCGCCACGGCGGGCCGCAGCCCGGGCGAGACGCAGAGATAGTCGACGCGACTGTAGCTGTCTTCCTTGCGAAAATAATGAGTCCACGCGTCACCGTTCGCATCGCGCGCCGGAAGTAGTTCGGCGACTACGGTCTCGCCCCGCCGGAGCAGCGCCTGCACCGGTCGGCTGCGCGGCGTGTCGTTGCAGTCGCCGAGGATGAGGAACGACGCCGTCTGCGGACGCGGCAACTGCCGCAGCACCAGATTGCGCACCGCTTCCGCTTCGGCCTGCCGTTGCGCGGCGGAGAACGGATCGGCGGGATTGTTCGTGTGCCGGCTTTTTAGGTGCACCACGAAGAGCGTCACCTCGCGCGCGCCGCAGAGCACCGTGACCTCGAGCACGCCGCGACTCACGAATCCCGGATCGTCGCGTCCGAGCGTCCGGACCTCGTGATGCGGCTGGACCTCCGCCAGCGGCACCCGCGAGAGCACGGCCACGTGGCGCTTCAGATCGGGGCCGTCGACGAGCGCGCGGTGCGGATAGGCCGCACCCTCGGTCGCGAGGTCGCGCTGCAATTCCTCGAGGTATGGCTCGGGCCCCATCTCCTGCAGCGCGAGCACATCGGGCGATGCGGCGCGAATCGCCGCGCGCAGCGCCGTCTTCGCCTTCTCCGGTTTGGGGAACTCCTTGCGGTACTCGCCGTCGACCATCCGGTCCTCGGCCACGTAGTTCTCGAGGTTCCACGTCATCACCACGAGCGAGTCCGCCGCCGCGGCGGCGCCGGCCAGCGTCAGCGCCGCGAGCCACGCGAAGCCGCGGACGAGCGCGGTCCACCGGCTCAACGGGCTTCGGCCAACAAAGCGCGTTCGCGTTCGAGCAACGTCGGGTGCGAGTAGTGGAAGGTGCTGAACCACGGGTGCGGTGTGAGGTTGGTGAGGTTCTTCTCAGCGAGTTTGTGCAACGCGCCCACGAGCGGCGCGGGGCCGCCCATCGCGGCGCGCGCGAACGCGTCGGCCTCGTACTCGTGCCGGCGCGAGAGGCCATTGAGCAGCGGCGAGAGCCAATACGTGGCGAGACCGCCGAGCAGCGTGACGAGCAGCAACGCGGGTGCGGCGCCGGCGTCGGCCGGGAAACCGAAGCCGCCGAGGAACCACGGGCTGCGCATCAGCCAGTCGATCGCGAAGAAGCCGCCCGCCATGAATGAAGCCGAGAGCGCGAGCATCTTCGGGATGTGGCCGCGTTTGTAGTGGCCGATCTCGTGCGCGAGCACGGCGGCGAGCTCATCGCGGCCCAGCTGGTTGATCAACGTGTCAAAGAGTACGATCCGGCGGAAACGGCCGAAGCCGGTGAAGAAGGCGTTGGAGTGGCCGGAGCGTTTCGAGCCGTCCATCACCTCGATCGTACGCGCGGCGAAGCCGGTGCGGTCGGCGAGCGCGAGCAGGTCGCTGCGCAACTCGCCCTCCGGCAGCGGCGTGAGCTTGTTGAACAACGGCAGGATCAGCAACGGATAGAGCACGAGCATCAGGAGCTGGAACACCACCACGACGCCGAGGCCCCACACCCACCACCACCGCCCCATCCAGCCGACGAGCGCGAGCAACAGCCAGAGCAGCGGCACACCGAGAGCGAGCGCGACGAGCGAGCCTTTCACTTTGTCGCCCAGCCAGAGGCCGAGCGTGCTTTTGTTGAAACCAAAACGCGCCTCGAGCCGGAACGTCCCCCACCAGTCGAACGGCAGCGCCGGCACCGCGAGCGCCACGCCCACGGCGACCAACCACAACGCCTGGCTCCATGTCGCCGCGCCGAGCCAGCCGGTCCACGCGGCCCGCGACCACGGCAGCACGCCGCTGAACACCACGACCGCGAGCACCGCCGCGCCGAAGAGTTCCTCGAACTGGCTGAAGCGGTTCTTCACGAGGCTGTATTCGACAGCGCGCGCGTACGTGGCGGCATCCATCACGCCGGCGTAGGCGGGCGGCACCGCGCCGGAGTGGCGCTGAATCTCGCGGCGGTTGAGCGCACCGAGCACCAAGTCCCCCGCGCATTTCGCCACGAGCAGTGCCGCGGCAACGATTTCGACCGGTTCGAGCATCCGCGGCACTTTTCCGGCGCGGATGAAACGGCGCCAGTGAAAAACCCGCCGTGACTGCCGGTTGTGACGAACCTCTGAAAAATGGCGAGCCGCCGCAGTTTCGTGTCGCCAGTTACCGGGGCCAGCCCCGAGAGTTCTCCCCAGATCTCAGGCCGGTTCCACCCAGTCCCACACTCGGTCACCCCACATGCCAGCCTCCGCGCTCCTTCCTGCGCACGTCTCTTCGCCAGCCGTCGACACCCTGCTCCGCCCGACGGATCTCGAGGCGTACGCCCGTGAAATGCCCATCGCTACCACCGTGCTGCCGCGGCTCCAGTCGCTGCTGCAGGCGGAGGACACGAGCATCAGCGACATCGTCGACCTGATCATGCTCGATCCCGGGCTGGCGGTGCGCGTGGTGCAGGTGGCCGGGAGCGTGCGTTTCGGCCCCGGGCGGCCGGCGACGAGCCTCGCGGAAGCGTTGTTGCGGCTGGGCGCCGAGGAGGTCTATCGCGTGACCGCGGCCTTCGCGCTCAGCCGGTTTCTCAACCGGCCGCTGCGCTGCTACGGGCTCGGTCCAGCGGAGTTCTGGCGGCGATCGGTCGCGTGCGCGCTCACGATGGTGGACCTCGCACCGGCGAGCGGCCTCGACACGCGCACCGCGTACACGGTCGGACTGTTGCACGCCACGGGGATGGTTTTCATCGATCGGCACCTGCGCTGCGTGGGTGCGCCGAATCTGCGCTTCGCATCGACTTCCGCCGACGAACTGCCGCGCGCGGAGATCGCCCTCACCGGTATGCACCACGCCCGCGCGGCGGCTTTCGTGCTGCGCGCCTGGGGTTTCGGCGAGGAGATCGTCGAACCCGTCGAGCATCAGCTCCGCCCCGGCGGCTCGCTGCGGCACCGCGAGATGACTTCGTTGCTCGCCGAATCCCGCACGATCGCCGGCGAGATCACGGCGAAGCTGCCGTCCACCGGCGAAGAGCCAGCCCGGCCCCTGCGGGAATTGTTGCCCGACGAATGGCGGGCGGCGCTCGCCGAGCGGATCCTCGCGTTCGACGGCGCGGAAAACTGACATGCCACCCGCGCGGGTTCAGCCGCGCAGTCCGGTGATCACGCTGTGTATGCCGAAGGCGCAGAGCAGCAGACCGGAACCGTAGTTCACGACGCGCAGCCACGTCGGGCCGATCCGCGTCCGCAATACCGCGACGAGACTGCTCAGCAGCAACCACCACGCGGCGGAGCCGAAGAAGACGCCAGCGATCAACGCGCCCGAACCCTCGATCTGCCCCGCGAGCCCCAACCCCGAAAACACCGCCACGAATGCGAGGATCGTCATCGGGTTGGTAAGCGTGAGGAGGAACGTTGTGAAGAACGCGCCGCCGATCGCCTCACCCTTCGCCTCCGCGGGTCGGCCGGTCACGTGCGCCCGCAGCGTGCGGAAGCCGAGCCAGCAGAGAAACGCACCGCCGAGAAGCGCGAGCATGGCGCGATGCTCGACTAGAAAACCCGACACGACCGTGAGGCCAAGCCCTGCGACACAGCCGTACACACAGTCGGCGGTCGCCGCGCCCAGACCGGTGGCGAGACCGGCGCGCCATCCGTCCTGCAGTGAGCGGCGGATGCACAACAGCCCGATCGGGCCCACCGGCGCCGCGATCGAGAAGCCGATGAGCACGCCCTTCGCGAGCAGGAGCGGAGAGATCATCCGCGCACCCCGCGGCCGGTGACTTGCGCTCCGCCAAACGTGTCGTGTTGCGGAAAACAGATGCGGCCCACCGCCTCGTTGAAGTCGGCTGCGCCGCGGAGGATCTCAATCTCGAGCCGCAGGTAATAGAGCGGCAGCGGGAAACGCAGGTCCGGCGGGATGCGCACGGCGTCCTTCTCGGTTGTCACCACAAAGTCGAGGCCGGCGTTCACGGATTCCTCGAAGACCAGATCGAGATCGTCGGTCGTGAAGCGGTAGTGGTCGATGTAGCGTTTCGTGTAGAGGAGGTTCGCGCCGTACTTGCGCAGGAAGGCCTCGAAACTTTCCGGTGTGGCGATGCCGCTGAACGCGCCGACTCGCCGGCCCTTCAGGTAGGAGAGCTCGTGGCGCTCGGCGTCGTCCGCGCCGGCGTTGATCCGCTGGAGGTATTTCGGCACGTGCGCGCACTCGATGATCTCGGCGTCGGGATTGTGCTCGTGGATCAGGTCCTCGAGCTCGCGGTCGCGTTGCCCGTCGGACTTTGTGAGGAAAACGTACGAGGCGCGCCGCACATGTTTGATCGGCTCGCGCAGGATGCCGCGCGGGATGAGGTGGCCGTTGCCGAAGGGGTTGCTCTTGTCGACGAGCAGGAGATTCAACCGGCCCTTGAGCGGCATGTACTGGAAGCCGTCGTCGAGCACGAGCGTGTCGCAGCCGAAGCGTTTGATCGCGTACGCGCCGGACTTCACGCGGTTCTTGTCGACGAGCACGACCACGCCGGGAAGGTTGCGCGCGAGCATGTACGGCTCGTCGCCCGCCTGCTCGGAGTCGAGCAACACACGCGAGCCGTCGCTCACGATGCGCGGCGGCGGCTCGGCGCCTTTTGTGATCCAGTTGAGGGCTCGCCGCCAGAGCGGCAGCGAGCGGCTGCGGTAGCCGCGGCTGAGGATCGCGACGCGGCGCCCGCGCTCGGCGAGCGAACGGGCGAATTTTTCCACGACCGGCGTCTTGCCGGTGCCGCCCCAGGTGACATTGCCCACCACGACGACGAGGCAGCCGAGGTGCTGGTCGCGCAGGATCCGCTGCTGATAGAGCAACACCTTCAGTTGCGCGCCCGCGCTCCAGATCCACGAGAGCGAATGCAGCACCGCCGCCCAGAACAACGCCGCCCGGTCGTCGCGGCGGCCGTAGATCACGTCGACGGTGAACTGTTCGAGGTCGTTTAGTTTCTCTTTGAGCCGGCGGAGCATCGGTACGCGCAGCAGGTGGGGCCGCGCGGCGGGACTTTGGAAACAACCGCCGCGTTTTCCAAGCCGGGAGGCACGCGACGAAGTGGTTTTCTCAACGCGCCAGCCGTCGCAGCACGCGCAACCCGAGGACCGCCTGTCGCCCGTCGCGACCGAGCCAGCCCCACGGGCACAGCCGCAGCGGCAGCGCCGCCCACCAGAGCGCGCGGAGATTGCGCCGCAGCGAGCGTTGCAGGCGCGGCGACGGGTTCTCCTCGCGATAGACGGCGGCGATCGCACGCAGATCCTCGAGCGAATGCGCCTCGGAGAGCGACGCGGTGTACGACATGACGAACAGCATCACATCGCGCACCTGCGCGGTGAGCACGAGCATCACGCGTGCGGGGTCCTCCTCGAGATCGATGAACGACACCGATTCCCCGTCGTAGACGATGTCCTTGAGAAACGGCCGGCCGTGGCAGAGCCCGAGCCGGTGCAACTGCCCCAGCGCCCGCGCGGCTTTCTTCACCGCCTCGAGGCGGCGCACTGGATCGGTCTGGTCGCGCAACCACCGCCGGAGCGGGACGCCCGCATCGGCGGTCACGAGATAGGCATCGGTCGCCTCGAGCACTTCCGGCACCGGCAGGCCGGCCGCGCGCCAGCGCTGCAAACGCTCGGCTTCCTCGCGGACCGACTCCGCGTCGCCATTGCCGGCGGTCACGCGGAGCATCGGCCAAGGCAACAACAACGTCGCGATGCGCAGCAACGCGCCCCAGCGGTTCTTCCCGGCGGGGTCCGCGCGTTTCACCCAACCGCGCGCGACGCGCTCGACTCGGCACAGATCGGAGCCGGAGTTTGAAGCTGCAGAGAGTGACTGGTCGGTGGCCATGTTGGAAGGTGTAACGCACCGTTCTCGGTTACCAGCCACGTGGGTTTCAACGGCAAATTCCGGGCCATCTCCGGTCCTTGGGATCTACGGACGACACCGTTCCCGAGGATTCCGGTGGCCCGGTCCCCCGGTCCGCTTCCGGGATTTTTCAGCGCAGATTTGCGCTGCAATCGCGCGCGGCGTTCCCCACAGTGGCGGGATGCCCCACCGAACTCTGTCTCTCGACGAGGTCGCCGATTACCTCCATTTGCCCCGCGAGGATGTCGAGCGTCTCGTCAAAACCAGCGATATGCCGCACACGGTCCGCGGCGGTCGTCCGCAGTTTCTGCGGGGCGACATCGACGCGTGGGCCTCGTGCCGCATCCTCGGCCTGCCCGATCGGCGGCTGACGGCGTTCCACGAGCAGACAACCGCGCGCGTGCGCGAGATCCGTGAGGAAGACGCGCTCATGCCGGAGCTCATGCGCACGGAGTACATCGACATGAACTTGTCGTCGCGCACGAAGTCCGCCGTCATCCGCGACATGGTGGATTTTGCGGCGCGCGTCGGCCCGGTGAACGACCCGAAGGCGCTGCTCGAGAGCGTGCTCGCCCGCGAGGAACTCTGCTCCACCGCCCTCCCCGGCGGCATGGCGCTCCTCCATGCGCGCCATCACGACGAGTACCTCTGCGATCACTCGTTCCTCGTGCTCGGCCGGACCATCGCCACGATCCCGTTCGGCGCGCCCGACGGCGGGCACACGCGGCTTTTTTTCCTGCTCTGTTGCCAGGACGACCGGCTCCACCTGCACACGCTCGCGCGCCTGTGCATGATGGCCTCGAAAACGGATCTGCTCGCCCAGCTCTGGCACGCCCCCGATGCCGATTCCGCCCACGCCATCCTCGGCGAATGCGAGCAGACGACGCTCCTCGGCAGAGCCGCGCCCACCGAAGCCGGCGCCGTCTAGCGAGCGCCGCGCCGGCGGTAATCGACCGTCTCGCGCTACAGCCAATCGCCGAAGCGACGAATGTAGACGGTTTTCACCACCTGCGTCAGCAGGCAGTACGCAAGCAACACCGCCGGCAGGAAAACGAAGAATCCGGCGGGCAGCCGCTGTAGGTGGATGGCCGATGCGAACGGAGTGAAGGGCAGCACGACGCCCGCGAGCATCACCGCCGCCGTCGTC
The DNA here is from genome assembly GCA_035298965.1 of Opitutaceae bacterium. Classification (GTDB taxonomy): domain Bacteria; phylum Verrucomicrobiota; class Verrucomicrobiia; order Opitutales; family Opitutaceae; genus CAJCBL01. The sequence goes on along the minus strand of DATGXO010000200.1, from coordinate 7,178 downwards.
GCCAACACCACCGGAGAAGCCGTGCTCTGCAGGAACGGTACCTTCTCCGTCCGGATCATGTGCACGATCAACGTCTGGGTGAGCAGCCCGACCACGAACCACCCCGTCTGGAAAAGTGTCTGCTGCGCCTCGCTGCTCGCGCCGAAGACATGCCACATCGTCCAGAATGTGAGCACGTCGAACACGGAGCTGATCGGGCCGATCCAGAGCATGAAGCGCGCGATCGAGCCCGCGCCCCACTGCCGCGGCGTGCGGATGAACTCGGGGTCCATCCGATCCCACGGGATCGCGATCTGCGAGAGGTCGTAGAGCAGATTCTGCACGAGCAGCTGCGCTGCTAGCATTGGCAGGAATGGCAGAAACGCGCTCGCCACGAGCACGCTGAGCACGTTTCCGAAGTTCGAACTCGCCGTCATCTTCACGTACTTGATGACGTTGCCGAACGTCCGCCGCCCCTCGACCACGCCGCGCTCGAGCACGAGCAGGCTCTTCTCGAGCAGGATGATGTCGGCGGCTTCCTTCGCCACATCGACCGCCGTGTCGACCGAGATGCCGACATCGGCCTCGCGTAGCGCCGTCGCGTCGTTGATGCCGTCGCCCATGAAGCCCACCGTGTGGCCGCGCGACTTCAGCGCCCGCACGACGCGCGCCTTCTGCAGTGGCGAGAGTTTCGCAAATACCGTGGTGCGCTCCGCGAGCGCGGCCAGCTCCGCGTCGCCGAGCGGCTCGACTTCGGCGCCCGTGGCGACGTGCTCCACCGGCAGTCCGACCGTGCGGCAGATCTTTCGCGCCACGACGGCGTTGTCGCCCGTGAGAATCTTCACCGTCACGCCGTGCTCGGCGAGAAGCCGCAGCGCCTCCGCGGTCGTCTCCTTCGGCGGATCGAGAAACGCGATGAAACCGGAGAACACCAGATCGCTTTCGTCGCGCACGGACACCGCGGCGCGCGGGCGCAGCCGCTTGTGGCCGACCGCGATCACGCGCAGGCCATCCTCGTTGAGGCGATCGCGCAACGCTTTGAGTTGCGCGCGGTCCGCCTCGGTGAGCGGCACTGCGACACCGCCCTCCTCGAGTTGCGTGCAGATCTCGAGCATCTCCTCGACCGCGCCTTTGCAGAGGAGCAACGGCGCCTCCTTGCCGCGTTGCAACACGACGGACATCCGCCGGCGCACGAAGTCGAAGGGCAACTCGTCCTCCTTGCGCCAGGGCCGGGCGTTGTCGCGGAAGCCGAGCGCCTCAGCCCGGTCGATCACGGCCCGATCGAGCAGATTGCGCAACCCGGTCTGGAAGAGGCTGTTCAGGTAGGCGTGTTCGAGCACGCGGGTGGAGTCGGCGCCGCGCAGGTCGACATGGCGGATGAGCACGACCTTGTCCTGAGTGAGCGTGCCGGTCTTGTCGGTACAGAGCACGTCCATCGCGCCGAAGCTCTGGATCGCGTGGAGGTGTTTCACGATCGTCTTCTGCCGCGCGAGGGCGATCGCGCCGCGCGCAAGATTCGCGTTCACGATCATCGGCAGCATCTCCGGCGTGAGGCCGACCGCGATCGCCACCGCGAAGAGCAGTGCCTCGAGCCAGTCGTGCTTCAGCAGTCCGTTGAGCACGAAGACCGTCGGCGCCATGATCAACATGAAGCGGATGAGCAGCCAGCTCACGCTCCGCACGCCGCGGTCGAATGCCGTCATCGGCCGCGCCTCCGAGAGCTTTTCCGCCATCGAGCCGAAGAACGTCCGGTTGCCCGTCGCCACCACGACCGCGCGACCCGAGCCGCTCACGATGCTCGTGCCCATGAACAGCAGGTGCGGCGAATCGAGCACGTCCGCCGGCAGGCCTTCCGGTGCGGTCGACGACGCCGGCCGGCCGAGCCGTTCGGGGTCGAACTTCTCCACCGGCATCGCCTCGCCGGTGAGCGCCGACTGCGTGACAAACAGATCACGCGATTCGAGCAGCCGCAGATCCGCTGGCACCATGTCGCCGGCCGAGAGCAACACGATGTCGCCCGGCACGAGATCATGGGTCGCAACTTCGGTCGCGAGCAGATCGAGCTGGCTTGGCTTGCGGTTCGACGTCGGCACGCCCTGTCTCCGGACTGTAGATTCGTTACGCACCATCTTCCGCAACGACTCCGCCTGGACCAGCGACTTCATCTCCTGCCAGAACCGCAGCCCCACGCTGAGGGCGATCATCGCGCCCATCACGACCACCGCTTTCAGGTCGTGCGTGAGGTACGAGACCACGCCGAGCGCGGCGAGCACGCCGTTGAACGGATGTTTCACCGCCGCCCAGAGCACGAGCGGCCAACCCGGCGGGCGCTGACTCGCGAGCTCGTTCGGGCCGAATTCCGCGAGCCGGCGCTGCGACTCGGCCCAGTCCAGACCGTCGGTTGTCGCGCCGAGTCGATCGAACACTTCGGCCTGATCCGCCTTGGCGGCTTCGGCCAAAGAACTGAACGGGCGTACGACGGTAGGCGCAACGGTTGCCAAGGAGGGCCGCGACATTTGCCGCGGGCGTCGAAAACGGTCAACGCGCGTCTCGCCGCCCCGACGCAACTTCGCTCTTCCCTCGCCTCTCGGTCCGCCCCAGCCTGCGCGCCGCTCCTCGCGTCGCCATGCTTCCCTACAAGATCAGCGTCCTCGTCTTCGTCGAAAATCGCGCCGGTGAACTCCTCTTGATTGAGCGCGCGAAGGCGCCCAACGCCGGTCTCTGGAGCCCCATCGGCGGCAAGTTGGAGATGCACCTCGGCGAATCGCCATTCGAATGCGCCGCGCGCGAGGTCGGCGAGGAGATCGGCCTGCAGATCGTCGCCGAGCGCGATCTCCACCTCTTCTCGATGATCGCCGAGAAAGCGTACGAGGGGCAGGGCCACTGGCTGATGTTTCTCTTCCGCTGCCGCGTGCCGATCGAAACGTTGCCGCCGCACATCCACGAGGGCCGCTTCGCGTTCTACTCGCGCGCCGCGATCGAGAAACTCCCCGTGCCCGAGACCGACCGTCAGGCCCTCTGGCCGATCTGGGACCGGCACCGCGACGGCTTCGTCGCCCTGCGCGCCGACTGCCATCCGTCGCAGAAACTCGATGTCGTGATCGAGCAGGTGCTGTAGGCCAGGTCGGCGACCTGGCTTCACGGCTGGACGCACACCGCGGTGGCAAAAATCAGTCGGGCGTGAAGCCCGACCTACCATGCCTCGTCTTGCGCTGCTTCAGGCCAGCGCCCGTTGCAACGGGCACGACGCCGGCTCGACCGCCACGCCGCGCCGATACCGCTCCAGCAACGCGACCGAGCGTTGCGCAAGTTGCCGGCGCACCTCGCGACGTTCGCCCTTCACGCGCGCGATCACCATGCTGTCGTAGCCGGTGGTCTGGTGGCGCATCCACGCGATCGTTGCCGCCTCGGCGCGCTCCTCGACCGGGATGCGTTCCGTCCTCGCGACCGTGCCGCTGCCGACCGGCGTCGCGTGCGCCGTGATCCGCTCCGCCAGGCGTTCCGCGAGTCCATGATAGCTCGGGTGAAACGCGAGATAGGCCAACACCGCGCCGCGAAAATCCTCCACGTAATCCGCCTGCTCGGCCGCACGCCGGGCGCGTCCAGCGTCTAGCTTCCGCTGGTACGCCGGATCCTGCCGCTCGAGCGCGAGCTCCGCGCGCAGCGCCGCGATGCGTGTCGCCGGCGCCCAGATCCCACGTGAGAAACGCTTGTTCCCCTTCAGCTCGATCACGGTCCACGACGGCCCGTCGGCCTTGATCCGGCGGCTCAGCGCCGCATCGCCGGGCGGCAGCAACTCCCAGCCTTCCGGCACCGCCATCACTCGACCGTTGCGATCGACCACGCGCCGGGGCGCGGCAAACGGACGTACCTCGAGCGTCTCGTGCTCCATGGCCAAAACCGTGCCGTTGCCGCTCAAACGTCCACGCCGTCGCGCGGCTCCCGCTGCGCCGGCAACGCCACGATCTCGACGAACACCGCCGCCGCGCCCGATTGCGCCGCCGCGTCGACCGCGGCGATCACCTCGCTGAGCGGCAACGTCCGTGCCGTGCCGGCCTCGGCGCCGACTTTGCACGCGAAATCCCACCGCCCGAAACCCTCGGGCAACGTCTTCCGCTGCTCACGTCGCACATATTTGCGCAGCTCGTTCTTCACGGCTTCGAGCACGCGGGCATCGGCCCGGCGCGGGTCCTTGAGTGGAAAGGTCTTCTTCATGGTGTTCGTGAGCCGCAACGGCGACGCCGCTCCAGCAAGCCGCCGAGCTTGGCAGCGCCGCGCGCACCGGCGCAAGCCGCCCGACACAAATCGCGCCGCAGCACTACTCCGCCTCCGGCCGTTTGAAGCGCGCCAACTCGTCCGCGCTCGGCTTGAGCTCGGCGTACTCCTCGCCGCCCGCCTCGAGCGCGAGATCCGGGATGCGGGTGAACGCGATGCGCACCGGCGCATACTGCGTCGCCCCGAGCGCACCACCAAAGACGACGCTGTTCTTCCCGAGCTTGCGATTGAGCGCGTCGACCGCCGCGTGCAACGGCGCACGCGCATCGCCGGCATCGACGATTCCGAGCGGCGCCGTGCGTGCGGCCGCCGGCAGCAGCTGGAACATCGTCACGCCCACGCTCAGGTACTCGCCGTCCGCCGCACGCGGGTGGCGCGCCCAGAGCGTGTTCAACGTGCGGGTGAACAGCACCGTGTCCTGCGTCTCGATAAACGTGAGCGCGTCGCTCCAGCGCGGCCGGTTGCGGAACCGCAGCGCCACGTGCAGCCCGCCGGCGAAGAGCCCCGCGTGCCGCAGCCGCATCGCCGCCTTCTGCAGCAATCGGTGGAGCGTCGCGTGCGCGCCCGCCTCGTGCCGCAACTCGGGCGGGAGCACCTGCCCGTGGCCGAGGCTTGAGGTCTGCGTTTCGGGCAATGTCACCACCTCGCCGCGCAACCGGTCGTGCATGCGCTCGCCCTCGACGCTGCCCCAGAGCTTGCGCATCACCGCGCGCGGCTGCGCGTAGAGCGAGGCGATCGTCGCGACGCCGCGGCCGCGGAGGTGCGCTTCCATCCGCGCGCCGATGCCCGGCAGGTCGCGCAACTCCAGCCCGAGCAGCCGCGCCGGCAGGTCCGGTGTGTCGATGATCTGGAGTCCGTCGGGCTTCTCGAGATCGGAGGCGACCTTCGCGAGAAACGCGTTTGGCGCCACGCCGATGGAGCACGTGAGACGCTCGCCGGCCTGTTCGCGCAGCACGCGCTTGAGTTTCATCCCGAGCGCCCGCGCCGCCTCCGGCGTGTCACCGCCGACGGGCAACGCGCACGCCACCTCGTCGATCGAGCACACGCTCTCGACCGGCAGCACGGTGTCGATCAACGCGACGAGCTTCTGGTGCCAGCGCACGTAGACCTCTGGTCGCGATTCCACCACGACGAGGTCGGGGCACGCGCGCCGCGCCTCGGCCACGCGCAATCCCATCCTCAACCCGCGTTGTTTGCCCTCGATGCTGACCGCGATGAGCGATGTCGTCTCCGCCAACAACGGCGCCACGCCGACCACGCGACCGCGCAGCTCCGGCCGCTCCTGTTGTTCGACCGAAGCGAAGAAGCTGTTGAAATCGACGTACGCGGTGCGCAGCGGCATGGCGACGAGGCGGTGCGACGGGCGTTCGCACCGCAGACACGTTCGCCCGCAGCAGCGCCACCGGCCGCCGCCGGATCAGGCCTTCAGCTCGACGATCACCTGGATCTCCACCGTGCAGTTGCGCGGCAAACCCGCGACCGCGACCGCGGCGCGCGCGTGTTTGCCAGCGTCGCCGAAGAGCTTCACGAAGAGATCCGAGGCGCCGTTGATCACCGCCGGGCTCTCAGCGAAACCGGATACGGCGTTGACGAAGCCGCTCACGCTCACGAAACGCGCCACGGACTCGAGGCTGCCGGCGGCCGCCTTGATGTTCGCCAGCGTGTTGAGCGCGCAGACCTTCGCCGCCTCGTAGGCGCTGTCGACGGTCTGCTCGCCGCCGACCTGGCCCACGTGCGTGACTTGCCCGTCGCGCACGCAGATCGTGCCGGCGAGAAACAGCAGGTTGCCCGAGCGCACGAACGGCAGGTAGTTGCCGGCGGCGGCGGGCGCGGCGGGGAGTTGGAGACCGAGGGCGGCGAGTTTGGCTTCGATGCTCATGGTGAAGAATGGTGCGGGAGTTTGTACGTGATTGCAGCAGGCGCGAAACGTGCCCGCTTGTCGACGGCAGACCTCCTGTGGTGGGGCGGGCTTTACACCCGCCAGTTCGACTCCGCAACGTGCCCGATGCGCAGCGCCCGCACCGACACCACCGCGCTCGAGCCGAGCATCAGCAGCGCGGCGCCCACCGGATGCAGCAGCCCCGCCGCCGCGACCGCCATCGCCACAGTGTTGTAGGTCGCCGCAAGCCGCAGGTTCGAGGCGATCCGCGCGCGCACCTCACGCGCGGTGACGATCGCCCGCGGGAAAAAACGCAGGTCGGCCCCGAGAAACACCGCCGGCGCCGAAGCCCGCGCCAGCGCCGCGCCGCCACCCATCGCGATCGCGCAATCCGCCGCGCTCAGCGCCGCGGCGTCGTTGATACCGTCGCCAAGAAACACCGTCACCCGTCCCTCGCGGCGCAGCGCCTCGACGCGCGCCCGTTTCTCGTCGGGCTTGAGGCCGCCGCTCCAGCGCACGCCGGGAAACGCCGCGGCGGGCGCCGCCGGATCGCCGGTGAGAATCTCCGCCGCCACGCCGAGTCGCTCGAGTTCGGCAAACACCTCGGCCGCGCCCGCGCGCCACGCCTCGCCAAGCGTGATCAGCGCCGTCGGCACGCCGTCGACCGCGACACCGATCAGTCGTGCCTCGCCCGCCGCCACCGCGAAGCCGGTCCACGCCGGCGCACCGACCAGCAGCTCCCGTCCGTCAACGCGGGCGCACACGCCGAGTCCGGGTTCGATCCGTACTGTTTCGGCCGACACCGCCGGATCACCGGGCGAGGCGACCGCCGCCAGCGCCCGTGCGACGGGATGTTCCAGCCCGCGCTCCGCCGCCACCACCGCGGCGCGCGTCCAGGCGGGCGTCGCCGCCGACGCGTTCTCCTGCCGCCACTCGAGCACCGTCAGGCTCTCGGCGGAGAGCGTGCCGGTCTTGTCGAAACACACGTGGTCGGTGCGCGCGAGCACGTCGATCACGTCGCCCGTGCGCGCCACGAGGCCGAGCC
>DATGXO010000199.1:0-16196 GCA_035298965.1 Opitutaceae bacterium | reverse complement strand
GGTCTCCGCGAGCCGATTCACGAGGAGGACTTCGCGCAGAAGATTGCCGAGCATGAGCATGGTGACCAGCGGCGCGACGGGCGGGAAGAAGAGGTTCACCACCGCGGCGATCACGATGGGGAAAAGGATCTTCTCCAGGCGGGAGACTTTGCGGAGCTGGACCATGCCCATCCGCTGCTCGGTTTTCGAAGTGAGCAGCTTCATGACCGGCGGCTGGATCAACGGCATGAGCGCCATGTAGGAGTACGCGGCCACCGAGATCTGCGGCAGGAGATGCGGTGCCAGCTTCATGGTGACGAAGATCGCCATGGGGCCATCGGCGCCGCCGATGATGCCGATGGCGCCCGCTTCGCCGAGGGTGAAGCCGAGAAGCTTGGCGAGGATGAGCGCCACGAAGATGCCCAAGTGGGCGCCGGCGCCGAGGAGCACGAGCCGCGGGTTGGCGATCATGGGGCCGAAGTCGGTCATCGCTCCGACGCCGAGGAAGATCAGCGGCGGGATGATGAGAAGCGCGACGCCCTTGTAGGCGTAGTTGAAAAGCCCGCCAGGCAGGATGAGGTCGGAGCCGGGGATGTTGACGACGATGCAGGCGAAGCCGATGCCGATCAGGAGAAACGGCTCGAACTTCTTCACCACGGCCAGGAAGACCATCGTCAGGCCGATGGCGATCATCACGAGGTTGCCCCACCAGAAATGGGACAGGCCGGTTTGCCCCATCAGGGCGGAGAACAGCGAGGAGAGTTGCTCGAACATGGGCGGCAGGGAGTCGGGGTGGGTGCCGGTGGTGGAGGAGCGCTCAGTGGTGGCCCTGCTTGAGCTTGGCTTCGTCGATGTGCCAGTAGCGGTTGGCCAATGGCAGCAAGGCGAGCAGGACACCGATTCCCGAGATGATCACGAAGCTCAGGATGAAATCGATGATGCTGATGAGGATCGCACCGTGGATGGTATCAGGGATGGAGTTCATAGGTCGGAATGAGAAGGGCCGGGAGAGACGCCGGCTAGCGGCGGAAGCGCTCGACGCAGGCGCCGGCGACATAACAGACGGCACCGGAGATCAGGCCGACGAGAAGCCAGTAGCCGGTGAAGATGCCGACGACGGAGCCGAGCACGCTGCCGGCGAGGAAGCCCCACGCGGCGAGCGCGCCCGATTCGTGGGCGGATTTCTTGCGGGAAGTGGAGGAGTCGGAGTCTTGGGAAAATGATGACATGGTATTGGGGCGGTTTGGGTGGAGCATGCCCGCTTCTCGAAGGACCTCGATCCGAGGTGTCTGCATGCCGTTGCGCGGAGCGGTCCGGAGCGGGACGGACCTGCGGTGTGGCAATCTCCCGGGCCGGTGACCCGCGGACGTGTTGCCACGTGACAAGCGTGACGCCGCAGCGGCGTGCCCGCTCAAAGGCGCAGCTCGACTACGCCGACCAATGCTTCGGTCGGCCTCGGTGCGCATCGTGACCGGCCCCGGCGCTGGCACCCCGCCCAGCGTCCGCAGTACACACCGAGCCACAGGCTGACGATGGCAGCGGTCCAGATCGGGACGGGCCCGAACTGGAGACCAGCGGAAACGGACGATGTGCTCGACGGCTGGTCGGCAACCCAGACTTGGGATACGGCGGCCGTCGCCTCGAAGTGCGGGACAGCGTCTCCATGCGGGGCGTGACCGGTGCGCACCCAGTTGGCCCCGCCCAGAATCAGGCAGAGCGCGACCAGGCCCACAAGCAAACGGGCGACGCTGGAGATCCGAATGCGCACTTTGCTGGAATTAGCCGGCGTCCGGGAACGAGTGTCAACGGCGGTCTGCGGCATGACGGCGGGGAAGTCATGAAAGCTTTGCATCCGGGACCGTTCGACTTCCGCGTTTCCGTGCCGCCCCAGAGTTGGGCGGCGGCCGTCGGGCACAAAAAAAACCGCCGGTGCGAGCACCGGCGGTCTGTAGAAGCTGCGAGAGGCGCCGGGCTCAACCCGTGAAGTACAGGTAGGCGCCGATGATGCAGACCATCACGACCGCGGAATAGAACACGTCCTTCGCGGACCAGCTCTCACGGGTGCGGGCCTTGTCCTCGGCGGTGGCCGTGGCGAAGGTGAGACCCTTGATGTGATTGTCGTCCGGAGCCGGCGTCAGGTAGCTCACCACCACCATCACCGCAGCGGAGATCAGGGTGATGATGATGCTGAAGTATTGGAAGTTGATGTTGTTGACGATCCAGAGGAACGAGCCCTCGGCATAGGGGGAGATGCCACCGTGGAGCGTGACCGGGGTGTCGACGAACATGCGGAAGAGTCCGACGACGAAACCGACCATCATGGCCCAGAAGCAGCCCTGGGCGTTGAGGCGCTTCCAGAAGACGCCGAAGAAGAAGACGACGAACACTGGCGGCGCGAGATAGCCTTGGACGGACTGCAGGTAGTTGTAGAGACCGTGGGCGCCCTGCACGATCGGGATCCAGAGCAGGGCGATCACGACCATGACGATCGTCGCGGTGCGGCCGACCTTCACGAGCTTCTCCTGCGAGGCGTTGGGGTGGCGCTTCTGGTAGATGTCGACCGTGAAGAGGGTCGAGCAGGCGTTGAACACGCCGGCGAGCGAACCCATCAGCGCGGAGAGCAGGCCGGCGACGACAATGCCGCGCAGACCGGCGGGCAGGAGATTCTTCACCATGAGCGGGAACGCGCCCTGGGCGGCGCCGGTGGCCTGGCCGGTCGCCGGGTCATAGACTTCGGCGAGGCCGGGGACCTTGCCGCTCTTGGCGAGGGCGAAGCAGATCAGGCCGGGGATGATGAAGAGGTAAACCGGGAAGAGCTTGAGGAAGGCGGCGAAGATGGAGCCTTCGCGGGCGACCTTCTCGTTCGGGGCGCCGAGGGCGCGCTGGACGATGTACTGGTCGGTGCACCAGTACCACAGGCCGATGACCGGGGCGCAGATCGCCATGCCGAGCCAGGGGAAGTTGCCGTTGAAATACCACGCCTGCTTGGTGATCGCACCGGCGGCGTCCTTCACAATGACCGGCGCCCAAGTGGCTTCCTGGCCGGCGGGCACGAGCGGCTTCCAGAGGTTGAACATCTCGGATCCGCAGATCGCCTTCAGCTCGCTCCAGCCGCCAAGCTTGTGGAGGCCGTAGAAGGTCAGCAGCGCGGAGCCGCCGATCAGGACGATGACCTGGACGGCATCGTTGTAGGCCACGGCGCGCATGCCGCCGAGGGTCGTGTAAAGACCGGTGAGGAGCACGACCGAGACGGACCCGATCCAGAAGCTGTTGATGTGGAGACCGCCCAGATCGATGCTGATCTCGGGCAGCAGAGTGGCGAAAACGACGCCGCCGGCGAAGATGCCGACCGCGATCTTCGTCACGACGAAAGTCACCAACGACACCCACGAGAGCACGGTGCGCGAGCGACCGCAGAAGCGGCGCTCGAGAAATTCCGGCATCGTGAAGACGCGGGAGCGTGCGTAGAACGGCACGAAGACCCACGCCAGCACGAGCAAGCACCAGGCGTGCAGCTCGTAGTGGGCGAGGGCGACACCGTCCTTCGCGCCGGAGCCGGCGAGACCGACGATGTGTTCGGAACCGATGTTCGACGCGAAGATCGACGCGCCGATCACCCACCAGCCGAGGTTACGGCCGGCGAGGAAGTAGTCTTCCGAGGTGTTCTTGCTCTTCTTGACCACCCACCAGCCGACGCCGATGAGGATCGCGAAGTAGCCGACGATGGCGAGCCAATCGAGCCCGCTGAGGGTGGGGCCGGCGGTGGAGGCTACCGCCAGCAGGGGGTGTGTTGATATCATGGGGTGGAGGAAAACTGGAAGGATCGAACGCGGCGGAGGTTACTTCGTCGAGAACTTGTAGATGATCGTGTTGGTGTAGGTCTCGCCGGGACGGAGGACGGTGCTCGGGAAGTTCGCGTGGTTGGGCGAATCCGGAAAGTGCTGGGGCTCGAGGCAGAAGCCGGAGCGCTTCTGGTAGACCTGGCCGTGTTTGCCGGTGATGGTGCCGTCCAGGAAATTGCCGGCGTAGAACTGCACGGCGGGTTCGGTGGAGAGGACTTCCATCGTGATGCCGGTCACGGGTGATTGCACGAACGCGTGTTGGCAGAGCTGGCCCGGCTTCTTCTGGTTCACGACCCAGTTGTGGTCGTAGCCCGGGCCGTACTGGAGCACCGTGTCGGGATCGTCGATGCGGGCGCCGATGGCGGTGGGCTTGCGGAAGTCGAACGGCGTGCCCTTCACCGAAACGATCTCGCCGGTGGGGATCAGGCCCTTGTCGACGGGCGTGGTCTTGTCGGCGTTGATCGTGAGGAGGTGATCGAGGATGGTGCCGCCGCCGCTGAGATTGAAGTAGGAGTGGTGGGTGAGGTTGGCGACGGTGGGCTTGTCGGTCTTGGCCTTGAAGTCGACGCGGAGTGCGTTGTCGTTGGTCAACGTGTAGGTGGCGACCACGTCGAGATTGCCCGGATAGCCCTGCTCGCCGTCCTTGCTGTGGTAGGTGAGCTCGAGCGCGGCGCCGTTTTTGCTCTCCACCGGCTTGCCTTGCCAGACGACCTTATCGAAGCCCTTGGTGCCGCCGTGGAGGCTGTTGGCGCCGTCGTTGAGCGGGAGCTGGTAGGTCTGGCCGTCGAGGGTGAACTGGCCCTTGCCGATGCGGTTGCCGTAGCGGCCGATGAGCGCGCCGAAGTAGGGCGTCTTCGCAACGTAGGCGTCGACGTTATCGTAGCCCATGACGACATCGACGTTCTTACCGGCCTTGTCGGGCACGAGGAGGGTGACGACGATGCCGCCGTAGTTGGTGATGGTGGCCTCGGCACCCTTGTCGTTGCGGAGGGTGAAGAGCTGGACGGGCTGGCCGTCGACGGTGCCGAACGGTTTCGAGGTGACGCTGGCGGCGGTGAGGGCCGAGCTGCCGAGGACGGCGGCCAGCGAAAGCGCGGACGCGAATTTCAACGGGGTGTTCATGGATTGGTGAGTTTCAGGGTTCGAGAAAGCGACGCGCGGGCCGGGGGTTAGTGCGCGGAGCCGGGCTGACCATAGTAGGCGCCGGGACCGTGCTTGCGCTTGAAATGCTTGTTGAGCAACTCCGCTTCGATCGTCGGGAGCTTGGGCTCGAGCTGGAGCGACATGAGCGCCATGTGCGCGATGCACTCGGTGGCGACGGCGACCTCGACGGCGCCACCGACGGTCGGGCGCCACGTGAAGGGCGCGTGGCGGTTGACGAGCACCGCGGGGAAATCGAGCGGGTCGAGTTTCCCCGCGGCGAAACGCTCGACGATCACGTTGCCCGTCTCCCACTCGTAGGCGCCGCCGCCGATCTCAGCTGCGGTCATCTTGCGGGTCACGGGGATGTCGCCGAAGAAATAGTCGGCGTGCGTGGTGCCGAAGATCGGGATACTGCGGCCGGCCTGCGCGAAGGCGGTGGCATGCGAGGAGTGTGTATGGACGACGCCGCCGATGGCCGGGAACGCGATGAAGAGCCGCCGGTGCGTCGGCGTGTCGGACGACGGGCGGAGGTTGCCCTCGACGATCTTCCCCTCGAGGTCGACGAGGACCATGTCCTCGGGCTTGAGGGCGGCGTAGTCGACGCCGCTGGGCTTGATGGCGAAGATGCCCTTGGCGCGGTCGATGGCGGAGGCGTTGCCGAAAGTGAGGTTGATGAGCCCGTGCTTGGGCAGGGCCAGGTTGGCCTCGTAGGCCTCGCGTTTGAGTTCGGTGAGCATTTTCGGGCGGAGAACGGAAGGGGAACCACTAATGCACACTAATTGACACTAATGGCGGAGGCGGAGGGATCGGAGGTAGGAGCCTGCTTGCAGGCGATTCAAGAGTCCGATGTTTGCGGCGCGGGAATCGCCTGCAAGCAGGCTCCTGTCGGCAAAACATGCGACGAAGCGGCGCGGCCGGGTGAGGTCGAGAGGTTGACTTCAACTTCCGAATTCAACCTCAACCGGCGCGCAGCGCCTCAGGCCCGGATGCCTTGGGCGAGGTGGTAGTAGACCTCGTTGTTGCGGAGGGTCTGCTTGAGGTCGGCGAGCTTCGTCTCGTCGTTGATCGTAACCAGCTCGATGCCGGCGATGGTGGCGAAATCTTCCAGCATCTCGGTGGTGACGGTGTAGCTGTAGCCGGTGTGGTGGGCGCCGCCGGCGAGGATCCAGCAGCCGCAGGCGGTCTTGAAGTCGGGCTTGCACTCCCAGACGGCGCGGGCGACGGGGAGCTTCGGCAGCTTCGGCGTCTTCACGGCGGTGACCTCGTTGACGAGCAGGCGGAAACGGTTGCCGAGGTCGATGAGCGAGGCGTTGAGCGCGGCGCCGGCGGGGGCATCGAACACGAGGCGCACCGGGTCATCCTTGCCGCCGATGCCGAGCGGGTGGATCTCGAGCGTCGGCTTGGCGGTGGCGATGGTCGGGCAGATCTCGAGCATGTGCGAACCCAGAACCTGGTGACCCTTCGGCGAGAGGTGGTAGGTGTAGTCCTCCATGAAGGAGGTGCCGCCGACGAGGCCGGCGTCCATGACCTTCATCGCGCGGAGGAGCGCGGCCGTCTTCCAGTCGCCTTCGGCGCCGAAGCCGTAGCCATCGGCCATGAGGCGTTGGCAGGCGAAGCCGGGGAGCTGGTTGAGGCCGTGGAGATCCTCGAAGGTGGTGGTGAAACCCTTGAAGCCGCCCTGCTCGAGGAACGCGCGCAGGCCGAGCTCGTAACGGGCGCCGTCGCGGAGCGACGCATGGCGGGCGCCGCCCTTCTTGAGGGGCGCGGCGACCTTGTAGAGTTTCTCGTACTCGGCGCAGAGCGCGGAGATGTCGGCGTCGTTGACCTGGTTGATGACGGCGACGAGATCGCCGAGGCCGTAGCCGTTGGTGGCGAAGCCGAATTTCATCTCGGCGGCGACCTTGTCACCCTCGGTCACGGCGACCTGGCGCATGTTGTCGCCGAAGCGGGCGAACTTCGCGCCCTGCCAATCATGCCAGGCGCGGGCGGCGCGCATCCAGGCGCCGAGGCGGTCCTGGACTTCCGGATCCGACCAGTGGCCGACGACGACCTTGCGGCCGAGGCGCATGCGCGTGTGAATGAACCCGGCCTCGCGGTCGCCGTGGGCGGCCTGGTTGAGGTTCATGAAGTCCATGTCGATCGTCTCCCACGGCAGGTCGCGGTTGAACTGCGTATGGAGGTGGACGAAGGGCTTCTGGAGTGAAGTGAGGCCGCGGACCCACATCTTCGAGGGCGAGAAGGTGTGCATCCAAAGAACGAGGCCGGCGCAGTTGACGTCGCTGTTGGCCTCGCGGCAGAGGGCGGCGATCTCGTCGGGCGTGGTGACGAGGGCCTTGAAGACCGTCTTGAGCGGGAGCTTCTTGGAGGCGGCGAGGGCCTTGGCGACCTCGGTGGCGTTGGCGGCGACCTGCTTGAGCGGGCCGGGGCCGTAGAGATGCTGCGAACCGCAGACGAACCAGATTTCGGGGGAGGCGAGGAGTTTCATGGAAAACGGGTGATGGGTAATGGGTGAAAGGTGATGGGTGCTGGAGGGTAGGGCGAACCCTCCGGGTGAGCCGCGGCTCAGCGGGGACGCTTCGCCCTACCGCGGAATCAGTTCGCCGCCTCCTTGATGGCGAGGAGCTGCTTCATGACTTGGCCGAGGTCGGCGCTGGAGTTGCGGCCGCCGAAGGAATCGTGGAGCTGGCGGTAGAGCGCGTAGAGCTCGTTGTAGACTTTCTGGTTCTTCGCGATCGGGCGGTACTGTTTCTTCTCGAGGCGCGTCATCTTCTTCTGGGCGGTCGCGAAGTCCTTATGCGCTCCGGCGAGCACGGCGGCCGAGACGGCGGAGCCGAGCGCGCAGGCCTGCGAGGAACCGGCGACGAGCATGGTGCAACCGGTGACGTCGGCGTAGATCTGCATGAGCATCGGATCCTTCCGGGCGATGCCGCCGGCGCAGACGATGCGGTCGAGCGGCACGCCGTATTCACGGATCCGTTCGATGATGGCGCGGGCGCCGAAGGCGGTGCCTTCGATGAGCGCGCGGTAGATCTCGGCGGCGGAGGTGTGGAGCGTCTGGCCGAGTAGCAGGCCGGAGAGGCGCTGGTCGACGAGGATGGTGCGGTTGCCATTGTTCCAATCGAGCGCGAGCAGGCCGGCTTGGCCGGGCTTCTGCGCGGCGACGGCGGCGCCGAACTTCTTGTGCGTGTCGCCATCTCCCTGGCACACTACCTCGACCCACCACTTGAAGATGTCGCCCACGGCCGACTGGCCGGCTTCGATGCCGTAGAACTCCGGCAGGATCGCGCCCTTCACGATGCCGCAGATGCCGGGGATGTCGGGCACGGTCTTGGCGGCGGAAACGACGCCGCAGTCGCACGTCGAGGTGCCGATGACCTTCACCAACGTGCCCTCGGAGACGCCGCAACCGATGGCGCCGAAATGGACGTCGAACTCGCCGATCGCGATCGGGATGCCGGCGGGCAGGCCGAGCTTCTTGGCCCACTCGGCGCAGAGAGCGCCGGCGGCGGTGCGGGCGTCGTAAGCCTCGGTGTAGAGGCGGTCGCGGAGCGCGGCGAGATCCGGGTGGAGGAGGGTGAGAAATTCCTTGTCCGGCAGGCCGCCCCATTCGGCGCAGTACATGGCTTTGTGGCCGGCGGCGCACACGCCGCGTTTGACCTGGAGCGGATCGGTCACGCCGGCGAGCACGGCCGGCACCCAGTCGCAGAGCTCAACCCACGAATATGCGGCGGCGAAGACCTTCGGGGCGACGTTGCGGCAGTGCCAGAGTTTCGACCACCACCATTCGGAGGAGTAGGTGTTGCCGCACTTGGCGAGGAACTGCGGGCGGTGCTTGGCGGCGAGTTCGGTGATCTGCGCGGCCTCGCGCCAGCTGGTGTGGTCCTTCCAGAGCCAGCATTGGGCGTCGAGGCTCTTGGCCCACTTCTTGTCGAGGGCGAGCGGGACGTTGTTCTTGTCGACCGGAATCGGGCTGGAGCCGGTGGTGTCGACGCCGAGGCCGACGACCTTTTTCGCATCGAAGCCCTTGGCCTTCTTCGCCTGGGCGAGCGCGCCCTTCACGCTCTTCTCGATGCCGAGCAGGTAGTCGCCGGGGTGCTGGCGGGCGACGTTGTGGTCCTTCGGGTCGAGGAGGATGCCCTGGTGGCCGCTCGGGTAGTTGAAAACGCAGGAGCCGAGCTCCGCGCCGTCGGCGCAGCGCACGACGAGCGCGCGGACAGAGTTGGTGCCGTAGTCGATGCCGATGGTGAACATGGGAAGGAAGGCGAGAGGTGTGAGGCGAAAGGCGAGGGGCGATGGTGACGAGCGGCGACGGAATGAGCAGGGGAGCCGCTCGGCGAGAGCGCGCACTTTCCTCCGCCGGTTCTGGCTGGTAAACCGCCCGAGGGCTTGACAGTCAAGCGAGGTGCCCCGCGTTACGATGAACACTTTGGCGCGCGAACTCGGCGTTTCGAAGAACACCGTGTCGCTCGCGCTCCGCCACGATCCGCAGATCCCCGCGGCGACCCGCGAACGGGTGCAGGCCGCCGCGAAACGGCTTGGCTACGCACTCAACCCCGTCGTCTCGCACCTGATGGCGCAGCTGCGGCAGAGCCACACCGGTGCGCCGCGGCACACGCTGGCGCTGCTCAACGCGAACCGCGACAAGGACGCCTTCCGCTCCCACCCGACGGTGCCGGCCTACGTCGAGGGCGTGAAGCGGCGCGCCGCGCAGCAGGGCTACGGCGTGGACACCTTCTGGCTGCACGATCCGCAGCTCGATGGGGCGCGGCTCAACCGCATCCTGCGCGCCCGCGGCATCCGCGGCGTGGTCGTCGTGGGCATGATGGAGGAGAACCGCCTGCCGGAGCGCTTCGCCGCGACGTGGCGGCGACACGCGTGCGTCGTCACCGGATTGCGGACGCACGAGCCGACGCTCTCGTTCTGCTGCGTGGACCACCACGCCCTGGTGTTGCAGGCCGTGGAGCGGGTGCTCGCGCTCGGCTACCGCCGCCCGGGGCTGGTGATCGACGGGCGGATCGACCGGCTCGTGGAGGGGCGTTTCAGCTCGGGCATGTGGGTGGGTCAGCAGGCGCAGCCGCCGGCGCAGCGCGTGGCGCCGTTCTACGAGGTGGAAGCGGCGCGGATCCAGGCGGAGCCGTTCTACGGCTGGCTCGACCGGGAGAAGCCGGATGTGATCTTCACACTCTACAACGTGGTGCGCCGCTGGGTGGAGGCGCGGGGATTGCGCGTGCCGCGCGACATCGGCCTGGTGCAACTCGAGCGCCGGAGCGAACCGCGGGATTGGGCGGGCATGGACCAGCACAACGACCGCACGGGCGAGGCGGCCGTCGACATGGTGATCTCGTTGCTGCACAGCCAGGAGCTCGGTGCGCCGGAGTACCCGCGGGCGACGCTCGTGGGGGCGAGTTGGATCGACGGCACGACAGTGCGGCGGCAAAAACGGCAGCCGTAGGCCACGGCAGCGATGTGGCTGGGTCGATATTGGCCAGAGCCGATCGATGCTCCGAACCGGAAACAAGAAACCCGCGGCGCACGGGGCGACGCGGGCTTTGGGAGAGCGTACGGACATGGGCCGGAGGCCCATGCCTCCTACTTGCCGAGGAGCGCCTTGTTCGCGCGGGCGAGGGCGAGGCGCTGCTCGACGCTCTTGCGCGTGGTCAGGCCGTCCTCGGGCGTGTTCAGGCACCAGTCGACGAGCTTGGCGACCGTCGTGCGCGCGGCGTAGCAGCGCGTATCCGAGCCGCCGTAGTACATGACGACGGTGTCGTCGGGGAAGCGCACCCAGCCGTTGGTGAAGGTCACGTTCGATACGTCGCCCACGCGCTCGGAGAAACGCGGCGAGACGATGTGGCCGCCCGGGCGGGCGATGACCTTCGAGGGGTCCTCGAGCGAGGTCATGAACATGTACATCACGTAGCGCAGGCCGGCGGCGCAGCCGCGCACGCCGTGGGCGAGGTGGAGCCAGCCCTTGTCGGTCTTGATGGGGGCGGGGCCCTGGCCGTTCTTGACCTCCTTGATCGTGTGGTAGGCGCGGGAATCGATGATCTTCTCCGGGCCGGTCACGCCGGTGGTGATGTTCCTGCAAAGCGTCCATCCGATGCCGCCGCCGGAGCCGACGTCGATGAAGCCGTCCATCGGACGGGTGTAGAACGCGTACTCGCCGTCGACGAACTCGGGGTGGAGGACGACGTTGCGCTGCTGGGAGGCCGGCGTCTTCAGGTTCGGGAGACGTTCCCACTTTTGGAAGTCCTTTGTGCGGACGATGCCCGCCTGGGCGACGGCGCTGGAGAGGTCGCCGGGCGCGGCGTTGGGGTCCTTCGACTCGGCGCAGAACACGCCGTAGATCCAGCCGTCCTGGTGGAACGTGATGCGCATGTCGTAGACGTTGGTCTCGGGCGCGAGCTCGGGGAGATCGATCGGCTCGTCCCAGAAGCGGAAGTTGTCCACGCCATTCTTGGATTCTGCGATCGCGAAGAAGCTCTTGCGGTCGGCGCCCTCGACGCGCGCGACTAGGTGCGCCTTGCCGTTCCAGTAGAACGCCCCGGGATTATACGCGCCGCCGACGCCGAGGCGCTCCATGAAGAAGGGGTTGGTCTTCGGGTTGAAGTCGTAGCGCCACTCGAGCGGCACGTGATGGGCGGTGAGCACCGGGTACTGGAAGCGCTCGTACACGCCGTTCTCCCAGTCGGTCTCGACGGGGTTCTTGCGTTTGAGGAACTTCTCGTGGGCGGCGCGCACGGCCTTCACGCGGGCGGTGAAGGCGCGATCGGCGGCGGAGGCCGGCTGCTTCTTGGCCGCGGGTTTCGCTTTGGCGGGGATCTTCTTTTTCATCGGGAGGAAGGGCGCGAGTTCGCACGAATAGACGGAGGCTGGCGAACCATTTTGCGCCGCGCGGTGCGGCGGTTTTGCGGACGATTCCCGTGGACTGGGGCAGTGGCTGAGGCTCGTGTTTGCGGAGCGGCGTCACCTGCGGTCCGGTGGACGCTCGCCGGGAAATCCCCGGTACGGCGGCGGCCTTCGTTTCACCCGATCAGGTGATAGCCGGGATTGCGTTACGTGGATTAGCATGCCTCATCCCCACGCCCCGGTTGTAACGACCTCAACACCCCCGATAAAACACGCCCTGCCCACGAGCCTGTCGCGCGATTCCAGCTTTCTGCGAATCCGGACGCGCACCGTAGGCGGCGCGCTTTGGTTCAAGCACCGTCCCGCAGTTTCATCCCAGTAACCCCCGACCAAGCATGAAAACCCCTCGAACTAGATTCAACGGGAAGCGCTCCCGGACCCGTTCCGGAATGCTCGCCCTCGCCGCGCTGGTTGCCACCGGCGCCCCGTCACTCCTCGCTCAGGAAAAGACCGAACCTGCCGAGAGCGAGAAGGAGCAGGAAGAAGACGTCATCGTCATGTCGCCGTTCGAAGTCCGAGCGGACCAGGACAAGGGCTACGCGGCGACCTCGTCGCTCGCCGGCTCGCGCCTGAACACCGAACTGCGCGACATCGCGGCTTCGGTGCAGGTCGTCACGGCGGAGTTCGTGAAGGACATCGGCGCGACCAACCTTCAGAAGATGCTCCTCTACACGACGAATACGGAGGTCGCCGGCACGGGCGGCAACTTCTACGGCGGCGACGCTTGGGACAAGGGCCGCGCGCGCGGCATGCTCATCGAGCCGGACGGGTCCACGCGTATCCGCGGATTGAACGAAGCGGATCGCACCCGTGAATATTTCCCGTCGGATATCCCGATGGATTGGTACAACATGACCCGTGCCGACATCAACCGCGGCTCGAACGCCATCCTATTCGGCTTGGGCAGTCCGGCGGGTATCATCAATAACACTCTGAAGGTCCCGAACGTCACGAAGAACGCCTACCTCGGCGAGGTCATCTTCGGGAGCTACGGCTCGTTCCGCCGGATGGTCGACCTCGACCAGACCATCATCCCCGGCCAACTCGGCGTGCGCGTAGTCGGCTTGGACGACGACGCCCGTTTCCGGCAGGATTTCACGTATAACCGCGACAAGCGTCTCTACGGCGCTCTGCGCTGGCAGCCGAAGATCACACGCGGCATCTACACGCAGGTCGACGCGAAGGTGGAGTGGGGCAACATCAACGCCAATCGCCCCGTCTCCGGCACGCCCTCCGACTTCATCTCGAGCTGGTTCGGCGGCGCCAACCGCCTCCGGATCCCGAATGATGTATATTGGACCGCACCGGGCTTCGTGGAGGATCTCTATGCCTCGCAGACGATCGGCGGCCAGCTCTGGGACAATCACCCGGTCTCCTTCTTCAGCGATGCAAACAACAGCGCGGTGGGCATGACTGATTCGGTCGACGCCATGCTCCTGCGCGGCAACCACAACGTGGACGGCGGCGGCTGGGGCAGCTGGGTCGGCATGCTCAACCCCAACTGGGTCGGGCATTCCGCACACCCGAAGAACTCGAAGGCTTATTACGCCAACAATCCGACGGTCGCCTCGGCCATCGATGCTTACGAGCAGAGCACCGGCAAGACCTTCCGCGGCTTCGGCAACGGCATGTGGTCCACCCAGATGATCGTGAGCGGCCCGCTTGCCGACCTGATGCGGGATCAGAACCTCATCGGGCCGAACAAGAGCGAGTTCAACAACTTCAGGAACATCAACCTCTCGTTCACCCAGTCCTACCTCGACGGCCGCTTGGGCCTCAATTTCGCCTACGACAAGCAGCACTACAGCGCGGGTTACACTAACCTGATGGAAGGTCTGTGGGGCATGAACATGATCTCGATCGACGTGAACGAGACCTTGCGCGGCAGTACGATCGCCAACCCGAACTTCGGCCGCCCCTTCACGATCGGTGAAGGTCGTGGTGGCATCTTCGAAACAGATCGCGAGAACTGGCGCGCTCACGTCTTCGGCGTCCTGAAGGCGACGGATTTCCTCAAACGCGGCTGGCTCACCAACATCCTCGGCGAGCACACCTTCACAGGCGTCAGGTCCTCGCAGCACCACGAGGTGTTCGACCGCTATTACGCCCTCTATCGCTGGCAGCCGGATTACTTGAAAACCGTCGACAACTGGAACGGCTATGCCACGTGGCGCGGCATCCATTACCTCGGCGGCAGCCTCCTGAACACCGCCTCGATGGACGCCATCACTGGCGTGACGGGCGTCCGCAGCAACCAGACGCCCCCGATGACCCAAGATGTCTGGCACGACGCGCAGGGCACTTGGAAGACCGGCAGCTTCTCGCTACTGAGCGCCGAAGATAACATCGACAAACTCTACGACGGCGTCGGCCAAGGCTACGACGACACGCAATCCAAGGTCTTCGTCTGGCAGGGCAAGATGCTGAACAACGTGATCGTGCCGATCTTCGGCTGGCGCGAGGACAGTTACACCCGCTGGAACAAACCCTCGAACAAGATAGTACGCGATCCAGCCTACAACTTCATCCTGCCCTACGGCAGCGCGTGGAATTACGACGGCGTGACCCCGCTCCGCGTGAAGACACAGCGGCGGAGTTGGAGCCTCGCCGTCCACGGCAAGGAGCTCATGCAATTGTTCAAGGCCCCGATGCCGAAGGGGATGGATATCTCGTTCCTCTACAACGATTCGAGCAGCTTCCGTCCGTCGGAGGTGGCCGTCGACATTTACGGCCGCCCGGAGGACCTTCCTACCGGCAAGACCAAGGACTTGAGTGTGCTTGTGTCGGCGTTCAACGATCGGATTTCCCTCCGTGTCACGAAATTCAAGACAACGCAGCACAACACGAGCTTCTCCGGCGCCCAGCCGGACTTCGGTTGGGCCAAAGCCAACCTCGCCCGCTCGATGGACGGTATGATGTGGGAAGTCGGCGCGTGGGCCAACGGCGATCCGACCAAGCGCGTGCAGCCGACGCCGGAGTGGCTCGTCAACCGCTGGATGTTCGGCGACAACTACGACAAGAGCATCGCGAACACGCCGCTGCCCGCCAACTGGCAGAGCGATCCGAACATCATGAACCAGCCGCTGCGTATCCGTGCTTCGGCGGTGCCCGGATCCGCCACCTATGTCGCCGAAGGCACGATCAACCCCGACACCGATCGGCCGTATGTCGCCCCGCCGCTCACTGCCGATGAGGTTGCCTACCGTACCGAATGGTACAAGGCCCGCTCGGATGCGGAGTGGTCCCGCCCGGTCGACCAGGCGTTTTGGAGCTCCATGGCGTACACCCGAAACTACACGGCGACGTGGGGCGGCTTCTGGGAAATCGACGGCTGGGTCCGTCCGCCGAACCAACGAAATCTGAACGACATCGAGTCCACAGGCCTCGAGTTTGAACTTACCGCCAATCCCACCCCGAACTGGCGCTTGATGTTCAACGCCTCGAAGGTGGAGGCGGTTCGTGCGAATGTTCTCACTTCGTGGGACGCCTACATTGCGGCGAACAAGGCCTTCTACTTCGATGGCGGCTACGATGTCGGCGACGCCCCAGCTTCCAACTACTGGAACTTCAAGGGTTATTACGATATCGCCCAGACGCCCGGCGGCGAATCGCTCGGCACTGGCGGTCGCCTGGGTACCGTTTTCAACGATTCCATCTACACTCAGTACTACCAAGCGAAGGCCACAACCAATCAGGCTGTCGCCGAGTTGCGCAAGTGGCACTGGAACCTCACCACGAACTACACGTTCACCCGCGGCTTCCTCAAGAATGTCGGTGTCGGTGGCGCGGTGCGTTGGCAGGACAAGTCGACAATCGGGTACTATCCGACGTACAACCCCATTGCCAACGCTTGGGTCATCGATCTGAGCAAGCCGATCAAGGGGCCCTCCGAGACGAACTACGACGCCTGGATCTCCTACGAACGTCGTCTCACGGAGAAGATCAACTGGTCGATCCAGCTCAATGTGAACAACCTCTTCGCCAAGAAGAGCATGATCCCAATCACGGCGAACCCCGACGGCACGATCGCCCAAGTTCGTATCCCGGGCGATACGACTTGGTCGCTGCGCAACACGTTCAGCTTCTAAGCCGCCTTTCAGCCTAGTTCTCTGGCCGGATGCCCGCTCGCGCGGGCATCCGGCTTTTTGTTTTTTCGGCGGGAGGCGCTTGGTAGGCGTCGAGCGGTTCGCATCTCTGGATGCCGGGGCGGCGACCCCGGCAGGGCAGGGCGGGATCGTCGTCCGGGCGGCGCGTTCTTGGTCAATGCGGATTAAAATGCCGCATCAGTGCGGACTATTTCTCCCCATGGTTTGAGCGGGGGAAGGA
>DATGXO010000198.1:0-52825 GCA_035298965.1 Opitutaceae bacterium | reverse complement strand
GGTTTCGGCCCGAGGGTGAAACGCACTTCGCGCGGGCGCGCGACGACGATGGGCAGCGCGCGCACGACGGGGCGCGCTTCGGGCGGAGCCGGCGGTACGGGGCGCGGCACCGCAGGGGATTCGGCCACGGGCGCGCCGATCGGCGCCGAGTGTGCGGTGACGGCGGTTACGATGGGCTGTTCGGACACGGGTTCCGGCGCGCGCGGCCGCTCGCCGCTCGCGCCGCGGTACTCGTGCCATCGCTGGACGTGTTTGCGGAGCAGGCGATGCCCCGCCAGTTCCCTCAGACCGAGCAGAGCGATCTCGGGCGTCACTCCAAGTTGCGCGGCAACGGCCGCGGCGGAGACGCGTTGCTCGGTGCGGGCGAAGATATCCCAAAGATCTGGCGACAGTTCGAGGTTCGCGGCAATCGCCTCGAAATCGGGCGTGCGGACATACGATTCGAAGGCCGCCGCGGAGGAGTTGGTGCTCATGGCGTGGTGGGTGGCGGGAGAAGAGCGATGAGGAGAAAGGCGTCGTGGCGCTCCCAGCGGAACGGCAGCTTGAAAGCACAGGACGGCTGGCGCAGCGGCGGCTCGGGATCGGCGGAGGAGAGGGCGAAGGGCGGTGCGACGCGCAACCTGTCGCCACATTCCGCGCGCGCGTTGCTCGTGATGACGCCCGCCATCTCGGCGACGAGATCGAGCAGCGCTGCGGCATCGCGTTGCGGCTCGCCGAGCAGGTCGAGGATGCGGTGCAGCAGCGGGTCGGGCAGGCTGAGCGCGATCCAACCTTCGGCCGCGCCGGACACGGCCATGTAGCCCGTGCGGGCGAGCCGCTCCGGCGGGCGCAGTTCGAGCGAGGCCTCGCCGAGCTCGGGGCGTGCGCCGCCGAGCGTCTCGAAGTAGCGGCAGACGTGGCCGATGAGGATGCCGAGCGCGTTTTCCGGCGTGAACTCGAGCGCGGGCGACGCTTCGGCGTTCAT
This sequence comes from Opitutaceae bacterium, assembly GCA_035298965.1. GTDB lineage: Bacteria > Verrucomicrobiota > Verrucomicrobiia > Opitutales > Opitutaceae > CAJCBL01. The sequence goes on along the minus strand of DATGXO010000198.1, from coordinate 51,861 downwards.
GGCGTTTCGTCGGCCTGCTGGAGCGCAACCCAAACCGCGGCGCGATGCCCCTGCCAGACGAGCGGGAGCACGTAGCAGATGGAATCGCGCGGGAATGTCGGCACCGACTGGGGCGCGGCGATCACGACCGGCACCGAGATCATGAACGTGGCGCCGAGCTCGGCGCGCACGTTGCCCGAGATCGTGTTGGCGATCTCGCCCGCGAGATCGGCGCAGAGCGCGTCGGTGGCGTGGGCCTCGCCGATCGCCGGCAACAATGCCTGCAATAGCAAGCGCGGCGCGGCGAAGCACACCACGCCGCGGCGTCGGCCCGTGATGCCGATCACGGCGGTGAAGTCGGCGGCGACAGCATCGCCCTCCGATTGCAGATACGGCGTGCCGACGGTGGCCGGCCCGAGCGCGATGCGCCCGAAGTAGCCGACCGCGCAGGCGGAGAACACACGAAGGATGGCTTCGTCCATGTGGGTCAGGATTCGAGAAGTTCGGCGACGGCTTCGCGCAGGGATTCGGGCGTGATGGGCTTGAGAAGGAAGCCCTGCGCGCCGCGCTTGATCGCCTCGACGGCGGTGGATTTGTCGGCGAGTGCCGAGACGATGAGGATGCGCGCGGCGGGATCCTCGCGCAGGATCGCATCGACCGCGGTGAGTCCGTCCATCTCCGGCATCGTGATGTCCATCGTCACGACATCGGGGCGGAACGCGCGGTACTCTTCGAGAGCACGGCGGCCGTTCGCCGCGAGCCGGATCTCGGCGAACTCGGCCCAGGCGACGTTGCGCTCGATGGCCCGGCGCACGATGAGAGAATCGTCGACGATCAGGAGTTTCATGATTTGGCGACAGGGGTTTCGTGCGGGAAGAGGCAGGCGAACTCGCAGAACACGCCCGGCTGGCTGCGCACGGCGATCTCGCCGCCCGCCTCGTCGACGACGTGGTGTTTGATGATGTCCATGCCCATGCCGCGGCCGGCGTTGCCGTCGTTGGCGGCGGCGGTGGAGAAGCCGGGGGCGAAGATCAGCGCGGCGAGTTCGCCGTCGGGGAGTTTCGCCTCGGCGGCGATGAGCGATTCCGCTTCGGCGCGGCGGCGGATCCTGGCGAGGTCGAGCCCGGCGCCGTCGTCGCGGAAGACGAAACCGGCGAGGCCATCGACGCCGGCCGGATGGCAACGCAGCGTGAGCCGCGCGACGGGACGCTTGCCGGCGGCGCGGCGCGTCTCCGCGTTCTCGATGCCGTGCGCAAGCGAGTTGCGCACGAGCTGGATGAGGATGTCGCGCGCGAGCGGCCGGCGTTCCGGCGGAAGAGCGGCGAGCGCGAGCGGATCGAAATCGGCCTCGACCTGTTTGCCGAGTTTGGCGGCGAGCTCGGCCACCTGTGCCGCGAGCTGCTCGAGGAGGTTGTCGGTGCCGGCCGCCGCGCCGGGGCGAGGGGCGGTGCGCAAGCCCGAGAGTTTGCCGCGCAGTTCCTGCAGATCGAGCAGGTCGGCGCGGAGGCGGGCCTGCGACACGACGATCGAGAGGAAATCGTCGCCGCCCAGACTCGAGCGTCCTTGCAGTTCGGATAGGCGGCTTTCGAACTCCTCCGCGGTTTTCTGGAAATAGTCGAGTTTCAGGTAGACGGCGTTGCCCTTGATGTTGTGCACCGAGCGGAAGACCTGGTTGAGTCGTTCGCGAAGCCGCGTGCGCGCTTCGAGGGATTCCGTGGCGGCGAACTCCTCGGCGCGTAACGCGCCGTTGATCGACTCCAGCTCGCTCCCGACGAGCTTCACGAAGAGATCGAGCTGCTCGGGCTCGACGTGGACGATCCCGAGCAACATCTCGAATTGCCGCTCCTTCTTCTTCTCCTCCTCGCGCAACCGGCACTCGAGCTCGACCTGCGCGGTGATGTCGCGCATCGCGACGAACACGCGGCCGACGCGGTCACCCTCCATGATGCGGCGGAACGCGAAACCGAGGAAACGCGTCGTGAACCCGCCGGCGGGGTTGGGAAAGTTCACCTCGATGTCCGCGAGCGGGTTGACCTTGAGGACGGTGCGCTCCTTGCGGTTGGCATCGAAGAGCAGCGCGAGATAGTCGAGCAGCGTGGCGTGCATCTTCTCGGTCACGAGCGGCTGGAGCAACGAGAGGAGATTCAGGCCCGCCAGATCGGGCTGATGCAGGATGGCGGTCGACTCGCGCGAGTATTGGGGGCCTATGCTGCCGGCGGGATCGATCAGCAGGAGTCCTTCCTGCACGGTATCCATGATCAACGCCGACTCGTGCTGTGCTGCCGCGAGTGCAGTTTGGTGCTCCTCGAGGACGCGCTGGTTTTCCTCGAGCGCCAGGCGCTTCGTCTCGAGTTCAGCGGCGGTGGCGCGAGCGATGTCGCGCGCCCAGCGTGCACGGTTGAAAAGAAACACCGCGGGCACGAGCAGGAACGCGAGCGTGGCCGTGGTCAGTCCCGCGTTGCGGCGGAAACTCGCCCGGGCGATCGCCTCCTGTTGCGCCGTCTCCAGCCGGTTCGCAAACTCGGTGGCGAACTTCGCGAGGTTCTCCTGCTGCGCGAGCGAGTATTCGATCGCCGCGCGCGCGATCGCGGCGTCGAGGCGTTTCTGGCTCTCGCGACGGATCACGAGATCGCTGCGGTTCTTGAGCTCGACCCACGCGATGTTGAGTTGCTGCAACGTGTCGAACGCTGGTCCGGATTCGATCGCGTCGAGCATGAGCCGGCCGAGATCGGGCTCCACGACTTCGCCGCCTTCGTTGAAGGAGTTGATGATCGTGTTGAACCGGTCCGAGGCGATCTGCAGCCGATACAGCGAGTCGCCGACGGGCACACCGGTGCCGAGGGCGCGCTCGGTGAGCAGAAGCGCGGTTTGCATCTCCTGCGCGTGCACGCTCATGCGCCCAGCGAAGGCGACCGTGCGCTGCACGCCGTCGAGGCGCCGCGCGAGCGTCCCGGCGTGCCACCAGTAGACGTAGACGGCGGCAAGACCGAGGCAGAGCAGCGGAAGGTGGAAGAGCAGCATCCACCGGCGCGAGGCGGTGGAAAACAGGTGGGGGAATCGTGCGCGTTTGTTCATTGGCGTGATCGCCTTCGCGACGGACGCGAACGCGATCACACCACGCCACGATCCGTGAAACCGACCGTCAAACCGCAGGGGTGACGATTCGGTGAACACCCATGCCGCCACCGCGACGCTGTGCGCCGGGCCCTGTGGTGACACTGGAGCTGCTCGCGAGAGCACCCCTCTACGGATCCCAACGCGGCGCACTCGTCGCCGTCCTCGCGCACGGCGCCACACGGCCAAGTCGGGAATCAAGAATCCGCCTTCCGGCACGCCACCAACGCCCGCCGCCGCGGTCGCAACCACCCGCGCCTCGTGCCCGGGGGACGCTTCCCATTCCGCATTCCGCGATCCGCATCCCGAAATCCACCATGGCCGCACGTCCCACGCCCGCTCTTGCCCGGCACTCTCGGGTGCGCCTGAATCAGCCGATGCCTCTCGGCCCACTGTCGCGATTCCTGCGCCCCCTGCGTCTGCTCGGCCTCGCCAGCCTGCTCGCCGCCACCGCGCGCGCCGAGTTGCCCTCCGATCTCGCCGCCACACCGGAAAACGCCGCGCCGGAAAAGCCCGCCGTTATCGCCGAGACTCCCGCCGCGCCGCGCCCGCTCGCGGTCGTCTTCGTCACCTCGAGCACGATCCTCGCCGAAAACTTCCCGCAGGCCGCAACGCTCTCGAACTGGCTCAAGCCCGCGCTCGCCGCCGCCGAAGCCGCCCTCGCCGCCGAGCCGCGACCGCCGGGCGTGCTCATCCAGATCCTGCTCAGCCCGGCCGGCCCGCCGCAGTACGAACTCGCCGGCCGCCCCGCGTTGTCGCCGGAGTTTGCCGACGCCCTCCGCGCCCGCCTCGCCGCACTGCCCGATCTGCGCGCACCGCTCTGCACCGTGTGCCTGCGGATCCAGACACCCGGCGAAACGGCGACCCCGCTCACCGAGGTCGGCACCTTCGTCCCGCGGCTCTTCCCGCCCGACGAAGCCGCGCTGAACCGCTACATCGCCGCCGATCTCGCCACGCAATACGCCGAGCTCCGCACCTGGACGCGTAACTACGCGCTACCGCTGCTCGCCCACCGCGCGGCCCGGTCCGATCCGCAGTACACCGGCGTCGTCGCGCTCGGCCGCCGGCTCGAAGCGCTCGCGCCCGACGCACCGCTCGACACCGACGCCCTCACCTACCGCAATCCCGAGTTCTGGCGCGGTGTGATGGAGATGGTGCCCGGCGACCTGCTCGTCGCCGCGATGCCGATCTTCCTCCACGCGGCCGCCGGCGAGATCGACCGCGCGAGCACCTTGCTCGGCGTGCTCCCCTCGTTCAGCCGCGACGGCACCCTCGCCCGCCAACTCATCAACGACTTCGCCGCGCGCCTCGGGCCGTTCCGCCGCCAGCTCACCACCGCCGTCGAGAACGGCAAGGCGGCGCACGACGAGGGCAAGTTCGACGCGGCCATCGCCCAGCACGACCGCACGCTCGCCGCCTACCCGAACTCCGCCTGGGCGCGCTACGAACTCTTCTTCTCCACCGTCACCCGCGACGGACTCGACACCCGCAGGAAAGTCCGCCGCGCCGCGAAGCTCTGGGAGCAGATCGCGCCCGAGGTCTACCGCTGCAATCCGCTCTACACCTCGCAGTTCGGCGCCTCGCAGGGTCGCAGCATCAGCGAGATGGTCGATCGCCTCACGATCCACCGGCTCGCCAACAAGCCTCCCGCCGATTTCGGCGAACGCCTCGGCAACTTCGCCGACGCCGCGCTGCGTCTCCGCGATTACGGTACCGCCGCGCTTCTCTACTGGTCCGCGCTCGGCACCGAACACGACTTCAAGGGCCTCTCCTTCCGCGACGACACGCCGATCGCGCTCTCGAAACAGGACGTGCTCGCGCGTTACCTCTACTGTCTCGAGAAGCTCGGCGTGCCCGACTGGAAGAGCGAGTTCGAGGGCGATTTCGCGCCGGCCTTCCGGCAGCTCGAGGCGCAGCTCGCGGCCCACCGCGGCCAATAGCGCACGCCACGCGCCCGCTCCCCGCGCCGCCGTTCCGCCGAGACGCCCGCCGGACCGCTCGTGCATCTCGGTTCGCCCCCATGCGCCCTTCGCGGCAAATTCGCCGCATGAAACGCGAGGCGGCTCTTCTCGGTATCGGTCTTCTGCTCGGCTGCGGCATCGGACTCAGCGTCGGCATGCGCCCCGTCGCACCCGCGGCCGCCACCCCCAGCCCAGCACCGGCGGGCCCAGTCGCGCCTCCCGTCGGCGCCAGCGCCGACGCGCCCACGACCGACGACAACCTCGGCGACGCCTTGAGCGATTCTGCTGAATCGCCCCCGCCCGCCATCGCAACCCCGCGCGCAGAACTCGTGGCCTTGCTCGCCGAGCCGAATCCCATCGCGCAGTGGTCGGAGATCGACCGCATCCTCACCACGTGGGCGGAAACAGATCCGCGCGCGGCACTCGAGTTCGTGCACCGCGCGCCGCGTTTTCCACTGCGCAATCCCGCCCTCACCATCCCGCTCTCCGCTCTCGCCCGGCGCGAGCCGACCGCCGCCGCCGACTGGCTCCGCGCCAACGCCACCGAAAGCGACCGCCGCGCGCTCGCCGATCAGATCGTCGCCACCATCGCCGACACCCACGCGCACGAGGCGGTGCTTCTCGCGACGACGGCGGACCTCCGCGTCGCTCCCCACCTGCTCGGCTACTCGATCGGCCGGCTCGCCGCGACCTCGCCCGAGGACGCGCTCGCGCTCTATGCGTCGCTCGACGGCAATGTCCGCCAGCACACCGCCCAACTGCTCGCCGGCACGTGGGCGGAAAAGGATCCCGCCGCCGCGCTGCGTTGGTGCGAATCTCTGCGCGGCGATCCCGCCGAGAACGCCGCCGCCACCGGTGTGCTCCTCCAACTCGCGCAGAACTCGCCGCGCGAAGCCGCCGCCGCACTCGCGCGCCTCCGCCCGCCGGCCGAGGCCACCTGCTCCGCGCTCCAGACGATCGCGCAAAGCGAACCGGCGCTCGCGTTCGACTGCCTCGCGTCGCTGCCCGCCGAGCAGGCCGCGGCTGCGGCGCGAGCCGTGGCCGAGACGAGTTTCGGCACCGATCCCGAGCGCGCGGCCGCGTTGCTGCGCACCCACGTGCCCGCCGCCGATCTCGGCGCCGCACTCCGCAGCGCCTGGAACAACTGGCGCGACTCCGACCGCCCGGCCGCCGAGGCGTGGGCGGACGACCCCACCGATCCGCAGCTGCGCGCCCAAGTCGCCGCGTTCCGCCTCGCCGATGCCGCCGAATCCGACCCGACCGCGTTGCTCGCCGCGGTGGAAACGCTCCCCGAGGCCGGCGCCGAGCGCGACGCCATCCAGACCGCCTTGGGCAACGTGCCCGCGACCGACGCCGCCCGCTGGATCGCCGCGCACCCGCAGCTCGCCACCCGCGAGACCGCCGTGCAGGTCGCCCGCGGGCTCACCGCGACCGATGCCGCCACCGCCGCCGACTGGGCCCGTGCGCTCCCCGCCGGCGAACTCCGTGACCGCACCTTGGCGACAGTGGCGATCAACAGCGTCGAGCCGTCCGCCGCGTTGACCTCCGCCGACACGCTCGCCGCCATCGCCGACCCGCAGCTCCAGCTCGCGGCACGTTTCCAGACCTTCCGCAATCTCCGGCAGCAGGACGCCGCCGTGGCTCGCGCCTGGCTCGAGACCCAGCCGGTCTCCGCCGAACTCGGCGCGAGTTGGGAAGCGATCGCCGCGACCGAGCTGGATTCGTCGGGCAATTACCCCGCGGTTTTCTGCGGCGAGTGACGCGGCGGGCGACCGGTTTCGACCTTTTCCCTTTCCCCGCGCAGCGCGGGCCATTTCAATCCGCGCTCCCGATGGAAACCGATCTCGCTTCCACTGTCCGCCAGCTCGCCGAAGCCGCCCGCGCGGCCTCGTTGAAATTGGCCGTCTCCTCGACCGAGGCCAAGAACCGCGCGCTGCTCGCGCTCGCCGAGAAGATCGAAACTTCCATCCCGGCGCTCATTGCCGCCAACGCCAAGGACCTCGAGGCCGGCCGCACCGCCGGGCTCTCGCCGGCGATGCTCGACCGCCTCACGTTGAACGACGCCCGTATCAAGCAGATGGCGCAGGGCGTGCGCGAGATCGTCGCCCTGCCCGATCCCGTCGGCGCCGAGCTCGAGCGCACCACGCGCCCGAACGGCCTCGTGATCCGCAAGGTCCGCGTGCCGATCGGCGTGATCGGCATCATCTACGAATCGCGGCCCAACGTGACGGTCGACTGCGCCGCGCTGTGCTTGAAATCTGGCAACGCCACGATCCTCCGCGGCGGCAAGGAGGCCTTCCACAGCAACTCCGCCCTCGCCGCGCTGATCGCCGAGTCCCTTGCGGCTGCCGGCCTGCCCGCGACCTCCGTGCAGCTCATCCCCACGACCGATCGCGCCGCGCTGAACACGCTGCTGAAGCTGAACGACCTCGTGCACTGCATCATCCCGCGGGGCGGCGAGGCGCTCATTCGTTTCGTGACGGAGAACTCCACCATCCCCGTCATCAAACACTACAAGGGCGTCTGCTTCCTCTACGTCGACCGCGCCGCCGACCTCGCGCTCGCCGAGCCGCTGCTCGTGAACGCCAAAGTCCAGCGTCCCAGCGCCTGCAACGCCGCCGAGCAGCTCCTCGTCCATCGCGACATCGCCGCCACTGCCCTGCCCCGTCTCGCGCGAGCCCTCCAGTCGTCGCGTAACGGCGGCGTGGAGCTGCGGTGCGATGCCGCGAGCGCCGCGATCCTCGCCACCGCCGGCGTGCCGACCACGCCCGCCACCGCCGAGGACTACCGCACCGAGTTCCTCGACTACATCCTCGCCGTCCGCGTCGTCGATTCGCTCGACGAGGCGATCGCGACGATCAACCGCGACAGCTCGAACCACAGCGACGCCATCCTCACCGCCGACGAGTCCGCCGCCCGCCGTTTCCAGGCCGAGGTCGACTCGGCGACCGTGTACTGGAACGCCAGCACGCGTTTCACCGACGGCTTCGAGTTCGGCCTCGGCGCCGAGATCGGCATCTCGACCGATCGTCTGCACGCCCGCGGCCCGATGGGGCTCGCCGAGCTTTGCAGCTACAAGTTCGTTATCGACGGCTCCGGCCAGGTTCGGCGCTAATCGCGCGCAACCCCCACGCGACACGGGCATGGATTGGAAGATACCATTCATCGGCTTGGCCATCGGCTTCGGCATGTCCGTGCCGGTTGGTCCGGTCGGTCTGCTGGTCTTCCGCCGCTCGCTCCTCCACCACGCCCGCGCGGGAATCGTCACCGGCCTCGGCGCCGCGCTCGCCGATGCGCTGTTGTGCTCGATCCTCGCGTTCGGCATCTCGGCCGTCTCCGATTTCTTCGCGCGCCACGCCGAGCTGATGGAAAACGTGGGCGGCTTCGTCCTCCTGGTGATCGGCTACATCGTGTGGCACACCTCGCCGCCACATGAGATGCCGAAAACGCCGGCGCCGCGCCCGGGCTGGTTCGGGGCGTTCACGACCTCGCTCCTGATCACCATCGGCAACCCGATGACGCTCGTCGGCGCCGGGGCGATCTTCGCCGGTTTCGCCATCGCCGCACGGCTCGGCAGCCATTTCGACGCGCTCATGCTCGTGACCGGCATCTTCTGCGGCTCGACGCTTTGGTGGGTGATCCTCAGCTGCCTCGCGGCCCAGTTCCGCGACAAAGCGAGCGGCTACTGGATGCGGCGCCTCAATCAGGGCTGCGGCATCGCCGTCGCCGTGTTCGGCGTCGTGCAAATCGTGCGCGTGCTCCTCGGCTTCTGCCGCGGCTGATCTTTGTGGAGCCGCGCGCGAGAGCGGCTTTTCCCAACTCGTCGCCGGCGGGCCGGACCGCCGCTCTCGCGAGCGGCGCCACAGGTTCAGAGATCGCGTCGCCGTTCGCGCAGCTCAGCGCACCGCCATGAGCGCCTCGGCCACGTTCACCCGGCCCTCGTAGATCGCCTTGCCGACGATCACGCCATCGAGGTGCGCGTGCTGTTTCGCGAGCGCGGCAAGTTTCGTGATGTCCTCAAGTTTAGACACACCGCCCGAGGCGATCACGCCGCAGCGCACCGCGCCGAGCAACTCGGTGAGCGCGGCGAAATTCGGGCCCGTCAACATGCCGTCGGTCGCGATGTCGGTGTAGATGATCGTGCGCACGCCGAGCGCCTCGGCCTTCTTCGCGAGCTCCACTGCGCGCGTCGCCGTCTTCTCGACCCAGCCCTTGATCGTCACGAATCCGTCGCGGGCGTCGATGCCCACGGCGATCTTGTCGCCGTGCGCTTGCACGACTTCGCGCAGGAACGCCTCGTCCTCCCACGCCTTGGTGCCGATCACCACGCGGCTCACGCCGGCGGCGAGCGCGGCGGCCACGCCCTCGCGGGTGCGCATCCCGCCACCGAGCTGCAGGCGCGGCGCGACCTTCGCGATTGCGGCCACGGCGGCGGCGTTTTGCGGCGCGCCGGTGAATGCGCCGTCGAGATCCACTACATGAATCCACGCGGCCCCGGCGGCGGCGAACTCGCCGGCCACTTCGGCCGGATTGTCGCGGTAGATCGTGGCCGCATCGGCGCGGCCCTGCGTCAGCCGCACGCAGCGGCCGCCCTTGAGGTCGATGGCAGGATAAAGCGTGAACACGCCGCCATTGGCGCGACCCGCCCGCCGCGGCGCAAGCCGGTTGTGCGGGAACAGCCACGGGCACGTGCTTCGGCATCGGTCGCCAAACGCCGCCGCGTGCGGAGGCCCTCGGGGGGTCGAGCGCCGCACCGGCCCTTTGCCCGTTGAAACACCGCAGCGCGGTCGTTTTCTTCGCGCCATGCCTAAAAAGGAATTCGTCCCGCCCGCTTTTCTCACCGAGCTGCTCGCCGCGCGTTCGCCTTCTGGTTACGAGGCCGAGGCGCAGGCCGTGTTCGACCGCCACGTGAAGCCCGCCGCCGACCGCTACGAGAAGGACCGCGTGGGCAACCGCATCGCCACGCTCAACCCCGACGGCTGCCCCGTGCTCATGCTCGCCGGCCACATCGACGAGCTCGGCCTCATCGTCACCTACGTCAACAAGGACGGCTTCATCTACTTCGACACCATCGGCGGCCACGACCGCGTGATGATCCCCGGCCGCCGCGTGATCATCCAGACCGAGAGCGGCCCCGTGAAGGGCGTGACCGGCAAACGCGCGATCCACCTCATGAACGACGAGGACCGCAAGAAGGTCCCCGAGCGCCACGAGATCTGGATCGATATTGGCGCCCGCTCGAAGGAGGAGGCGCTCGCCCGCGTCGCGATCGGCGATGTCGCCACCTACGACCACGAGTTCGAGCTCATCCACGGCACCGTCGGCACCGCCCGCGCGTTCGACGACAAGGTCGGCGCTTACGTCGTCGGTGAAACGCTGCGCCGCCTCGCCGCGCACAAGAAGAAGCTCGCCGCGCGCGTCGTCGCCGTCGCCACCGCACAGGAGGAGATCGGCGTGCGCGGCGCGACCGTGGCCGCGTACTCGGTAAACCCGCACCTCGCGATCGCCGTCGATGTCGGCCACGCGACCGACCACCCGGACTGCGACAACCGCAAGTTCGGCGAGACGAAGCTCGGCGGCGGCCCCATCCTCTGCCGTGGCGCGAACATCAACCCGATCGTTTACAAGAAGCTCCTCGCGGCCGCGAAGGCCACGAAGATCCCGCACCAGTTCGAAGCCGACCCGCGCCCGACCGGCACCGACGCCCGCGCCATCCAGATGGGCCGCGGCGGCGTGGCGACCGGGCTCGTATCGATCCCGCTGCGCTACATGCACACGCCCAGCGAGGTCGTCGACCTCGAGGACGTGGAGAACTGCGTGAAACTCCTCGTCGAGTTCGCCCTCAGCCTCGAGAAGACCGACACCGGCGAGTGGTGACACGGCCGGGCGACGTTCAGAAAATCTGGAACTCACGGGCTCAGGAACAAACCCCTGAAATCCGGTCCCGTAGCGGAACGCGCGAGCTTCTCCCAACCCCTGTGGCGCTGCTCGCGAGAGCAGCGTCCGGTCCGCAGCAGAGAATAGCGAGATCGCGAAGTCGACAGGAAGGGCGCCGCTCCAGCGCCCTCACTTCCGATAGTGCAGGATCGTGAACTCCGGCGTGTCGCGGACAACTTCCGGCGGCGCGAAATCCGCCTCGAACTCCGGGAAGAACGCGTCGCCGCCTGCGATCGTGCGTTTCACGCGCGTCACAAAAACCTCCACCCAGCGCGGCCGCGTGAGCGCGTAGATCTCCGCGCCGCCGCACACCATGATCTCGCTCGCACCGGGCGCCGCACCGGCGATCGCCCCGAGCGAGGGGATCACCGTCACGCCGGGGATCGAGCTCGCGCTCCGGCTGAGCACGAGCGTCGTGCGCCCCGGCAGCGGCCGGCCGATCGACTCGAAGGTCTTCCGGCCCATCAGCAGCGTCTTGCCGAGCGTCTGCTGTTTGAACCACTTGAAGTCCTCCGGCAGGTGCCACGGCAGCTGGTTGCCCACGCCGATCACGCGGTTCTCCGCCATCGCGACGATCGCGACGAAGCGCGGCACGGCGGAGGATTGCGGATCGCGGATCGCGGATTGCGGATTGGCGGAGGCGTGACTCACGGGCGTGAGTTACGTCAAATCGCCCGCGCTAGTCGAGCGGTTCGCAGGAACAAAAACCGAGCTGCGCCTCGAAATCCCCTCCGCTGCGGCGGCCCTCGTATTTTAGAGTGGCACAGCCGGCCGAAGCTCTGGCTTAAACGATGCCTGTTCTGCGCGTCCGCCGTGTTCCACCCCAACACGGAATCGTATTTTCATGGATACCTCAAACGCCTCGCAGACCCGCCCCACCCTCCAGACTCTTCCCGGTGACGACGTGCGCCAGATCATGTGGCGCTTCACCGACCGCTTCGACATCCAGATGCTCGTGCAGTCGACCCGCGGCGTCGCCCGCGGCATCGTCGCCGGCCTCGTCGCCCAAGGCGCGCGCAACACCCACGACTGGACTCCCGAGAAGAACGCGCTCCTCGCCGCCTACGACGCCGCCGGCATCACCACCGCGTTCATGGACCCGCACCAAGGCGGCTTCATCGAAGGACCGAAGAACCTCGTCCTCTCCCTGATCTGCTACGAACTCGCCTGGGTCGACGCCGGCGCCGCCACCGGCTCCCTCGCGGGCAACCTCGCGCTCTCGCCGATCCACGAACGCGGCACCAAGGAGCAGCGCGACCACTACATGAGCAAGTGCGTGCCGCCCCAGCCCGGCGAAGACCGCACGATCTGGCGCGGCGCCTTCGCGCTCACCGAGCCGCTGCCGTACGTGGGCGTCGAGACCGGCCTGCTCTGCGGCAAGGTGAAGATCGCCGAATGGCAGGAAGGCCAGGAGCCGATGCTCCACGTCGACAAGCGCGCCCGGTTCATCACGAACATGGGCTTCGCCAACTTCGCCACCGTTGCCGTCGATTCCGCCGACCCGCGCATCAAGACGAGCTGCATGGTCGTCATCGAGGACACCGACCCCGGCGTCTTCGACCGCGGCGCGCCCACGCACAAGATGGTGCACCAGCTCTCCTCGACCAACGATCCGGTTTTCAACGTCACCGTGCCCGCCTCGCGCATCATCGGCGGCTACACCGTGAAGGACGGCGTGATCATCCCGAAGTATTCACACGGCGAGATCATCGAGGCCGTCTTCCGCCGCACCCGCGTGCCCGTGGGCGTGATGACCTCCACGAAACTGCTCTCCGCCGTCGAGCCGATCATCCGCTACCAGCGCTCGCGTTTCCGCGGCGCCGCCAGCGTCAACCCCGGCACGCCGCGCTTCGAGCTCGGCCTCCAGCAGAAGGAGGACTGCCTCCAACGCCTCGTCGACATCTGGGCCACCGGCGAGGCCGGCATCGCCCTCGGCATGGCCACCGCCCGCCTCTTCGACGAGCTCGACCCGCTCGAGAAGATCAAGGACGCCAAGTTCGCCGAGCAGGGCATCGTCACCGGCATGCAGCAGATGAAGGCGTTCCGCGCCCTCACCAAGCCCGCGCTCGAGTTCGTCGAACTCGCCGCCAAGCCCGAGGGCGAACGCGACGCGATTCGTTTCGAGACGCTCAAGGCCGACCCGCTCGTCCAGTACCTCGTGCTCGACGCGCAGGCCAACGTCCTCTGCCCCGCCACCAAACTCTGGAACACCGGCCACGGCGCCACGATGATGCGCGAGGCCGTCGCCCTCATGGGCGGCTACGGCATCACCGAGGACTGCCCCGGCTTCCTCGGCCACAAGTGGATGGATGCCCAGCTCGAGGCCACCTACGAGGGCCCCGAGGCCGTGCAGCGCCGCCAGATCTCCATGACGATGACCAACGAGGTCTTCCTCGCCGGCTATCGCAACTGGATCAAGGAGCTCCGCGGCATCGCCGCCACGCACCGCGAGCTCGGCGCCTGCACGCTCGCCAACGCGATGGAGCTCTGGCTCTGGACCCTCGAATACGCGCAGTCCGCCAAGGACGCCGCCGGCGCCAAGCTCTTCTCGGGCAACCGCCACGGCGTCGTCTTCCCGCTCTGCGATGCGCTCTGCTGGCTGCTCGCTTCGCGTCAGCAGATCCTGGACGTGCTCGAGCTCGAGGCCAAGGGCCCGCAGTCGGCCACCGTCGCCGCGGGTCTCGCCGGCTACGTGAACTTCTTCTCCGATCTCGCCGCCGTGCAGGCCGCCAGCGCCGCCGGCCAGGCGTCGCGCCTCTGCGCCGAGCTCGTGTACGGCTTCGCCGCCCCCTGCGGCGACGGCCACGGCACCTGCGGCTGCGGCGGCAAACACGACGGCTCCGGCCAGCTCGCCGGCACGGTCGAGGCGTTCGCGAAACTCCGCACGCAAGTCGACACCTGCCTCGCCGGCAGCCGCCTCGCCAAGGATCGCGCCGCCGACGCCCTCGCGCAGGTCATGATCCCCGAAGCCCTCGACTACCCGGCGTAGGCCGCAGTCGTTGAGTCGAGTGTCGAGAGTCGAGCGACGAGAGTTCGATCCAACACCTGTCGGCTGATTTCCTCGAAGGCGGCGCTCCTCCCGAGCGCCGCCTTTTTCTTTTCCCCCCAAACGTCCCACCCGCGGACGGCGCCGCAGTTCAGCCCACCGTAGGGGCGTCGCTTGCCGACGCCCGTTGGACGCACATCCCCTCGTGGACCGTCAAGAGCGGAGAGCTCGATCCGTCACAGAGCCCACCGAGGCGGAGGAGGCCACAGAGAAGGCAGCGGAGCCGGAGAGGTTAACCGCAAAGAACGCAAAGCCGGAAGAGAACAGGCACACGCATGAGCAGGCGACGGTAGGGCGAACCGTCCCCGGTGAGCCGCCACCCCGTAGCTGGATGACGGAGTCATTCAGCCCATCCTCTCCTGTAGCTGGATGGCGCAGCCGTTCAGCCAAGACCGGTGCTCACGCGGAGGCGCAGAGACCGCGGAGACGGAGTGATAAATGTGGAACTCACGAGATCAGGAACGAGACCGCCACCAACCCCAGTCCCGGAATGTGTAACCACTTATGCACACGGATAGGCACTGATACCGATCCTCCGGATCAGTGAGAATCAATGTGGATCAGTGGTTCCCTTCCTCCGTGGCGCCGCTCGCGAGAGCGGCGGTCCGCCTCCTCGGATTGGTTAACCGCAAAGAACGCAAAGCCGGAAGAGAACGAAGGGCCGAAGGAGCGAGGAGTGAGAAGCGAGTAGCGAGAATCCGGAGGTCGAGCGAACCCGCCTGCTCTGCTGCACAGCAGAGTCCCTGGTGAGCCGCCTCCCCCGTAGCCGGGGGCGCCGACCCCGGCCGCTCCCCGAAATTGATGCTCACGCGGAGGCGCAGAGACCGCGGAGACGGAGTGATAAATGTGGAACTCACGAGATCAGGAACGAGACCGCCGCCAACCCCAGTCCCGGAATGTGTAACCACTTATGCACACGGATAGGCACTGATGCCGATCCTCCGGATCAGTGAGAATCAGTGTGGATCAGTGATTTTTTTCCTCCATGGCACTCCGTCTCCTCGAATTGTTAACCGCAGAGAACGCAAAGCCGGAAGAGGACAGGAACAAGTCAGTGAAGGTAGGGCGAACCGTCCCCGGTGAGCCGCCAAGGCGGATGGGAATCTGGAAAGCAGGGAATCAGGAACAGATGGGCTACCCTGTAGCCGGCTTCGCTGAAGCCGGGACTCGTTCGACCTCCTCGCTCCTCCCAACCCGCTCCCCGCTACTCCTTCCCGCTCCGCCCCCCGTCGCTCCGAAACGACTCGCTACCCGCTCCTCGCTACTCGCTACATCCGTGTGTCCCATAAAGTCCCTTGCGTTCACGGTTACCGAGTGTTGCGCTTTTCGCGACGTTCCGCCGTTTCCCACGCTTTCGGGTCAGGATGGTCCGACGCGACCCCAGCCACTCCCCCCCCCGTGCTGGAGTGAACCCAACGGAACATCAGATGCGGAAGGTCCGATTGGCCCTCAATACGTCGAGCCCGACTTCGATTCGGTTACAGCACCAATCCGCATGCTCCTTTTTCCAGCCAAGACTATCGATGAGGTATCCGCGTAGGCGGTCAGTGTCGATCCTGCCACCGGCGTAACGAAGCAATGCGCAGGTAAAAAGATCGAGACGCTCAATGTCGTTAGGATGAAAACTCGTAGGATGGTGCCCGAGGTAACGCTTAAACAACGAACGCGTTTTCTGCCCAGAAACGACATCCGCTAGCGTGTATGTGTCCGCCGTAATCCTGACCGCAACCTCTCGCCCCAGAGCCTGCCGAAAACCGGTGGCAAACTCGGCCGCGAATGAGTTGTACGTCGCAACGTCGATTTCACCAACGTCGCGAGGGACGATGTTCGTGAGGTGAACAGTCCCCCCATCGCCGGTAGCAAACGCAAGGTTCGGATAGGGGAACCGATCATGTCGCTGGATTATGCACGCGTCCGCATGAATAGCTGTCGCATACTCCTCAGACTCTTGCTGGCGGTAGAGATATCTTGCGGAGCACAAGCCACAGAAACGTGAGAGATACGATACCAAGTCGCGCGAGTCGTGCGTTCGATCTCGTGAACGCAGGGTAATCTCGCGATGAATGACCATGCGACATAGCCTCGGTACTGAACGCACGGATTGCCAAGCGCAGAGTTCATCTTGCCGATTCTGTTACAGAGCAGAGTGTGATGGGCACAACCAACCAATAGTATGGCGGAGCAAGACATTCATTTCGGCATGAAGAAACTGAGCGTCGGCAACTGGAGAGAGCCCGATGTGCCGAAGAATTTCCCCGGGCTCACTGAGGAAGTTTGGGTGTCAACAGCACTGGAACCCAAGCTCATTGAAGCTGTACCCGAAGAGATAGTGCGCCTCTTTGAAGTCGCGCGGGGGTCAATCCTCTACGGCTGGTTTTTCTACCCGCTGCTGACCCTCGCGAGTGAGCAATTGCTCAGGGTACAGGAGGCCGCCGTGCGTGAACGCTGTAAACAGGCCGGCATTCCGCTGAAGCAGAAGAAGGACCCCACACGCGACAGGCGGTTCAAGGACTTGATCGACGACCTCGGCGCGACGCAGATCATCCCTGCTGATGAGAGATCAGCTTGGGATGCAGTCCGTAACCTCCGGAATTCGGCATCTCATCCCTCACGGCAAAATATCCTACCGCCTGGGCTCGTGCTCGCCGGAATCGGAACAACCGCGCGACAAATCAACCAACTCTTCGCGACAAATAGGTCATATTTCAGTCGCCTCGGTTTGCGGGTCCGCAAAGCGACCGGACTTCATAGTCCCGGTCAATTACCGGTCGTTGCAGGAATCGACGTGGGCGCTTCAGTGAAAGGTTTTCATCTCGTTGCTTTGCACGGTGCCGCAATCGTGGGCACGTATCACACGACCGAGCCGCACGAGGCCGTGCGCTGGTGTAAAGAGGTCGGCGCAAAACTCGTTGCTGTCGATGCTCCCAGCGGATGGCGGCGCGGCGCGGACCAGAGCTGTCGTGAAGCCGAGGAGATACTGAGGCAATTGGGCTATTCTTGTTACCCAACACCTTGCCGCGAAGTTGCTGACACGAACCCAGCATACGCTTGGATGATCAACGGCGATCGGCTCTATAACGCCCTTCGTGCTCACTATTCGTTGTTCGCAGGCGAAGCCTTGATAGAGAGCGTTTGTTTTGAGACATATCCATACGTTGCGTCATGCGCTTTGACCGGCCGAAGACTTAAAGCTGAGGACAAGGGATCTGATGGGAGAGAACTGATCCGTGCCGCGGGCATAGATGATGGTCCACTGCAAAGCATTGAGCACGTCGACGCTACGATCTGCGCGCTGGTCGCTTTCTCAGTCGCAATCGACTACTGCGAGATCTGTGGCAATCGTGAGGAAGGCTTCATCGTGGTTCCTCCATTGCACTGAGCAGACTGAAGGGGCATGTCGCAACGCTCAACGAGCTCCAGATTCCATGTCTGAAACCGGCCTCTACATCACCCTCGCCTATTTCGCCCTGTTCATCTTCGGCGCGCTCGGACTCGCCATTTGGCGGATCAAGCGCCGCAACACTCGGCCACCGCTGGAGACGAAGCTCCTGCGCGGTCCGGGCGAGACGCTCCGGAAGCGGATGGCGGAGTATGACGAGAATCTGCTCTTCCGCTTGGTGATGGCGGCGATGGTTCCGATGGTTCCCGTTCTGGTCGTTGGCTGGGCCATCGTCCAGTTTGCGGCCCGCGCGGGACTGCCGGTCTGGGTTTGGTTCGGTATCCTCATCGTGGCCTTTGTTGCAGCCTTGGTTCCCACGGTGCGCTGGGTACTCCGCGACTTGGATCGCTTCCGCGCCTACCGGCTCGGCTACTTCGGCGAGCGCGTCGTGGGCGAGAAGCTCAATGAATTGGTCGGCCAAGGCTACGCGGTCTTCCACGATGTGCCCGGGCAGGGGCAAAAGAAGCCGTTCAATCTTGATCATGTGGCTGTCGGCCCGTCCGGCGTGGCGGTGGTCGAGACCAAGACCCGCCGCAAAGGTCGTGCGCGTCCGGGCTACAAGGACCATGAAGTCACCTACGATGGACAGCAGCTCATCTGGCCGTGGGGCGAAGACCGCCACGGTCTCGCGCAAGCGCTCTGGGAAGCGGATTGGCTCCGCAGCTGGATCTTCGAGCGCACCGGCATCGATACGCCCGTGAAACCCATCCTCGCCCTGCCCGGCTGGTACGTGCACATGGGCCCGCGCAAGCCGGTGGATGTCGTGAACCACGAATGGGTCTGCGGCGCCGTCCGCGGCAACAAGGAGCGCCTGCTCGACTCGGCCCAGATCGCCCTCATCGCCCGCCAGCTCGATGTCCTCTGCCGCGATGTGGAGGACTAGCGCGTGGCGCGCTAGTCAGGTGAGAGGCGAAAGGTCAGAGGCGAGAGGTTGCCACATACGGAGGACGGGCGACAGACCGGAGCGGAACGTTCTGAGCCACAACCCGGCCACGTCACCGCCGTGGCCTACAGTCCGTTCCTGATTATCGGACAGTAGTGAGAATCGAGCAGCGAGGAGCGAGTAGATCGGAAATCTTTCGGACCTCGGCGCCTTTGCGCCTCTGCGCGAGAGCCTGCTCTGTCCTCCGGTCCATTCTGCCGCTTTCCAGATCCGCCTCGCCCGGAAGCGGCTCACCGGGAACGGTTCGCCCTAACCGGAAACGCTGAACGACTGCGTCGTGCAGCTACGGATCGGATCGGTGTTCGTCTGCGTCGATCTGTGGCTCCTCCCTCCGAGGATCGAACCAACCACGCCGCCAGTGCCGCACCGAGTTCGTTCCTGATTTCCTGAGCTCCAGATTGCCGATCGAGGGCACGAAAAAGGGGCGCGGCTTGCGCCGCGCCCCTCGAGGGGTGGTTTCGCAGATCAGCTTTTCAGCCTCCGAGGCCGAGGCTCACGACGGCGCCGCTCATTGCGGCTGCGCGATCACGGAAACGGTGTCGCTGGCGGGCCCGATCTCGGCGTCGTCGAGGATATAGACCGCCTTGTAGTGCCGCATCTCGGGCTTGCCCTCGGCCAGGAGCGGCCGGTTGTCGACATAGGGCGAAGCCGTGTCGCGGGCGAGGAAGCTGAAGTTCGCCTCGTCGCCGCGCCGGCTGTACAGATTCACGCCATCGCTGCGGCTCTTCACGAAATCGAGCACGACCGCCCCGCCCAGTTGGGCGGTGGCGGTGAGGACGGGCTTGGTGGTGGCGAGGTCGGTCGAGTCCTCGGCCCCGATCGCCCCGAACTGAGCCCCGAGGCCCTCGTTGTAAGCGGCGGAGGCCTTCAGGCGGCGCAAGACGCCGCGCGCCGCCTGCTCGGCGCGGTGGCGGGCGGCGTGCTTTTCGGACATGGCTTGGTCGGCGGTGGCCTTGGCCGCCGCGGCCGCCGCGAAACGGGTGCGCACCTCCGTGCCGCAGGCGGCGATGGTACTGAGGTCCGAAGCCGGCAAGCCGGCCGCGGTCCCCTTGGCGGCGGTGGCGGCCACGAACTGGTCGAACCAGATCAGGAAATCGCCATCGGCGCGGGGGATGCTGTCGAGTTTTGACATATCTTCTTCTCCTATTGTTGTTTATGCATGGGTTTCGTGGAGGGCAAAGGGGGTGCGCAAGGCGTTTCCGGTCGCGGCGTTGGGCCCAACGCCCGCTCCGTTGGAGCCAACGAAGCCGCCGTGGAAACCATCGTCGCGGCCGTGGAAACCGGCCGAGTCGCCGTGGCGTTCAACAGAGTCCCCGTGGGACGCGACGAAGCCGTGGTGGAACCCGTCGAGGTCGCCGCCGATCCCGACCACGCCACGGTTGCGGCCAACCCACCGCCCGTTGCGCCCGACGACTCCGGCGCCGGCGTCAACCAAACCGAGGTCGACCCCGGCAGCTCCGGCGTGGGGCCCCCAGGCGGCGCGGCGGCGCCCATCGCCGCCGCCGCTGGCGCCAACGCGCCGCTTCGGGCCGCGCTCCGCCGTTTCCGGCTGGGGCCGGGCGTAGGCGAACTGTGGTTCCACAGAAAAGCGCGCACGCATAGCGGCGGCGGAGGGTCGCGGACGGAGTGGGCTTGGGGTTTGCGACCGGTCTGTGGGAACCGGGCCCGGCAGCGGGCGCCCGCAAGCATCGGATACTGTCGCGGAGAATCAATGCCAAATTTGTCCCGCTTTGGCCGCGTAACCGCATTTATTCCACAAACCGCCGCCCGCGGCCCGCCCGGCCGGTCCTGCCGCAGGCCTTCCCGCTCCGGCACCTTGCAGGAGATCGGACTGCTGATGCAGGCCGGCAAGATCGTCTTCACCGGCTCGCCGAAGGCCGTGCTCGGCGGGCTGCTGAACTACATGACCGTGTTGCCGATCTCGTTGGAGATAGCACTCGCCGCACCGGAACTCGCACTGCCGCACGGCGACCAGTTCGACCGGATCATCGCCGCCACGGCGAAGGTCCACCGGCTCCCGCTCATCACCCGCGACGCCAACATCACCGATGCTGGCATCGTCGAAACGCTCTGGTGAAGCGCCCTCAACCGGAGGCGCATTGGGGGAGTTGAAACGCGGTCCCGCAACAAAGTGACCACAGCATCTCACCACGCGAGCGGCGCCCACGCCACCGTGCCTTCCTCGAACGGCGTGTCGGTCAGCTGACGGACGTCCGAACCGTCCGCCCGCATCACGAAGATGTCACCGTACGGCTGTGCGTTCCCCGGATGCAGGGCCGCCTCGTCCTTGAATCCTTGGCGCGAACTGGAGAACGCAAGCCACTCCCCATCGGGTGACCAGGCGCAGTGCGCGTCATTCCCGGGAGCCGCCGTGAGCGCATGCGCATCCAACCCGTCCGGCTTCACGGTCCAGATCTCGTACCCGCCTCCGTCGAATCGCGTGAAGGCGATGAGATCCCCCCGCGGTGACCATGCCGGGAAATTGTCATGACCGGAGGAGGGCGTGAGCTCGCGGGTCACCCCGCTGGCGAGCGTGCGGACGAACAGCCCGCGGCTCTGCGGGGTGGACGCACGATAAACGAGCTGCGTGCCATCCGGCGACCAGCTCGGGAAACCGTAGTTCCCGTCGCCCTCGGTGAGAATCCGCAGCCCGGTGCCATCGGCGTTGACGACCGCGAGGTCGGCAGTGGCCGCGCCCAACCGCATCTGGAAGAAGCGCCCCAACGCGAAGGCCACCATGTCGCCGCTCGCCGAGTATACGGGAGCCAGCGCGCTACGACCGTCGCCAGCGAAAAACACCGAGCGCTGCGCCCCGTCGGGAGCCATCGCCACGATGTCTTTCGACACGATCGCCCCGGGCTGGTCGTTGCACAGCAAGCGGCTCCCCGACGGTGCGAAGGCTGGAAACACTCCCGTGCGCAACAGCCTAAAGTGCGGCTCCGGGCTGGACCAGCGTTGCAGCGGCGGCCAGTGGAAATCGACATCGCGGTGAAACGCCATCCGGCGGCCGTCGGTCGACCAACTCGGACTGCACACCTCGCCGCGCCCTCCCGCCGCGCCGCCGACAAACTCCACGCCGCCCTCCGGGCCGCCACCGGCGAAGCCGACTCGCTCGCCGGGCAGGAATCGTGGTGACCACTTCTCCCCCACACCGCCGGTCAGGACCCGCAGCTCGCTCGACGCCAAGTCGATCGTCGCAATCTGGGTCGTGCCGCGCAGGCGGCGGACCGCGACGATCTTGTCCTCCTCCTCCACCTCGGCCCGGTAGAAGACCAACCGGCGGCCGTCCGCCGACCAACTCGGGCTGCCGGCGATCGCGCCCGCCGCGGTGACTTGCCGCAACTCCGAGCCATCGGGCCGCACCACGTACAACTCCGTCGACTGCAACAGCACGAATTCGGACTTCGACCGCGGCCGGGGCGATTCGCGATCCGAGGAGAACGCGATCCATCGCCCGTCCGGCGACCACGCCGGCCGGAAATCGCCGGCCGGGTTCCGCGTGAGGTTTCGCACTTCGCCCGTAACCAGGTCCTTGATCCAGATATCCGCCTGCCCGCCGCGGCTCGACACGAAGGCGAGCCGGCGCCCGTCGGGCGAAAGCGCAGCCTGGTCGTCGTACGCCGGATCATCGATCAAACGCTCCAGCTCGGTGCCGTCGGGATGGGCACGGTAGATGTCGTACGAGCCGTCGCGATCGGAGGTGAACACGATCCATGCACCGTCGTACGAGAAGCTCGCGTTCCCGTCGAAACCGAGGTGCGGCAGGAACACCCGCGCGTCGCCGCCGTCGGCGTCGGCAAGAAACATGTCGGCATCGACAGGCGCGAAGCTCGCGAATGCGATCGTATAGTACCGCTCAGACTGGGCCACCGCGGCCGGCGCAGCGGCAACTGCCACCCACGCGCCCCAGGCGGCCAGATGCACGGCCGCCCGGACGAATGTCCAGCAGGGTAGGATAGTCGGGACCGAGTGAGGGCGGAGGAACATGGCGGCGACCGAACTCATGCCGCAGGCGTCTGCTGCATCGCGGCGCGGGCGCGGCGCATCAACTCGTCGGGAGCGATGTCTTCGATGTGCGTCGAGATGTGCCATTGGTGTCCGAACGGGTCCTTCACCATGCCGGAGCGATCGCCGTAGAACATGTTCTGCAACGGCCGCGCGGGAGTCGCGCCCGCCTTCACGGCGCGGTCGTACACGGCATCGCAGTCGTCGACATAGATCAGGAGCGAGACGGCGGAGCCGCCGATTGTCTCCGGACTGAGGCTTCCCATTTCCGGATACTCGTCGGAGAGCATGATGATGGAGTCGCCGATTCGAAACTCCGCGTGGCCGACGTGGCCGGCGTCGTCGTCGACGCGGAAGCATTCCTCGGCGCCGAAGGCCTGCCGGTAGAACTCGAGCGCCCGCGCGGCGCCGCGGACGGTCAGGTACGGCGTCACGGTGTGATACTGGTCGGGTTTGAACTTCGTCTGGGTGTTCATGGCTGGTGATTGCTGCTGGAGGCGTGGGAATGACGCGGAAATTCACGGCAGCCCGGGCGAAGACAACGCGCACCGCGGCAAAGTACGCTCGCTAATCCGCCGCCCGCGGGAGGTGGCATCGCGTTCAACACCGCCGTCTCGTCGGCCCGGCGCGCCCCACGCCGCGGACCTTGACTCGCGGTGCCGCTCTGCTGGCGTTGACGGCCTCCCCCAAACGCCCCGCCCGCGTCGCCGCGGACTGCGATCCCACCTGGAACCAACCAATTGTTTCCCGTCGTGTCCTCCCCTCTCGAAAACTTCTCCGCCACTGGATCTGCCGCTGCCGCCGTCGAGCGCGCGCGCATGGATGTCGATATCGTCTGCGTCGGCTTCGGGCCGGCGATGGGCGGTTTCCTCACCACGCTCGCCAAAGGTCTCGTGAAGGAGGACGGCTCGCCGGTCGTCGAGAGCGCCGCGATGCCGGGCATGCCGCCACAGGTGATCTGTTACGAGCGGGCCGATGACGTGGGCTTCGGCGTCTCGGGCGTCGTGAGCGCCGCGCGAAGCATCAAGGCCAGTTTCCCGCAGCTCGACCCGGCGCAGATTCCGATGGCGGCGGCGGTGAAAACTGAACACGTGGCCTACCTGCTCGACCCGGTCGGCGCGAGCCGCCGGTCGCTCGCGTTGCGCGCGGCCGATGTTCTCCTGAAACCGTTCAAAGGGAAACACCACGCGATCGAGCTGCCGTGGATCCCGCCGTTTCTCGCCAAGCACGACGGGCTCGTGCTCTCGATGGGGCAGTTCATGCAGTGGGTCGGCCAGCAGGCCACCGGCGCCGGCACGGTGCAGGTGTGGCCGTCGTCGCCCGTCGCCGCGGCGCTCGTCGAGGAGAAGAAAGTCGTCGGCGTGCGCCTGGCCGATCAGGGCGTCGAGAAGAACGGCACGCCCACCGCGGCGTTTACGCCCGGCATGGATATCCGCGCCGCCCTCACGGTGATCGGCGACGGTCCTGTGGGCGCGCTCGGCCAGCAGCTCGATCGCGAGTTCGGCACGCCCGAGGGCCACCACGCGCACGAGTGGGCCGTGGGGATGAAGCTCGTCGTCGATCTCCCCGCCGGCTCGAAGCTCGAGCCGGGCACTGTTTTCCACACGTTCGGTTTCCCGGAGCCGGAGATTTTCGGCTTCATGTACATCCACCCGGGCAACATCGCCTCGCTGGGCCTCTTCGTCCCGTCGTGGTTCGATAATCCGGTCCGCACCGCCTACCGCTACCTCCAGCATTGGGTGCAGCACCCGTACCTCTGGCGTCACCTGAACGGCGCGACGCTGCGCTCGTGGGGCGCGAAGACGCTCGGCGAGTCCGGCAAACGCGGCGAGCCGCACCTCACCGGCCATGGCTACGCCCGCATCGGCGAAGGCTCCGGCACGACCAACGTGCTCACCGGCTCCGGCGTCGACGAAGCGTGGGCGACCGGCACGCAGCTCGCGGAGGCCGTGATGGAGCTGCTCAAGGCCGGCAAGCCGTTCACCAAAGAAAACCTCGACGCCACCTACGTCGCCCGCCGCCGTGCGAGCTGGGTCGAACAGGAAGGCCGCATCGCGGAGAAATCGCGCGACGGCTTCACCCGCGGCGTCGTTTCCGGCCTGATCGGCATGGGCCTCACGGGCCTAACCAAGGGACTGCTGAACTTCCCGTTTCTCAAAGATCTCCCACCGCACAAGCGCCTGCCCTCGATCGAACGTTTCTACGCCGGGAAGATTCCCGCCGCCGAGATCGCGAAGATCCGCGCCGACTGCCTCGCGAAGGGCGTACCGCTCTACAACGCGCTGATGGATCGCGCCGGCTGGCCGGCGATCCCGCTCGACGGCAAGCTCCTCGTCTCGCACCAGGACGCGCTGCTCATGGGCGGCAAAGTGCAGGCGCCGGCCGGATACGCCGACCACGTCGCGTTCCCCTTCCCGCAGGTCTGCGCGAAGTGCGACCAGCGCACCTGCGTCGAGGTCTGCTCGGGCCAGGCGATCAGCCACGGCCCCGACGGCGTGCCGGTCTTCGACCGCGAAAAGTGCATCCACTGCGGCGCCTGTCTGTGGAACTGCGCCAGCGAGCGCCCCGACGGCTCCGGCCGCACCGTGCTGGAGTTCCGCGCCGGCGCCGGCGGTCTGCACTCGGCGGAGAACTGAGCCGAACAGAAGCAGTTGGCGACGCGCTCGGCCCCAGCGGGCGCGCGCGTTTCGGGGTGCGCAACCAGACGGAGTTCACGCGCGGCGGCACGGCCGCCGCGCTTCGGCGTCGCAGAATCTCGGTTTCAGGCCGTGGCCTGCGGCTTCGGGAAGAGGATCGCGGCTTCGCCGAGCTTGTGGCCGGTGAGGCCCGCGCCCCAGACGAGCTGGTCCTTCCACGCGCCGGTGGGCTTGTGGCCGAGGAGCGCGTCGATCTTGCCGGCGGTGCCGGGCATCACGGGCTGGAGCAGCGCGGCGGAGAGTCGCAGCGCCTCGGCCATCGTCGCGAGCGAGGTGACGAGCAGCGCCTTGTCGGCCTCGGCGGTGGACTTGCCGAGTTTCCACGGCGCGCGCTTCTCGATGTAGGCGTTGGTCGCGGTGATGAACGTGAACGTGCGCTCCAGCGCCATGTGGAAGGAGAACTCCGAGTTGAGACGCAGCACCTCGTCGCGGGTCTTCTCCCACAGCGCCTGCAGCTCGCGCTCGGCGTCGTCCGCGCCGGCCGCCGCGGGCACGACGCCGCCGGCGAAGCGGTTGGTCATGTTCAGCGTGCGGTTGACGAGGTTGCCGAGGTTGTTGGCGAGCTCGGCGTTGTAGCGCGCGAGGAACTGGGCCATCGAGAAGTCGCTGTCCTGACCCACGCTCATCTCGCGGATGAGGAAGTAGCGCAGCGCGTCGGCGCCGTGCTGGTCGGCGAAGGAGAACGCGTCGATGAAGTTGCCCGTGCTCTTCGACATCTTGGAGCCGTTGATCGACCACCAGCCGTGCACGAGCAGCGACTTCGGGATCTCGAGCCCGCAGGCCTGGAGCATGATCGGCCAGTAGACGGCATGCGGCGGCACCAGAATGTCCTTACCGATCACATGGATGTCGGCCGGCCAGCGGCCCTTCTCGGCGACGGCGGAGTAGTAGTTCACGAGCGCGTCGAACCAGACGTAGGTGACGTAGCCTTCGTCGAACGGCAGCGGGATGCCCCACTCGAGGCGCTCCTTCGGGCGCGAGATGCAGAGGTCGTTGAGCGGCTCGGAGAGGAACTCGAGCACCTGCTTGGCTCGGAAGCGCGGGAAGATGAAGTCCTCGTGGCTCTTGATGTGGTCGATCAGCCACTGCTGGTAGGCGGCGAGTTTGAAGAAGTAGTTCGACTCGGTGATCTCGACGACCTCGCCGAAGATCTCCGGCCACTTGCCGTCGGGGCCGCGATCCTTCTCCTGGAGAAACTGCTCCTGGCGCGCGCTGTAGAAGCCCTTGTATTCGGCCTTGTAGATCTCGCCTTTGTCGAAGAGCTGCTGGAGCAGGCGGCGGACGACGTCCTTGTGGCGCGGTTGCGTGGTGCGGATGAAGTCGTCGTTGGAGATCTCGAGCTTCGCGCAGAGAGCCTGGAACTCCGCCGAGGTGTCGTCGCAGAACTTCTGCGGGTCGATGCCCTTGGCGCGCGCACTCTGCTGGACCTTCTGGCCGTGCTCGTCGGTGCCGGTGAGGAAGTACACGTCGTCCCCCATCAGCCGCCGAAAACGGGCGACGACGTCCGTCAGCACCTTCTCGTAGGCGTGGCCCAGGTGCGGCGAACCGTTCACGTAGTCGATGGCGGTCGTGATGTAGAACTTGCTCATGAGGAGGCGGCAGCGTGCCCGGGCCGGGCGCCCGCGGCCAAGGAAAAATGTCGGCGCCTCGCTCGCGCAGCCGGGGGCCACCGGCACCAGCGGCCCGCGCGGAGGGCGCGAGCGTCGGCAAACAAGAACCCCGGGCACGAGGGCCCGGGGTTCCGTTCAGTGGGGAGTTGCGGAGACTCAGGCTGGGAGGTTCGCAGAACGCCGACGCCACAACGCCAAGCCGCACAACACAGCAGCCCCAATCGCTCCGTATGTCGCCGGCTCGGGGACAGCGCCGCTAATCTCGAACGCGAGTTTGTCCGCAATCGCGTCACCGAAAGCATCGAAACCTGTCGCCGTGCGCAGGAAATGGCCCGACCCGCCCACGACGTTGTTGGTGTAGAAATCCTGCAGTCCATCCTCGCCGAGGATGACGATGCCATTGATCGACTCCACGCCCGCCGCGAGCGCCGCGTCACGCGCAGTCGCGGTGTCGCTGCCGTCGTTGGTCGCCCCGTCGCCGGAGATGTCGATCACTTGGCGCGCGCTCGTGAACGTGTTCGTCTCGAAGAGCGGCGTCGCAAAGGCCAGCGCATCGCCGATCGCGGTACGACCACGAGTCGGGTAGGTGCGCGGAGCCACGGCGATCGCGGCGGCGAAATCGTCGATCGCGTCCGCCGAGTCGAGCAACGTCCAGCCGACGACCTCCGTCTGCTGCGTCTCCCCCGCCCAAAAGACGAGGTTGACGGCGATGGAGCCGAGGCGCCCGTCGGCGGTTGAGAGGATCGCGTCCTGCAGCGAGCTGCTGGCGAACGCGTCGGCATAGCCTTGGCGTTGGAGATTGAACTCGGAGGCCGTGATCGAGCCGGAGACGTCGACAAGCAGCGACAGCTCCAGATCGACGAGTTGCGCGTGCAGGGCGGCGGGCGAAGTCAAAAGAGCCGCCCCCAATAACAACGATGTGATACGCATGGTCGTTTTCTTCAGTGTTTGTGTTCGTGTTCGCGATCGGGGCGGCGCGCCATGCGCGCCGAGCTGTGGGTGTGTCGATGGGAGCAGCCGGCACTACCCCTGCAACGCACCACTAGGTACCAGATGCGGTGTCCGCGGCCTATCGGGCAAAGTCCGTTCGCCCGCTCGGGGGACGCACGGAATCCGCCCATCCGGCAAGGCGGCGACAGAATGGGCCCGACCGCTCCTGCTTCCGATTCCTCTCCGCGATCAGCGGCGATCTGCGTCCATCAACGGGCCCGCCCGGATCCGGAAACACGGAACCGCGCTCCACGCCAACCCGCTCTCCGCCCGCACCGGCGGGCGATCACTGCCGGTCGACGCGCCAGAACAGCCAGCCGCCGAGCCCCGCAAACACCACGAACGGCAGCCACACGAGCAGCTCCGGGTGCAGATCGGGCCGCTTCTGCGACCAGTCGATGATCATCTGAAAAAACAAATACCCGAGCGCGAGCACCACGGCCAGGCCGAGGTTGGCGGAGGTTTCCTTGCGCTGCATCGTGATGCCCAGCGGCACCCCGACCATCGCAAACGCCAGCACTCCCGCCGCGAGCGTGAGCTGCTTCTGCATCGCATAGCGCACGCGCGTGATCTGCTGCCGCCGTGCGCGCGCGGCCGCGGCATCCTCGGCCACCACCGCCTTCGCCTTCGCAAGCTCCTCGCGCAGCTCGGCGTAGGTGAGGATCGAGAGCTTGCGCTTGTACGTGCCTTGGCCGACGAGCTTGTCGAGCGGGAGCTTGATCCGCTTCCACTCGGCGAAATGGATGAGCGTCGGCTCGCGCGAGAAGTCGTCGGGCTTCTCGGTGTTGCGCACTTCCAACACTCCCTGCTTGGGCGTGATGAGGAGCTCCGAGGTGTCGTCGTCGAAATCCACCGTGCCCGTCTCGGCGCGTAGATAACCGACAACGCGTCCCTGCGCATCGAGTTCCCAGAACGACAGGTCGCGCACGCTCGTGCCGTCCTTTGCCGCCACGTGGATCACCTTGCCGGGAAACGTCCGCACAAACTCGCCCGGCACGATGAAGCTGAGCGGATTCACGCGGGCCGTATCCGCGCGGATCAGGTTGATGGTCGTCTTGGCCTTCGGGCTGAGCTCGCAGGCGAACCAGACCATCAACGCCGTGCTGATCGCCGCCAACACGAAGATCGGCCGCGCGATCCGCACCACGCCCCACCCTGCCGCGCGCATCGCCGTGATCTCCTGCTGCGCCGAGAGTCGCCCGAGCACAAGCAGGACGCCCGTCAACATCCCCAGCGGGAGCGCGTACGGCATCACGGAAGGGATCACCAACGCGGCGAGCCGAAGAAACGTCGGCAGGTCGATCTGCTCCGAGGCGAACGCCTGCAGGAGATCTTTGATGACGTTGCCCACCATCAACACGAACGTGCAGACGCCCACCGCGGCCAGCGAGGAGAACAACACGTTGCGGAAGATGTAGCGGTCGAGGGTGGTGGTCACGCCGGTGATTTGACTGCGGCCAACCCCGGACGCTGGCAAATCACATCTCTGCGCGACGTGGCGCCGCCGCACGCGACCCACCACTGCGTACTTGAGTTCCACCGTCGTCCACCCAGCGTCCGGTCCATCCCCCGCACGGCGCCACACGCCGCGCGCCCCGCCCCACCGCCTCGCGTTCCACGCCGCTGCCCCGCTGGCCTCCCGCTCGCCATGATCTCCCGGATCCCTTCCCTCGTCCTCGTGTTTCTCCTCGTGGCTGCCGCCATCGTACCGCGAGCCGAGGCAACCTTCACTGTCAGCGGCCGACGCCTGCTCCGTGACGGCCACGTGTTTGAAGTGCAGGGCGTCTGCTACCACCCGGTGCCGATCGGCACGACCGCAACCACCACGCCGGCATGGGGCGATTACTGCACCGGCACCTTCGCCGATCTGCATGCCCGCGACCTCCCGCTGCTGCGGGCCCTGGGCGCCAATACCGTGCGCGTCTACGGCTGGGATCCGGACGTGGCTCACGCCGAGTTTCTCGACGCCTGCACAAACAACGGCGATCGCCCGCTCACCGTGTTGGTCAACCTCTGGATCGATCCGGCCACCGACTGGTCCGACTCCACCGCTGTCGCCTCATTGGCGACCCGATTCGCCGCGCTCGAGACGAGCCTCGCCGGCCATCCGGCCGTCCTCGCCGTGTTGCTCGGCAACGAAACCGACACCTCCAACAGCAACAGCGCCAAGCCCGCCTACTGGGCCGCCCTCGACACCATCGCAGCCGCCATCAAGGCCGTGAACCCCGCGCGCCTCGTATCCATCCCGATCACCGACAACCTCGCCGCCGTCCCCACCGCCGAGCCCCTCCTCGCCCACATCGATTTCTGGAGCCTCCAACTCTACCGCGGCACCTCTTTCGGATCCTTCTTCACCGATTTCGCCGCTCGCTCCAACCGCCCCGTCGTCCTCACCGAGTTCGGACTCGACGCCTACGACCACGCCAACACTCGCGAGTATCCGAACGCCGCCGCCTTCCCCGCCCAGACCGTCGCCGGTCTCTGGGCCGAAATCCTCGGCGCCGCCGAAACCTGCGCGGGCGGCTGCGTCTTCGAATTCAGCGACGACTGGACCAAGATCGCCGGCGCCACCACGCACGAATCCGGCGGCACCGCCCACCCCGCGCTGCCCGACGGCTACCTCGACGAGGAGTGGTTCGGCCTCTACACCGTCGCGCCCGCCACCACCGGTCCCGATCGGCTCACCGCCCGCACCCTCGCCTCCCGGCTCGCGCAGATGTGGAACGCCCCCGGCATCGCCCTGGTCCAGCCACCCGCCAGCACCTCCGTCACCACCGGACGGTCGGCCATCCTCACTGTCCAAGCCGTCTCGTTACAGCCGCTCCACTACGAGTGGTTGCACGAGGGCAACGCGCTCGCCGGCACCGACACCGCCGCTCTCACCATCGCCAACGCACAATCCGTTCACGCCGGCGCCTACACCGTGCGGATTTCCAACTCCGCCGGCACCATCACCGCCGGCCCGGCGACGCTCGCCGTGCTCGCCCCCGCCGCCAGCCAGACGGTCACCAAAGGCCACGGGCTCACCCTCTACGCGGGCACCGGCGGCAGCTTCCAATGGCAGATCGAAAGCGGCGCCAGCACCTGGAACGACCTCGCCGACAACGCCACCTACTCCGGCACCACCACCGGTACGCTCACCATCGCCAACTTCACCACCTCGACGCGCTTCCGCTGCCTCTCGACCAACGGCAACACCGTCACTACCGGCGCCGCCATCGCCGTCACCGTCGCCGCCGCACTCCTGCCCTATCCGACCGGCATCGCCGCCGACTCCGCCGGCGCCCTTACCGTTTCCGACAGCTCCAACAACAACCTCCAGACGATCAGCGCCACCAGCGTCGTGCGCCCGCTGGCCGGCGCCACCGGCACCGCCGGATCCGCCGACGGCAACGGCTCCGCCGCCCGTTTCAACGCCCCGGCCGGCCTCGCCCGCTCCGCCGCCGGCACACTCTACGTCGCCGATTCCGGCAACGCCACGATCCGCCGCGTCGCCACCGACGGCACCGTCACCACCTTCGCCGGCTCCGCCACGACCCGCGGCAACGCCGACGGCGCCGCCGCCACCTTCAACAATCCCGCGGCCGTCGCGCTCGATGCCGCCGGCGACCTCTACATCGCCGACTCCGTCAATCACACGATCCGGAAGATCACCGCCGCCGGCAACACCGCGACCATCGCCGGTGCCGCCGGCACCTCCGGCGGAACCGACGGCCCCGCCCTCGCCGCGCGTTTCAACAGTCCCGGGGGCCTCGCCGTCGACGCCACCGGCAATCTCTACATTTCCGATACCGGCAACTCGACCATCCGCCTCCTCACTCCGGCCGGGGCGGTGAGCACCTTCGCGGGCGTGGAAGGCGCCGTCGGCAGCGCGGACGGCAGCGGCTCCGCCGCCCTCTTCAACCACCCGCGCGGTCTGGCGGTCGACTCATCCGGCAACATCTACGTCGCCGACACCGGCAACTCCGCCATCCGCAGGATCTCCCCCGCCGGCGCCGTCACCACCCTCGCGGGACTGCCCACGGTGTCGGGCTTGCGCAACGGCTCCGGTTTCGAAGCGTGGTTCGATCAGCCCCAGGCGCTGGCGCTCGACTCGGTCGGCAACCTCTACGTCGCCGACACCGGCAACGCCACGATCCGCAAGATCACCACGATCGGTGTGGTGACGACACTCGCGCTCACGGCCGCCCCCGCGAACGGCGGCAGCGCGGATAGTCCGTCCAACGGCGGTTCCTCCTCGGGCGGATCCCCCGCCACCTCCGGCGGAGGCGGTGGCGGCGCCGTGGGACTCCATTTCGCCATCCCGTTGCTTGCGCTGCTCGCGCTCCGCCGCCGACCCGAGCCGAGGCCGGCCATCTGAGCCCGCGGACGGCTCAGCCGCGGCAAGGCCTGATCTCCAAGGCAGAGTCCGAGACCGCGTGCCCCCTGCGCCGGCGCGGATTCCGCAATCCGAAATCCGCGTTCCGCAATCGCAGGCGCAGCGTGCGGCTCAGTCGCCCAAGCTCGTGCCGACGCGGCGCGCCGACTCGACCCACCAATGATCGGCCGGCACCGTCTTGATCCCCTTCGCCACCTTCTCGATCGGCACCGCGATCCACTTGTCGTCGCGCGCGGCGACCATGTGGCCGAACTTGCCCGCGCGGATCAGCTCCACGGCGGCCGTGCCGAGCCGCGTCGCGAGCAACCGGTCGTGGCACGATGGCGTGCCGCCGCGCTGCACGTAACCGAGAATCGTCACCCGCGCCTCGAGGTGTGTGAGCTCCTCGAGCAGTTTCGCCAACCGCATCGTGTGACCCGCACGCGCCTTGTCCCACGCGGCGAGCGCCTGCTTGGCCTCCTTCTTGTCGGCGTCGTTCTTCGCGCGGTCGCGCCGGCGCAACAGCAATTCGAGTTCGTGCGCGTCCGTCGCGGGCAACGCGCCCTCGGCCACGGCCACGATGCTGAAATTGAGTCCGTGCTCGGACCGCCGCCGGATCGCCGCGGCCACCTTCTCCACATCGTACGGGATTTCGGGGATGAGGATCACATCGGCCCCGCCGGCGATGCCCGCGCCGAGCGCCAGCCAGCCGGCGCGATGGCCCATGATCTCGGCGATGATGATCCGGTGGTGGCTGTGCGCGGTGCTGTGGAGCCGGTCGAGCGTCTCCGTCGCGATGCCCAGCGCGGTGTCGAAGCCGATCGTGTCGTCGGTAAGCGCCACGTCGTTGTCGATGGTCTTCGGTAACGAGACGATGTTGAGCCCCTTCTCGATCAGCCGCGCGGCGTTCTTGTGCGTGCCGCCGCCGCCGATGCAGACGAGCGCATCGAGCTTGTGCCGCTTGTAGGTCTTCACGATCTCGCCGGTCATGTCGCGCGTGCCGCCGCCTTCCATGGGCATGCGGTGTGGTTTTTCGCGCGAGGTGCCGAGCACCGTGCCGCCCAGCGTGAGCATCCCGCCGAGGCCGCGCTTGTCGAGATTCACCCAGCGATCCTCGATCATGCCGAGGAAACCATCGCGGAAGCCGATCAACTCCCAGCCGTAGCGGCCCACGGCCGTCTTGCCGACGGCGCGGATCGCGGCGTTGAGGCCGGGGCTGTCGCCGCCAGCGGTGAGGATGCCGATGCGCTTGGTGCGTTTCGTGATAGCCATGGTACGTGTGCACGTTGGGACTTCGGCGCAGGCACGGCAAACCCGTGGTTGTGAAATCTCGTCGACAGCCGCGCCCGTCGACGCGTGTTACGTCCGGATTGTCCGCACGCCGGCCGCTTGCTCCGGAGGCGGTTGCCGCCACGCTCCGGGCCGATGCCACCCCGCCCCTTTCTCGCGCCCTTGCGCGTCGCCCTCGTCATCGCCGCGTTCGTCGCTCCGCTCGCCCGCGCCGCCGAGCCGCCGCTGGCCGACGTCATCCGCGACGATTTCGCCTTCGCCGCCGCGCAATACTCGACGCTGCTCGCAAATGTGGCGGGCGACCCTCGGCTCCCGCGCACGGCCGAGGCCGGCCGCGTCGTCACCGTCGCGCCCGAGGACTGGACGAGCGGCTTTTTTCCCGGCTCGCTGTGGCTGCTTTTCGAGCACACCGGCGATCCGAAATGGAAAACCGCCGCCGAGGACT
The DNA here is from genome assembly GCA_035298965.1 of Opitutaceae bacterium. Lineage (GTDB taxonomy): Bacteria > Verrucomicrobiota > Verrucomicrobiia > Opitutales > Opitutaceae > CAJCBL01. Next base: position 18,049 of record DATGXO010000198.1, on the reverse strand, counting down.
ATACCGCGCGACTCGAGTCGCTCCGGCATTTCGCCGGGCACCACGACATCGGTTTCATGCTCGGCTGCAGCTACGGCCAAGGCCTGCGGCTCACCAGCCGCGCCGAGTATCGCGCCGTGCTCATCGATGGCGCGCAGGCACTCGCGACGCGGTTCCGCCCCGGAGCCGGCGTGATCCGCTCGTGGGACTTCGGCCCGTGGCGTTGCCCCGTGATCGTCGACAACATGATGAACCTCGAGCTGCTGCTCTGGGCCGCTCGCGAGGGGGGCGACACGCGCCTGCGCGACATCGCGCTCAGCCACGCCGACCGCACACTCGCCAACCACTACCGCGCCGACGCGAGTTGCTTCCACGTCGTCGACTACGATCCCGCGACCGGCGCTGTGCTCGCGAAACAGACCGCGCAGGGCAACGCCGACTCTTCCGCTTGGGCGCGCGGGCAAGCCTGGGGCCTCTACGGTTTCACGCTGATGTACCGCGAGACGCGCCGGCCCGAGTACCTCGCGCACGCCCACCGCATCGCCCGTTTCCTGCTCGGTCATCCGCGCCTGCCCGCCGACAAGATTCCCTATTGGGATTTCGACGCGCCCGGCATCCCCGCCGCGCCGCGCGACACCTCCGCCGCGGCGGTGATGTGCTCGGCGCTCGTCGAGCTGGCGGGCTACGCCGAGCCGGCGATGGCGCGCGAGTACCTCTCCGTCGCCGAAACCCAACTTCGCGCGCTCTCGTCGCCCACGTACCGCGCCGCCCTCGGCGAGAACGGCGGTTTTCTCCTGCTCCACGCCGTCGGCCACATGCCCGAGCGCCGCGAGATCGACGTGCCGCTCGTCTACGGCGACTACTATTTCCTCGAGGCGCTCGCACGTTTCGCCGCCCGCTCGCGGGAGCGGTGAGTCGCCCGCGATTTGCGCCGGATCGCGAAAACAGCGCTCGCGCGGCCGCACCGCCACACCCACCTTCCGCGCCATGTCTCTGCGCCCGCTCCGTCGCGCCCTGCCACTCGCCCTCGGCCTCGCGTTCGCCGCGTCGCTGTTCGCCGCGCCGGAGATCCGTTACGTGATCCACGTAAGCGTCGACGGCCTGCGACCCGACTCGATCACCGCGTTGCCCGCGGTCTCGTTGCCCCACTTCCACCGGCTGCGCACTCAGAGCGCCGGCACGGACAACGCGCGCTGCGATTCCGACATCTCCGTCACGCTGCCCAACCACACCACCCAGCTCACCGGCCGCCCGATCCTCGGCCCCGCGGGGCACAACTGGACCTGGAACCGCGACCCCGCGCCCGGCCAGACCCTCGCGAGCAACAAGGGATCGTACATCGCCGGCGTGTTCGACGTCGCCCACGACCACGGCCTGCGCACCGCCGCCTATGTGAGCAAGAGCAAGTTCTCGCTCTTTGCTTCCAGTTGGGATGCCGCACAGGGTGCTCCCGATTCCGTCGCGCCGGACAACGGCCGTGCGAAGATCGACGTCTATCGCTGCGACGAAAACACCGCCGCGCTGGTCGCCCGGCTCGCCGCCGACCAGCGCGCGTCGCCCGCGCAGTATGTTTTCCTCCACATCGGCGACCTTGATGCGATCGGGCACAAGGTCGGCTGGGACCCCGCACCGGGAAGCGACTACAGCAACACGCTTCTGCGCATCGATAATGAGCTCGGAGTGCTCTTCGACCTGATCGACACCACCCCCGAACTCGCCGGCCGCACCGCCATCGTGCTCACCGCCGATCACGGCGGGTTCGAGAAGAACCACGGCGATGCCGCCCGGCACGAAAACTACACGATCCCGTTCTACGTCTGGGGGCCCGGCATCGCCGGTGGCGTCGATCTGTACGCGCTCAATCCCGCCCGGCGCCGCGATCCCGGGGAAACGCGGCCCGGCCCCGAAGCCGCCCCGCAGCCGATCCGCAATGGCGAAGCGGGCAACCTCTCGCTGCAACTCCTCGGCCTCGTCGCCATCCCGGGTTCGACCATCGGTGCCGCGCAGGACCTGACCGTGTCGCGCTGAGCGCAGGCCCCACGCCGTCCCGCGCTTGCCTCGCCGGTCCGCCTCCGACCTCATCGTCGCGATGCCCGCCGAGGACCAATCCGATCTGTTTGCCGCCAGCGAGACGGCGTCCTCGGCCGCACGCGGCGCCGAGTGGCCGGCCGCGCCGCGCAAGCAGCCGCTGGCCGCGCGCATGCGCCCGCGCTCGCTCGCCGAGATCGCCGGCCAGCGCCATATCCTGGAGCCGGATTCGCTCCTGCCGCGGCTGGTGAAGAGCAACCAGTTCGGCTCGCTCATCTTCTACGGCCCGCCCGGCTGCGGCAAAACCAGCCTCGCCGAGGCCATCGCGCGAGAGACCGGCAGCCGTTTCGTTCGCCTCAACGCCGTGCTCTCCAACGTCGCCGAGCTGCGCGAGGTGCTCGCCATCGCGCGCCACCGGCCGGAGACGACGATCCTCTTCATCGACGAGCTGCACCGCTTCAACAAATCGCAGCAGGACCTCCTCCTGCCCGATGTCGAGCAGGGCAACATCCGCCTCATCGGCGCCACGACCCACAACCCCGGTTTCTACGTCAACCCGCCGCTGCTCTCCCGCAGCCACCTCTTCCGCCTCGATCCCGTCGCGGTCGACGATGTCACCGCCGTCCTACGACGCGCGCTCGACGATTCGGAGCGCGGCCTCGGCCAGACCGGCTGCCGCGCCAGCGACGAGGTGCTGCGCGATCTCGCCGCGCTCTGCGACGGCGACCTGCGCCGCGCGCTCAACGCCCTCGAGACGCTCATCCTCGGCCTGCCGTTGAAAGGCGAACTCACCTCCGCCCAGCTCGAGGTCTTCGCGAAGGAGCGCCGCATCCGCTACGATGCCGACGAGGACGAGCACTACGACACCATCTCCGTTTTCATCAAAAGCATCCGCGGCTCCGATCCCGACGCCGCGCTCTACTGGCTCGCGAAGATGCTCGCCGGCGGAGAGGACCCGCGGTTCATCGCGCGCCGCCTCGTGATCAGCGCCTCCGAGGATGTCGGTCTCGCCGATCCGCTCGCACTCCCGCTCGCCGTCGCCGCGCACCACGCGTGCGACTTCGTCGGCCTGCCCGAGGCGGAGTACGCGCTCGCGCACGCGACCGTGCACCTCGCCAGCGCACCGAAGAGCAACTCCGTCACGCTCGCGCTCCACGCCGCCAAGGCCGCGCTCGCCCAGGGCCCCGTGCAGCAGGTGCCGATGCCGATGCGCGACAAAGGCGGCCAAGCCTCGAAGCGCATGGGCCACGGCGAAGGTTACCTCTACAGCCACAATTTCCCCGAAAACGTGAGCGGCCAGGACTACCTCGAGAAACCGCTGCGTTTCTACGAGCCGAAGCCCGTCGGTTTCGAGGCGAAGACCGCCGAGCGGATTGCGAAATGGCGCGAGCTCAAACGCCAACTCCAAGCGCAGGCCGCGAAACAAAGTCGGGACGTTTCCCCCAAACATCCGTAAACGCTCCGGCCCTTTTCGCGCCACCCGTTTCCGCGTCCGCTCCGCCTCCGTGAAACCGGCGTAAACGCCGCACCCGCCTCCTGCCCCGGGCTTGCCACGACAAACGCCCGCCGGCACCCTCCGCCGCGATGAAGACGCCTTCCGCCCTGTTGTCCCTCGCCCTCGGCATCGGCCTCGCGACCTCCGTCACCATCGCCGCGCCCAAGCCTACCGCCAAGCCCGCGGCCCAGCCGGCCGAGCAAGCCGCCGCCGGGGACGTGCTCGACGAGAAGAACCTCGCCGGCATCCTCATCACGCGCGCCAACGGCGGCTTCCTCAACCTCAAGGTCGACGGCGGCAAGTTTGTCATGGCCTTCTACGACAAGGACAAGAAAGCCGTCGCGCCCGACGTCACCAAGGCGACCGTCCGCTACCGCAAGTTCAAGACCGACCAGCGTTTCTTCCTCGCCGGCGGTGCCGACGGCAAGACGCTCAGCTCGCCCCTGCCCGTCGATCGTCCTTACGTCTTCAACACCGTCCACATCGTCCTCTTCGACGACAACGAGGAAACGCCCGCGGAGACCTACGTGAAGAACTTCCGCCAGTTCACCCCCGGCGACGGCGAAGGCACGCCCGTCGACGAGATGACGCCCGAGCAGTTGGAGAAGCTGAAGAAGTAGCCCGCGCGGCGTGCGCGGCCTCTTTCCGAATGGTGGGGCGGGCTTTACGCCCGCCATCCGGAGTCTCCCGGCGCATCGGCTGCTCACAACGGCTCCACGTCCACCGCCACCTTCACCGTGTGGCTGCCGCCGCCGGTGAGGATCCCCATCACCGGGCTCACGTCGCTGAAATCCCGCCCGTACGCGACCGTGATGTGCTCGTCGCTCAGCTGGCAGTTGTTGGTCGGATCGAAGTCGACCCAGCCGAGACTCGGGCAATGGACGGCGAACCACGCGTGCGTCGCGTCCGCGCCCACCAACCGCGCCTGCCCCGCCGGCGGCCGCGTCCGCAGATAGCCGCTCACGTAGCTCGCCGGCAACCCGAGCGAGCGCAGGCAGGCGATCGCGATGTGCGCGAAGTCCTGACACACGCCGCGTCGGCTCTTCCAGACCTCCACCAACGGTGTCGCCACCGTCGTCGCCACCGGATCGTAGGCGAAGTCGGCATGGATGCGGCGGTTCAGGTCGAGCACGCCCTCGAGCAGCGGCCGGCCCTCCGGGAAACTCTCCCGCGCGTACTCGGCGAACTCCGGCTGCGGCTGCACCAGCGGCGAACCGTAGACGTACTGCAACGCCTTGATCGCCTCCGGCGCCACCGGATCCCGGTAGCGCCGCGCGACTTCGTCCCACGGTTCCGACAAACCTGGAGCGGGGAGAGCCCGCGCCTCCACGCTCACCACGCTGGTGGCCGTCACCTCGAGTTTCGCGTGCAGTTCCTGGATCGCGAAGAAGCACACGCGGTTGCCGAAGAAATCCGGCCGCTGCATCTGCACCGCCGGCTCCGGCGTGATCACGAGCCGCCAATCGGAGCGCGACTGCACGTTGGTGGCCCGCGGCTCCACCCGCGCTGCATGATGCGACACCGCCACCGGCTCGGCGTACTCGTAGGTCGTGCGATGCGTGACGCGATAGTTCATGCCGGAAGTAGCAAGTCGCGGTTCGGGCTTCTCGCGCAAATGGCGGGCATAAAGCCCGCCCCACCATCGGAAAACTTCCGCTGCGAGCGCCGCCTCATGGTCCGACCTCCTTAGCCGCCACGGTTTCTCCCCCGGCGCGCGCGATCGACGAATGCGCGAAGTAGCTCACGGCGATCGCATCGGAGAGTTGCGGCATCGCCGCGGCCACGTGCCGCACAATCTGCGCGATCTCGGTGTCGGCGACCTTCGTTCCGGCGCGCCCGAGCTGCCGCGGATCCGCGAGGCGCAGGCGCGCGACGCAGTCGATCAGGATGCGTTGCCCGGCGCCCGGAAGCGCGGTGAGTTTCTCGCGCGGCAGCCGGTCGAAGTGTTTCACGAGCTGATTGAGCTGGAAGAGCAGCGATCGGGGGTTCGTGTCGTCAAGCAGCACGAGGTCGCAAACCGCGGCGAGCTGCGGGAGCACGCTGTAGCGCGACCGGTAGGTGATCGAGCAGTCGCACACCTCGAGCACCGCCTCGAGCAGGCCGAGGTTCTCGGCGTCGGAAGCGGCGAGCACACAATCGAGCAACGTGCAGAGCTGGATCGCGCGCTCGATCCGGCGGCCCATATCCAGGAAACGCCAGCCCTGCGCGCGAGTCATGTTGTCGTTGGCCAGGCCGTGGAACGCCGCGAAGTCGAGCAGCGAGTGGTTCAGCACCGCCACCGCGTCGCCGGCCAGCAGCGACGTCGTCCCGACGGGCGCGGCAAGGCGTTCCTCGAACTGGGTGAGCACGCGCCAAAGGTCGTTCGAGGTGCGGTCGCGCACGAGGATCGCGATCTGGCGGAGCTGCGCCGCCGTCTGCCGCAGGCTGCCGTTTCGTGCGGGGTCGAACACGACCGCCAGCAACTCGGCCTCGAGCGCCTCGGGTTGGTGGCGGACCTGGAGCCGCCGCTCGCGCGGAAGTTGCCCGTGTTCCTCGAGAGCTCGTAGCAACGGAGCGAGCACCGGCCACGCGCCACCCGTGCTCTCCGGACTGAACCGCAGGAGCGCGCTGCGCAGGAGGCGCGCGGTCGCGTCGGCGCGCTCGGCGTAGCGGCCGAGCCAGAAGAAGTTATCGGCGAGGCGGCTGGGGAGATTGTTGCCCACGCGGCGCAGTTCAACGGGTTGGGAAGCTTGGCCGAGGAGCGTCACATCCTCCACCGGCCCTTCGGCGCGCACCCACACGTCCTTGCTCGCGCCGCCGCGTTGGAGCGAAACGAAGCGCGCCGCGGAATCCGGCGCGATCCGGCCGAGCCCGCCGGGCATCACGCGATACGAGTCGCCGTGCGCCACGAGGTACACGCGCACGCTCACCGACGCCGCGGCGAAACCGTCGCCCGCCCAAACCGGCGTTTGCGAGAGCGCGATGCGCTCCTGCGCCACGTACGACTCCGGCTGCCAGCGCACGCGCCGCAGCCACTCCGTCCGATCCGCCAGCGGCACACCGGGCGCGGCGCGGAAGGCGGGCCGCAGCGCGAGCTCGTCGAAATGTTCCTCCACATAACGCTCCGCCGCCTGTTGCCCACACCACCACGTCGCCACCGATGAGAGACGCAGCTCCTCGCCGAGCACATGCCGGCACAGCCCCGGCAGGAACGCCATGAACGCCGGGCTCTGCAACAGGCCGCTGCCGAGCGCGTTCGCCACGGCCACATGGCCCCGCCGCACCGCCTCGACCAGTCCGGGCACGCCGAGCATCGAGTCATTGCGCAGCTCGAGCGGGTCGCAGAAATCGTCATCGACGCGGCGCAAGATCACGTCAACCGGTTCGAGCCCGCTGAGCGTCTTCAGGAAGACGCGTTCATCACGCACCGTGAGGTCCTGCCCTTCGACGAGCGCATAGCCGAGGTAGCGCGCGAGGTAAGCCTGCTCGAAATAGGTCTCGTTGTACGGGCCGGGCGTGAGCGCGACCACGCGCGGCTCGCGGCCCGTTCGCGGAGCAAGCCCGGCGAGCATCTCCTGCGTGTCGCGGAAAAATCCCGCCAACCGCTGCACGTGCAGCTCGCGGAACGCCTCGGGCAGCATGCGCGACGCGATGAGCCGGTTCGCCAGCGCGTAGCCGGCGCCGGTCGGGATCTGCGTGCGATCCGCCGCGACCCACCACCGGCCGTCGGGCGAACGCGCGAGATCGGCCGCGTAGAACGGCAGGTGGCGCCGGCCGGCCGGTTTCACATTGTGCAGCGGCCGCAGGAAATCCGGCTGCGCGAACACCAGCGCCGGTGGCAACTGGCCCGAGCGGATGAGCCGCTGTTCGCCGAGGCAGTCCGCCAGCACGCGTTCGATCAACACTGCGCGCTGGATCAGCGCCGCCTCCAGCGGACGCCACTCGGCTGCGGAGATGACGAATGGCACGGGATCCAGCCGCCAGGGCCGGTCGAGCCCGTCGGGTTCGCCATAGATATTGTAGGTGATCCCTTGGTCGCGGATGAACCGGCGGCCGGTTTCCCAGCGTCGCTGGAGCTCAGCGACGCTCTTGCCGGCGAGATCGGCGACGAGCGCCTCCCAGTGCGGACGCACCGCCCCGGTCGCATCGCGCAGCTCGTCGAAAGCGTCCGCCGCGGGCTGATAGCCGGCGAGCAGACGCGCGCGCGCCGCGGCCCCGGCCGCGGGGGACGCGGAGTTTGGAGATAGGGCTGTGGGCTCGGGCGACATCTAGGAAGTGCGCGAGAGTGGAAGCGCCCGGATGGCGGGCGTAAAGCCCGCCATGGAGCTGCGGCAGATCCCCGGCTCCCGCTCCTGTGGCGCGCGCCTCATTCCTTGCGCAGGTCGAGGGTGCACGGGAACTCGGGGTCGATCGCGGCCGGCCACGGCATCAGTGTGCCGGGCGTGTGCCCGTCGCGGAAAAATCGCGCGAGCCGCCGGCTCTCCGCCTCGTAGGCGTTCACGGGGAAGGTCACGTAGTTCCGCCCGCCGGGATGCGCGACATGGTACGTGCAGCCGCCGACAGCGCGGTTGTTCCAGGTGTCGACCACGTCGAAGACCAGCGGCGTGTGTGCGCCGATTGTCGGATGCAGGCACGAGGGCGGCTGCCACGCGCGGTAACGCACGCCGGCGACGAACTCGCCGTGCGTGCCGGTTGGCGACAACGGGACGGTGCGACCGTTGCAGGTCACGACGTGGCGGCCGTCGACGAGGCCGTCTACCTTCACCTGGAGCCGCTCGACCGAGGAGTCGACGAAACGCACCGTGCCGCCCGCACCGGGTTCCTCGCCGAGCACGTGCCACGGTTCGAGCGCCTGTCGCAGCTCGAGTCGGATGTCGCGCACGGCGAAGTCGCCGATCGTCGGGAAACGGAACTCCTGGTGCGGCGCGAACCACTCCGGGGCAAACGCGTGGCCGTGGCGCGCGAGGTCGGCGCAGATATCCTCCACGTCGCGCGCGACGAAGTGCGGCAGCATCCATTTGTCGTGGAGCTGCGTGCCCCAGCGCACGAGCGGCTTCGCGTACGGTTCATCCCAGAAGCGCGCGACGAGCGTGCGCAGGAGCAGTTGTTGCACGAGGCTCATGCGTTCGTGGGGAGGCATCTCGAACGCGCGCAACTCGAGCAGACCGAGTCGGCCGGCACTGCTCTCGGGCGGATAGAGCTTGTCGATGCAGAACTCGGCGCGGTGGGTGTTGCCGGTCGCATCGACGAGCAGGTGCCGCAGCACGCGGTCGACAAGCCATGGCGGGCAGTCGCCGCGCTCGGGCAGCTGCGCAAACGCGAGCTCGAGCTCGCGCACGGCGTCGAGTCGCGCCTCGTCGATGCGCGGGCTTTGGCTCGTGGGCCCGATGAAGAGTCCGCTGAAGAGGAACGACAGCGCCGGGTGGTGCTGCCAGTAGGTGACGAGGCTGCGCAACAAATCGGGCCGGCGCAGCAGCGGGCTGTCGCCGGGCGTGGCGCCGCCAAGGAGAAGGTGGTTGCCGCCGCCCGTGCCGGTGTGGCGGCCGTCGAGCATGAACTTCTCGCTGCCGAGCCGCGACTGGCGCGCGTCCTCGTACACGCCGGTCGTGCGCTCAACGAGCTCCGGCCACGTCGCCGCCGGGTGTATGTTGACTTCGATCACGCCGGGATCGGGCGTGACCTTGATCACGTTGAGCCGCGGATCCTGCGGCGGCGGGTAACCCTCGAGCGTGACCGGCGTGCCGAGGGCGGCGGCGGTCGCCTCGACGGCGGTGACCACGGCGAGGTAATCCTCGAGGGCAACCGTCGGCGGCAGGAAGACGTGCAGCCGGCCCCCGCGCGGCTCGACGCAGAGCGCGGTGCGCACGATCCACGCGGCGGACTCCTGTGCGCCCGGCTCGCGATCCACGCGCCCACGATCCGAGTCCCGCGCCGTACCGATCGGTGTCATCGCCCGCGGCCCGCGCACCAACCCAGCCGTGGTCGCCGCGACAAACTGCCGGCGCTCGGGCAGCGGCGGTCGTTCGGCAAGCGGATCCGTTTCGTTCACGTATGGGTAGTCGCCTGCCGAGGTCCAGGGCTGGGAATCGAGCGGCAGGCGGAAGCCGAGCGGCGAGTCGCCGGGGATCAGGTACAGCCGCTCGCTGCGCAAAAACCACGGGCCGCTCGCCCACTCCGGCCGTTGCGGCGACCAGCGGCGCTGCAACGGCAGCACGTGGCCGACGACGTTGTCGAGGCCGCGCTCGAACACGCGGGCCAGCCGCGCGCGCTCCTCGGCGTTGGTGAGGTTGGAGTCGAAGGGGTCGACGTTGCTCGGCAGGCGCCGCTCTTTCCAAAGGTAGTAGAACGCATCCTCGTAAGCCGGCATGACCCAGCGATCCTCGACGCCGAGCCTCCCCGCGAGCGAACGGATGAAGACATCCGCGAGCTCGGCGGTGTGGCCGTACGCGGTCTTCTCGTCGGCGAGCAGATGCGGGTCGTCCCAGACGGGCTGGCCGTCCTTGCGCCAGTAGGCGGCAAACGCCCAGCGCGGCAGCGACTCGCCGGGGTACCACTTGCCTTGACCGTAGTGGAGAAATGAGCCCGGTGCAAAGCGCTCGCGGAGCCGCCGAATCAGCGCATCGGCGCGGGCGCGCTTGGTGGGACCGAGCGCGGCGTTGTTCCACTCCGCGCCATCGTAGTCGTCGATCGAGACGAACGTCGGCTCGCCGCCCATCGTGAGGCGCACGTCGCCGGCGGCGAGCGCGGCGTCGACCCGGCAGCCGAGGGCGTCGATCGCGCGCCATTGTTCCTCGGTGTACGGCTTGGTCACGCGCGGTGCCTCGTGGATGCGCGTGACCTTCATCTCGAAGTCGAACTCGACCTCGCACTCGTCGAGCACGCCGTCGATCGGAGCGGCCGACTGCGGATCGGGCGTGGCGGCGAGCGGGATGTGCCCCTCGCCGGCGAGCAGGCCGGAGGTGGGATCGAGTCCGATCCAGCCGGCGCCGGGCAGGTACACTTCGCACCAAGCGTGGAGGTCGGTGAAGTCCTTCTCGGCGCCGGAGGGGCCGTCGAGCGACTTCTGGTCGGCGACGAGTTGGATCAGGTAACCGGAGACAAACCGTGCGGCGAAACCGAGGTGCCGCAGGAGCTGGACGAGCAACCAAGCGGAATCGCGGCACGATCCCGTGCGTAACGTGAGCGTTTCCTCGGGCGACTGCACGCCCGGCTCGAGGCGGATGAGGTACTGGATATCGCGGCAGAGGCGCCGGTTGAGTTCGACGAGGAAATCGATCGTGCGGCAGGTCGCGCGCGGGATGCCGGCGAGGTACGCCGCGAAACGCGGCAAGGCGCTCGCGCAGAGGCGGAACGGCGCAAGCTCGTGCTCGAGCGCCGGATCGTACGCGAAGGGAAAGTTCTCGGCGGCCGGCTCGAGGAAGAAGTCGAACGGGTTGAACACCGCCATCTCGGCCACGAGGTCGACCTCGACCCGCAGCTCGCGTGTCCGCTCTGGAAAGACGACGCGCGCGAGGTGGTTCGACTGCGGGTCCTGTTGCCAGTTGAGAAAGTGTTTCTCCGGCGCCACGCGCAGCGAGTAGCCGAGAATGCGCGTGCGCGTGTGCGGCGCCGGACGGAGGCGGACGACCTGCGGGCCGAGGTTGATCGCGCGGTCGTAGCGGTAGGTCGTGCGGTGGTGGAGGGCGACGTGGATGGCCATGAGGCTGGCGTGCGGCGGCGCCGCCGCGAAGGGCCCGGGCGGCGACGGTGAGTGATCGGGAGATGAACCCGGCTCATTGCAGGGCGCATGCCAGAGGCAGCGCGCGGGCCACGGCGTGCAAAAGCGGCCAGCGGGCGGGGTTGGCCTGCGGTCTGCTATTCAATGCGCTCATGACAGCCACAGCCGCGACCCTATCCACCGCCGGCACTCGCTCGCTCCTCGAGCCTTACGAGGTCGGCGCGTTCTTCGACGAAATGCTCACGCGCGACGGCGCCGTGCGCCCGGCCTACTCGAAGATCCACCAGCATCTCGGCGCGCTCACGCGGGAGGATTACTTCAAGAAACAGACCGCCGTGGACCTGGCGTTCATGCGCAGCGGCGTGACGTTCACCGTTTACAGCGACAACCAGGGCACCGAGCGCATCTTCCCGTTCGACCTGATGCCGCGCGTGATCCCCGCACGCGAGTGGGCCACGCTCGAGGCCGGCCTCACGCAGCGCCTGACCGCGCTGAACCTGTTTCTCCACGACATCTACCACGAGCAGCGCATCCTCAAGGAGCGCGTGATTCCCGCCCACTATGTGCTCAGCGCGCGGCATTTCCGGCGGGAGTTCATGCACTTCGACGTGCCGAAGGGCGTGTACGTCCACATCTGCGGCACCGATCTGATCCGCGACCACGACGGGCGCTACCTCGTGCTCGAGGACAACCTCCGCTGCCCATCCGGCGCGAGCTACATGATCGAGAACCGCGCCGCGATGAAACGCGCGTTTCCCGGGCTCTACCAGGCCGCGAAGGTGCGCCCGGTGGAGAATTACGCGCAGGAGCTGCTCAATTCGCTCCAGTTCACCGCGCCCACCGGCATGCGCAGCGACACGCCCAACGTCGTGCTGCTCACGCCGGGCGTGCACAACAGCGCGTACTTCGAGCATACGTTCCTCGCCCGCTCCATGGGCGTGCCGATCGTCGAGGGCCGCGATCTCGTGGTGAAGGACGCGCGCGTCTTCATGCGCACCGTCGCAGGCCTCGTACCGGTCGACGTGATCTATCGGCGCATCGACGACGACTTCCTCGACCCGTCCGTCTTCCGCGCCGACTCGCTGCTCGGCGTGCCCGGCTTGGTGCAGGCGTATCGAGCGGGTAACGTCAGTCTCGCGAACACCATCGGCACCGGCATCGCCGACGACAAGGTGATGTACTATTTCGTCCCGCGGATCATCAAATTCTACCTCGGCGAAGAGCCGATCCTGTCGAACGTGGACACGTTCCTCGCCTCCGAGGAGAAGGACCGCGCCTACATCCTCGACAATCTCCCGAAGCTCGTCGTGAAGAGCGCGAACGAAGCCGGCGGATACGGCATGCTCATGGGCCCGTGGGCGTCGAAGGCGGAGATCGAGGACTTCCGCGCGAAGATCCTCGAGAACCCGCGCAACTTCATCGCGCAGCCGCCGATCTCGCTTTCGCGCCATCCCACCTGGTGCGGCGAAGGTTTCGAAGGCCGCCACATCGACCTGCGCCCGTACATCCTCTGCGGCGAGAAGATCAAGGTCACACCCGGCGGCCTCACCCGGGTCGCGCTCCGCAAGGGCTCGCTCGTCGTGAACTCCTCCCAGGGTGGCGGCTCGAAGGACACCTGGGTCCTCCACGGCGACGAGTGATAGGATTTTCGATTTTGGATTGCCGATTTTCGATTGCCGCAGGTGTCCAGCGCCGCCGCCCACACTCCGAATGGTGGGGCGGGCGGATCGAAGATTCTTCCGAACGGAAGAACGCCCGCCAATGAACCTCAGTGAACTTCGCACTCCGCGCTCGCTTATAACCACCGCTGCTCGTGCCCGACTGGCGGGCATGAAGCCCGCCCCACCACCAAACCACCGTCCCTTCGCCACGCCTCCCGCGCAGCCCGTATTCCTCCGGTTTCTGATTCCCCTGATTTCCACATTCTCACCCTTCCGTCCTCCGTCGACTCCCGCCTCTCTCTTCCGTTCCTGAGTCCCTGAGTTCCGGATTTTTCTCCTTACGTCTCTTCCACCACCGGCCCGCATTCCCCACTCCGCCATCCGCCAATCGATGAAAGCCGCCACCTTCGCCGCTCCGCCGCGCCGTAAGCTCCCGATGCTCTCGCGCGTCGCCAACTCCCTGTATTGGCTCGGCCGTTATTTCGAGCGCGCCGAGAACACTGCGCGCCTCCTCGACGTCAATCTCCAGCTCCTGCTCGACTCCGACAAGCTCGACGATGCCGCCCTCGCCGAGCACTGGCAGTCGCTCCTCCAATCCACCGGCGACGCCGCGCTCTTCGCCGAGCACAACCCGCGCATCGACGCCGCCAATGTGAGCGAGTTCATGACGTTCAACACGGCCAACCCGAACTCGATCCTCTCCTGCATCTTCGCCGCCCGGGAGAACGCCCGCATGATCCGCGACCGCATCTCCCTCGAGATGTGGGAAACCGTGAACGACCTCCACCTCTTCCTGAAAAGCGCCGAAGCGCGCGCCGTCTGGCAGGGCAACCCCGCCGAGTTCTTCGCTCGCATCAAGAACGCCTCGCACCTTTTCCAAGGACTCACAGGCGCCACCTTCCCGCACGACGAGGGCTACAACTTCATCCAGCTCGGCCGCTTCATCGAACGCGCCGACAAGACCATCCGCCTCCTCGATCTCAAGTACCACCTCCTGCTCCCTGACGCGACGGAGGTCGGCGGCGCGGTCGACACCGCCCAATGGCGCGCCGTGCTCCGCTGCGCGAGCGCGCTCGAGGCCTACCGTCGGTTCTACGTCTCGGAAATCCTGCCCTGGAAGGTCGCCGAGTTCCTCCTCTTCTCGGAAACGTTCCCACGTTCCGTCCGCTTCTGCCTCGCGCAGATCGATTTCTACCTGCGCCGCATCAGCGGCACGCCCGTCGGCCAGCACAGCAACGAAGCCGAGCGCCTCTGCGGCCGTCTCGTATCGGAACTCAACTACACCTCCATCGACGAGGTTTTCCGCAAGGGCCTCCACGAATTCCTCGCGCAGATCCTGCCCGTGCTCGACGAGGTGGGCGGCATCATCTTCGCCACCTTCATGACCCACCGCCCGATCGACGAACTCGCCGAGACGCGCCTCCACCAGCAGGAGGAACAGCAACAGCAAGCCGTCGCGTGAGGTCGCGGCGATTCTCGATCCCGTTCTACCTGCGGAAGAATCTGCGAGATTGCCGATTGGCGAGTGGATCGGAGCGGCCGCTCCGACCCATCCGAAATGGTGGGGCGGGCTTTATGCCCGCCATCCGCACCTCAGCCCACGGGCGGACATGAAGTTTACCCGCCTACGGCGGCGCCATAGGCGACCAAGGCCCGCGCCACCGCCGAACCACCGTCCTTCCGCCCGCGCCTCTCGCGCAGTCTTCCTTCCGTTCCTGATTTCCTGATTTCCACATTCTCCCTCGTCCGCTGCCCGCCGCCTTCGCAATCGCCAATCGGCGATCCCAAATCGAAAATCTCCGCATGCCCGACTCGACGCCCCCTACCGCCGCCGAGCCCGCCCTCTCCGCAGGCCAGCGCATCCGCGTGCGCCACCTCACCCGGTTCCTCTACCACGGCCCGGTCACCGACAGCTTCAACGAGGTGCGCCTCAAGCCCCTCAGCGACGATTCGCAGACCTGCGTCTCGTTCGAACTCCGGCTCGATCCCGCCGCCACGCCGCGCGAGTACGACGACTTCCACAAGAACCGCGCCCACTACTTCGACATCGTCGGCGCCCACGACCGGCTCGACATCGAGGCGATCTCGGTCGTGGAGACCCGCGCCGACACCCGTCCGCTGCCGCTCGCGCCGTTCTCCCCCGCCCTGCTCGACGATCCCGCCGTCGGCGTCGAGCACTTCGATTTCCTCGCCGACACCACCTACGTGCCGCTCGCCGTGCCGCTTCGCCACGAGGTGAAACAAATTCTCGGCGACGCCGTCCGCGATCTCTGGGCCGATGCCGTGCGCCTCGGCGAACACGTGCACGACCTTCTCGTGTACACCCCCAACGCCACGAAGGTGAACACCCGCGTGGTCGACGTGCTCGAGTCGCGCCGCGGCGTCTGCCAGGACTACGCGCACCTCATGCTCGGGCTGTGCCGCAGCGCAGGAATCCCGGCGCGCTACGTGAGCGGCTATTTCCTCAACCCCGCGCGCAATGACCGCGACATCGAGGCGTCCCACGCCTGGGTCGAGATTCTGCTGCCCGGTTACGGTTGGCGCGGGTACGACCCCACGCACCGCCGCCTGCCCGGCACGAACTACGTGAAGCTCGCGCGTGGCCGCGACTACGGCGACATCCGCCCGGTGAGCGGCACGTTCCGCGGCCACGGCACCCGCGAGATGATCGTCGAAGTGCAGGTCCGCGCGGCCTGAGCGTAACCAACTTTCGAGCCTACTCCGGTGGTGGGGCGGGCTTCACGCCCGCCAGTTCGTCTCCGCTTCCCGATGGCGGGCCTGAAGCCCGCCCCACCATCGGAAGCCCTTGGTTACGCTCAGCGCTTCTCGTCGACGTAGATCTCGCCGCCGGTCTGGCGGAACTCGTCGGCTTTCGCCTTGAGGCCGGCGATGACGGCCGCCTCTTCGCCCATGCCCTGCGCATCCGCGAATTTCCGCACGTCCTCGGTGATCTTCATCGAGCAGAACTGCGGGCCGCACATGGAGCAGAAGTGCGCCGTCTTCGCGCTCTCCTGAGGGAGCGTGGCGTCGTGGAACTCGCGCGCCTTCTCCGGATCGAGGCCGAGGTTGAACTGGTCCTCCCAGCGAAACTCGAAGCGCGCCTTCGAAAGCGCGTTGTCGCGGTATTGAGCCGCCGGATGCCCCTTGGCGAGATCGGCGGCGTGCGCGGCGATCTTGTAGGCGATCACGCCAGCGCGCACGTCGTCCTTGTTCGGCAGGCCGAGGTGCTCCTTCGGCGTCACGTAGCAGAGCATCGCGCAGCCGTGCCAGCCGATCATCGTGGCGCCGATGGCGCTGGTGATGTGGTCGTAGCCGGGAGCGATGTCGGTGGTGAGCGGCCCGAGCGTGTAGAACGGAGCCTCGGCGCACCACTCGAGCTGCTTCTGCATGTTCTCCGCGATCATGTGCATGGGCACGTGGCCGGGGCCCTCGTTCATCACCTGCACGTCCTGCTTCCACGCGCGCTGCGTGAGCTCGCCCTGCGTGAGCAACTCGCCGAACTGCGCGTCGTCGTTGGCGTCGGCGATCGAGCCGGGCCGCAGGCCGTCGCCGATCGAGAACGCCACGTCGTACGCCGCCATGATTTCGCAGATCTCGTCCCACTTCGTGTAGAGGAAATTCTCCTGGTGGTGCGCGAGGCACCATTTCGCCATGATCGAGCCGCCGCGGGAAACGATGCCCGTCATGCGGCGCGCCGTGAGCGGCACGTAGCGCAGCAGCACGCCGGCGTGGATCGTGAAGTAGTCGACGCCCTGCTCGGCCTGCTCGACCAGGGTGTCGCGAAAAATCTCCCACGTGAGCTCCTCGGGCCGGCCGCCGACCTTCTCGAGCGCCTGGTAGATCGGCACGGTGCCGACGGGCACGGGGCAATTGCGCAGAATCCACTCGCGGGTCTGGTGGATGTTCTTGCCCGTGGAGAGATCCATGAGCGTGTCACCGCCCCACTTCACCGACCAACGCATCTTCTCGACCTCTTCGTCGATCGAGGAAGCGACGGCGCTGTTGCCGATGTTGGTGTTGATCTTCACGAGGAAGTTGCGGCCGATGGCCATCGGCTCCGCCTCGGGGTGATTGATGTTCGCCGGGATGATCGCGCGGCCGCGGGCGACCTCGCTGCGGACAAACTCGGGCGTGATCTCGCGCGGGATCGACGCGCCGAAGTTCTGGCCCACGTGCTGGCGGAAAAGCGAGTTGCGCGGGCCCTGCTCGGTCATCTCGAGCAATTCGCGCGCGCTCTGCAGCCGCATGTTCTCGCGGATGGCGACGAACTCCATCTCCGGCGTGACGATGCCGCGCTTCGCGTAGTGCATCTGCGTGACACAGGCGCCGGCTTTGGCGCGCAGCGTCGGGCGGTCGGCACGATCGAAGGGCTTGAGCGGGTTGCGCTTCCCGTCGCGCTCGGCCTGGTCGCGGTGTTTCGCGGAAAGATAACCGTCGTCGAGCGGTTGCACGTCGCGACCGGCGATCGCCTCGGTGTCGCCGCGCTCGGCGATCCACGCCGCGCGCAGGGCCGGCACGCCCTTGGTCGAGTCGCCGTGGAACTCCGGATCGCCCCACGCGCCGGCGGTGTCGTACACGCGCACCGGATCGTTGGGCACCTCGGTGCCGTTCGGCAGGCGCGTGGGCGTGAGCGTGATCTCGCGCATCGGCACGCGCAGGTCGGGACGCGAACCTTGGAGATAGACGCGGCGGGAGCCCGGAAAGGTCGTGAGCCCGGAGGTGGCGGAGGAGGCGGAGGACATGGTAGCGGCGTGAGTTGCGATCCGCTCCACCGAGACCGCCGGGAGAACAATCCCGGGCGACCGGGCCTGTTTTCCCTTCGGCGCGATGAGGCGCATCAGGTTCGAAGGCTCGCGCGACGGATCGTGTCGCAATCTCAGCCCGGCGCCCCGGGCTCACCTAAACGAGGTGCGCGGAAGCAAGGGCCGTTCGCCCGCCTTTTCAACCGCGAAGTGGGCGCGTGCAGCTGCCCTGCCCGGCCGCGGTGCGCTGCGCCCCCTCGCACCCGTTACGACGCCGTTTTCGTCCCAACGCCCAAGACAACACGCCGTCGGGCACGTCAACTATTGGCTGACATGCGACCTTGGTAAGTTTTCGGGGACGGCGTTTGAAGATCCTCAAGGGATCGCGCGCAGTGGCTTCTGGCGAAACGTGGCGTCACCAACGAGCGGCGGGCTCGCGCGCATTGCC
>DATGXO010000197.1:0-30726 GCA_035298965.1 Opitutaceae bacterium | reverse complement strand
AAACGCGGCTCGCTTCAGATCAGTGACACAGGCAATCGCTGAATCAATCCTCCCTCTAGAAGACAGACAGCTTATCGAATTTACGCAAAACCTAGAAGCGAGTGCAGGGGCATTCGGAATCGGCGGCGGAGCATCCGCTGAGCGCAAATACTCAATTGCAGGGACAGAACTGCTATTGCGCGCCTTCACTTCCGCTCGGAAACAAGCCGGCGATCGCCAAGCCGTCATCGCTCTCGATAACCTCGAAGCCGTTTTCGACAAACAAGAGCTGATGGACGAACTCGGCAATATCATATTACTACTCGACGATCCGCGCTACGCACGACATAACGTCAAATTCATAATAGTCGGAGTGCCCTCTGATATCATTGATTATTATCAGAAGATCGAAAATCTAGAACCTGTAGGAAACCGGATAAAGGAAATATCATCCGTAACCGCTCTATCAAGCCCCCAAATTTCGGATTTTGTGCGACGTGGCTTCACAGAGCAACTAAAGATCTCATTCGCCCCATTTGAGTTCAAAGACATGTGCACACATATCGAGTCCGTTACACTCGGTATTGCACAGCGACTTCATGAATATTCGGAGGCACTAGCATTTCGCATCGAAGAGAACGAGTGGCGCTACAAAAAAGACTTCCTTGAGGATGCCGACAATTCGTTCATGAAATCATCCCTAAAGAAGTCATATGCGGTTGTTGAAAGCCATATGAACGAGCGTCGAACAAAGACTGGAAGGCGCAATCAAGTGCTGTATTCATTAGGGAAAATGTCGCGCACCGTCTTCGAGGTTGCTGACGTCGAAACCTCATTGAGGGCCGAGTTTCCAGATTCAACCCAAAGTGTAATGCTAGCTATTGGGCAAATGCTTTCAGAGCTAGCTGACGGAAGAACACCACTCCTCAGAAGAAACTCCAGAGGCAACAGCTATCGTTTTGTCGACCCTCGTCATCTGATGTGCCTCCGCATTATGCTTGTGAAGAGCGACACCGGAGAACGCGTCAACAAACGCCTCTTCAGGAGATGACATTCGGTCGCTTGCGTGAATATGTCCTTAGCCACGATCTACGCTCGCTACCCGCACGACACGGCCTCCCTTTGCCGGGCGCGTTTGAAGGGGTCACGTCGCGACAATTGACAGCAATGTGATCCCATAGGTGGCCTCCGCTGATTGCTGCAAGTTGAACTAGAAACCAGAACGATACCTTCGATGAAACCAACCGTCTCGACCCTCGCGTTGTTCGTAGTGGCAGCTGCGGCTCCGGCCTTCGGGGAGCAATATCGGATCGAACTCCAAGGCGTGACCACGGCAGTGAGCTCCGCTTCCGGATCGTGGGGAGATGATGTCATGGTCGGCACGCCGGTGTTCATGTCTCTGGTGCTGGATTCCGCGCGCTCTTTGGCGTGGGATCCAACTGCCACCCTCTATTTCGGCACGACCGGAACGTTCACCGTTGGATCGTTGCAGATGCAGTTTGTGCCGAATTTCTATGTCCTCGACGAGAACCCGCTGTATGGCGACGGTTTCCTCGTGCGCGTGGAAACGCCTGCGACGAGCAATCGATTCACGTACAGCGGGATCGAGGCCGATCTCACAGCCTTCGATTCGTTGCTCCTGACCGGTCAATCGCTTTCGATCCCGGTTATCGATCCCAAGCGTTTCACCGACATTGGAATATGGGCATGGGGAACCATGGACGATCCCTCCGCAACTCCGCCAGTGAGCCAACTCAGCGCCTCAATCACCGGCTACTCGGTCACCGCCATCCCGGAGCCCGCAACCGCGGGACTTTGGATTGGTGGAGCAGCCTTGATCGGCTTTGCTGTGCTACGCAGGAAGAAGCATTCGGCCCCCGCGGTCTGAAGGCGTTCCGGAAGCCCTCAACGACAGATCATCTCCGTGCCTCCCCCGCCCGGTGTGCTCTGTGGCGAAGCCGGAGCCAGGGGCGGAGAAGAATGGAACCGCAGATGCACGCGGATGAACGCGGATCCGAATTTTCCGTCATCAATGTCCATCAGTGTCCATCAGTGTCCATCAGTGGTTCAAATGGATCGAGGCTCGAAAGCCAGGTCGGCGACCTGGCCTACAGGGCGAACCGCTCACGCGTTCCGCTACAGGCTCGTTCCTGATTCCCTGATTTCCACATTCCAAAGCCGGGGTCGGCGCCGCCGGCTACAGCATCACAGCCGGCTCTGGAGCTCGTCGAAGAAGCGTTGATGGATGCCGCCGAAGGGGAGCACTTGTTCGCTCTGGCGGTAGCTACCGGCGGTGGTGCGTTCCTCGACTTGTTCGCGGACTTCGAATTGAACCTCGGCCGAGCCATCGGGCAAGGCGGCGATGGTGGCGCGGCAGTTGTGCTGGTTGGAGGAACGGAAGCTGTCGTCGATCCCGAGGCGACCGTAGGCCTCGATGGTGCCGGTCTTTGCCTTGGCTGAACGAATCGTATAGCCCATCTCGCGCAGGGAGGCGACGGCGGCGGTGAAGACCTTGGCTTCCGGGGCCTCGAAGGTGTGTTTCACCGGGGGACGATTGAAGCGCTCGGCGAGCGGTTCGCCGATAGTGTCGCAACCGGCCGTGAAGAGGATCGCGCCGAGCGCGAACACGAGGGAGAGGAGCTTGGTTTTCATCCGGAAGAGAGGAGAAGTTTAGAGCTAGAAGAAAGGAGTTAGGAGACAGGGGAAGGATCAGGAGATCGGCGGGCTTCCGAATGCTCGCTACTCGCTTCTCACTACTCGCTTCTAGGGCAGCGCCGCTCAGGCGGGCTGTTGCTGGGAGATGCAGTGGAGCGAGCCGCGGCCCCAGATCAGGTAATAACAATCCACGGGCACGATCTCGCGGCCGGGGAAACAGGCGGCGAGGATCTCACAGGCGCGGTCGTCGGCCTGCGGCTGGCGAAAGGTGGGCACGAGCACGGCGCCGTTGAGGATGAGGAAATTCGCGTAGCTGGCGGGCACGCGGATGCCTTGGAAGGCGACGCGCTTCGGCGCGGGGAGTTCGACGAGATCGAAGGGCTTCCCGGCGGGCGTGCGGAGACGGCGGAGACGGCGCAGGTTGTCGTCGAGCGCGGCGAAGTTGGTGTCGCGTTTGTTCGACTCGACGACGGTCACGATGCCGTCGGGTTTGAAGAAGCGCGTGAGGTCGTCGACGTGGCCATCGGTGTCGTCGCCCACGAGTCCGCGGCCGAGCCAATGGATCGTGTGGACGCCGAGGTAGTCGCGGAGGTTCTGCTCGATCTGCTCGATGGTGAGCGTGGGGTTGCGATTCGGGTTGAGCAGGCACTGCTCGGTGGTGAGCAGGAGGCCTTCGCCGTTCACATCGAGCGAGCCGCCCTCGAGCACCATCGGGCCGGCGAAGCGGCGGAGGCGGAGGCGTTTCGCGATGAGCGAGGGAACGGCGTCGTCGCGATCGCAGGGCAGATGTTTGCCACCCCAGGCGTTGAACTTCCAATCAGTGAGCGCGACCTCGCCGGTGCGGGTGTGCTTCACGAAGATCGGGCCGTGATCGCGGCACCAGGTGTCGTTGGTGGGGTGATCGAAGAACTTAACGCGCGACATCACGGCGCCGGCGCGTGCGCAGAGTTCGACGGCGCGCGGTTGGAGCTCGGCGGCGGCGTTGATGCGGACCGGTTCAAAACGGCTGATGGCGGCGACGACCTTGGCGAAGCCCGGCGGGATCGGGCGGAATTGTTTCGGCCACGTCTTCCGTTTGTGGGGCCACGAGAGCCAGATCGCGGCCTGCGGCTCCCATTCGGCGGGCATGCGGAAACCGAGCGTCGCGGGCGTGGCGGCGGTGGTGGGAGTGGAGGCGGAACGGGAAGTGGTTTTGCGAACGGGCACGAGGCGGAAAAGGAGTTCGGTAGGATTACGGGCAATTCAGACAGGTCACAGAGGAAGACGAGAGACGGAGGGAGAGCACAGAGAAGAAGTTGATGAAGCGGAATCCTAATCCGGGCTACCAACCCGAGTGGCGAGGATTGGTCCAACCGCATTCCCCTGAACTCTCTGTGTCCTCCTGTTTTCGCTCTGTGATCTCTGTGTCCAACGGCTTCGTTAGGCTCAGCGGAGGAAACGTTTCGTGAGGTCGCCGTAGGCATCGACGCGGCGATCGCGGAGGAAAGGCCAGTGGCAACGCAGGTCGTCGAGCGCACCGAGGTCGACGGGCACGAGGAGCGTCTCGTCGCTGGAGACGGCGGCCTTAGCGAGGAGTTCTCCTTGGGGGCCGGCGACGAAGCTCTGGCCCCAGAACTCGAGTCCATCGCCGCCGGCGGGCGCTTCGTGGCCGACGCGGTTGATGGCGGCGACGTAGCAGCCGTTGGCAACGGCGTGGCCGCGCTGGATGGTTTCCCAGGCGCAGTGTTGTTTCGCGCCGAGCTGCGCCTTCTCCTGCGGGTGCCAGCCGATTGCCGTGGGATAGAAGAGGATCTCGGCGCCATCGAGCGCGGTGAGGCGGGCGGCCTCGGGGTACCATTGATCCCAGCAGATCAACACACCGATGCGGCCGAACTTCGTTTTCCAGGAACGGAAGCCTTGGTCGCCGGGCGTGAAATAGAACTTCTCGTAGAAGAGCGGATCGTCCGGGATGTGCATCTTCCGGTACGTGCCGAGCAACGTGCCGTCGGCATCGATGATGGCGGCGGTGTTGTGGTAGAGGCCGGGGGCGCGACGTTCGAAGAGCGAGGCGACGATCACGACGCCGCGACGTTTCGCCAACTCCTGGAAGAGCTCGGTGGTGCGGCCGGGGATCGGCTCGCCGAGCTCGAAGTACTTGTAGTCCTCGCTCTGGCAGAAGTACTGCGAGCGGAAGAGCTCCTGCGTACAGATGATCTGCGCGCCGCGCGCGGCGGCGGCATCGGCCTGCGCGAGGGTGCAGCGGAGATTGGTCTCCGGGTCCGGGACGCAGGTGTGTTGCAGCAATCCGAGAGTGACGATGCTCACGGGGAAGCTCCTCGCAGATGGGGCGCGACGACGCGAGGAAACTCGCGTCCGCCCCGGGGCGGTTTCAGTCGCCGGGGCGGCGCCGGAGGTCGGTCAGTAGACGACCTTGTTGAGCGGATATTCGACGATGCCTTCGGCGCCGAGCGCCTTGAGCTGCGGGATGAATTCCCGCACGACGGATTCGTCGACGATGGTCTCGAGGGCGACCCACTCGGGGTTGGTGAGCGGGGAGATGGTCGGGTTGCGCAGCGAGGGCAGCGCCTTGATCATCGCATCGAGGGCGGCCTTCGGGAGATTGAGCTTCAGGCCGACCTTGCTGCCGGCCTCGAGGGCGCCCTTGAGCAGCATGGCGATCGTCTCGATCTTCTTGCGCTTGGCGGGATTGGCCCAGCTGGCCTTGTTGGCGATGAGCTTGGTGTTCGTCTCGAGGAGGGTATCGACGATGCGGAGCTTGTTCGCGCGCAGCGAGGAGCCCGTCTCGGTGATGTCGACGATGGCGTCGACGAGATCCGGGACCTTCACCTCGGTGGCGCCCCAGGAGAACTCGACGTCGACCTTGATGTTCTTCTTCTCGAAATAGCGTTTCACGGTGCCGACGAGCTCGGTGGCGACGCGTTTGCCGGCGAGATCCTCGGCGCACTTGATCGAGGAGGCCTCGGGCACGCAGAGCACCCAGCGGGATTTCTGCGTGGAAGCCTTCGAGTAGATCAGGTCGCAGACGTCGACGACATCGGACTCGTTTTCCTGGATCCAGTCCTGGCCGGTGAGACCGCAATCGAAGAAGCCATGCTCGACGTAGCGGCTGACCTCCTGGGCGCGGATGAAACGTCCGTCGAGTTCCGGGTCATCGATCGAGGGGCGGTAGGACCGCGAGCTCGTGGTGATCTTGAAACCGGCCTTGGCGAACAGGTTCTTGGTCGATTCTTCGAGGCTGCCTTTGGGCAGGCCCAGCATCAGGAGAGGTTTTACGTCGGACACGCCCTCATGCATCCCGCCGCGCTTCGGCGGCTCAAGCCGAAAAACCGAAAGGCCAACAATCTGGGCACGCGCGTGCCGGTTATGGTTTTGACTCTTTTACAATTCTCCATCCGACTCGGCGCCTAGGGATTCAACCCCGGCGGCGCCCCTCAGTCGTCGACGGCCGCACTTGCTCCTCCCCGAAACCGCAACGCTCCGCGCACCTACTTCAGCATGCCACGGATCTCCAAGCCGCTCATCCTGATCGTCGAAGACGAGGAACAACTCGCCAACGTCATCGCCGAACACCTCGAAAACGCCGGCATGCAGACACAGGTCTACTACCGGTGCGCCCCCGCGATGCGCTTTCTCAAACGCAACTTCGCGAACCTCATGCTGCTCGACCTGAATCTGCCGGATTCGAGCGGCTTCGCGTTTCTCCAGGAGCTGCGCAGCGAGGACATTCGCGTGCCCACGATCTTCGTCACCGGCACCAACGCCGAGGGCATGAAGATCAAGGGCCTCGATGAGATGGGCGGCGACGACTACATCGTGAAGCCGTTCAGTTATCCGGAGCTCATCGCCCGCATCCGCGCCGTGCTCCGCCGCGCCGAGACTTCCGGCGACATGAACGTCGCGAAAAACGTGCGCGTGACCGACGAGCCCTTCGATTTCCTCGGAGCCAAGGTGCTGCCGCTGCGCCTCGAGATCGAGTTTCCCGGCAATCGCGTCGCGAAGATCGGCCGCAAGGAACTCGGCATCCTCGCCTACCTCAACGACCACCCCGGCGTCGTCATCCCGCGCAAGGCGCTCATCCACTCCGTGTGGGGCATCCACGCCGACGTGCGCAGCCGCTCGCTCGACCAGTACATCGTGAAGGTGCGCGATCTGTTCGAGGCGCACGGCATCCAGCTCAACGCCTTCCGCACGATCCACGGTGTCGGCTATATCTACGATCCGCAGGGCACCTCGCAGCTCGGTCGCGATCAGGCCGCCGCGCCGGCGAAGGTCCTTGAGCCGATAGCTGCCGCACCGGTTGTGGAAGAGGAGGAAACGCCCGCGGAGGAAATCGCCGAAAAGCCCGCGCCCGCGCCGGCCAAGAAAGCCGCCTCCAAGCCCGCGAAGAAACCGGCCAAGAAGATCGCCAAGAGCAAAGCCTGAACGCCCTTCCCTTTCCGCCATACATCGATCAGCCGGCCGCCCACACGGCCGGCTTTTTCTTTTCCCGAAATGTCCCGGTGCGCCGGGCAGCCGCGGCCGCACAGGCCCGCGCTCCGCGAAAGCGCGTGATCAATCATACCCGCGAGTCGCGGAGGAAACTTTCCGAGCGCTGCGCGCCTTCGCGGTCTATTTCTGCTCCACGACGACGATGTCGTCGGTGTGGATCGCGCAGAAGACCGTGTCGCCCTTGTGCCAGGCGTGCTCGTGCGCGCTCTCGTTGGCGGCGATCGCCATGAGCTGCAGGCCACCCGCGACACGGATACGCAGCTCGTCCATCGCGCCGCGGAAGATCTCCTCCTCGATCACACCCCGGAAGGTGTTCTCCTTCGCCGGCTTGGTGCGGGTGATGTAGATCTTCTCGGGGCGCACGGAGACGAGGGCCCGCGTCGCGCCGGGGCGCACGGCCGAAGAGCGCACGCTCACCTCCGCGCCCTCGCCGAGCTGGAGCTGGGCGGTCACGCCGTTGTTCGCCAGGACCGCCGCGTCGAGGAGGTTCGCCTCGCCGATGAAATCCGCGGTGAACGCGCTCGCCGGCGCGTGGTAGATCTCGGTTGCAGTGCCGAGCTGGTCGATACGACCGCGGTGGATCACCGCGATGCGGTCCGACATGATCAACGCCTCCTCCTGGTCGTGCGTGACGAAGACGAACGTGATGCCGAGCTGCCGCTGGAGGTGCTTCAGCTCGAGCTGCATCGCGTGGCGCAGCTTGGCATCGAGCGCGGAGAGCGGCTCGTCGAGCAGCAACACCTTCGGCCGGCAGACGAGCGCGCGGGCGAGCGCGACACGCTGCCGCTGGCCGCCGGAGAGCTCGTGCGGGCGGCGCAGGCCCAAGCCCGCGAGCGAGACCAGCGCGAGCGCCTCCTCGACGCGCTCGCGCCGCTCCGCGACGGGCACATGGCGCATCTTGAGCCCGAAGGCGATGTTCTCCTCGACGGTGAGATGCGGGAAGATCGCGTAGCTCTGGAAAACCTGGTTCACATCACGCCGGTACGGCGGGATATCCGAGACGTCGTGCCCCTCGATGAGGATCTCACCGGAGGTGGGCGTCTCGAAGCCGGCGAGCAGGCGCAACAGCGTCGTCTTGCCGCAGCCCGAGGGCCCGAGGAGCGTGAGGAACTCGCCCTTGCGGATCGTGAGGTCGACGGCGTCGACCGCAGTCACGGAGCCGAAGCGTTTCGTGACGCCACGAAGCTGCACCATCGTCTCGCCCAGGACGGGAGCGCCCGCCGGCGGAGCCGGAGGCGGAGCGTGACGAAACTCCCATTCGAGCTGGGTGTCGGGATGAGTCTGCACGGTTGGAGGGGAAAGATCGGCGGGTGGGCGGACGTCGGCTCCGCCGGGCGGCGGCTCATGGGGCGCGCTCATCGGCGCACCTCACCGCGGTCGTGGAGGAACCAGAACGTGATCGCGAACAACGCGAGGAACGTGATGCCGAGCGCCGCGCCGAACGGCCAGTCACGCGCCTGCCCGAACTGGTTCTGGATGACGTTGCCGATCATCGGCACCCGGGCGCCGCCCATCAGATCGGTCACGGCGAACATCCCGATCGACGGCACGAACACGAGCAGCACGCCCGCGAAAATGCCGGGCTTGGTCAGCGGGAGGATTACCTGCGTGAACGCCCGCACCGGCGTGGCGCCGAGATCGAGCGCGGCCTCGATCATCGAGTTGTCCAGCTTCTCCGCGCTCGTGAAGATCGGCAGGATCATGAACGGCAGGTAGGTGTAAACGAGGCCGATGATCACCGCCGTGGGCGTGTAGAGGATGTCGAGCGGGCCCGTCAGCAGGCGCATGCCCTGCAACAGCGAGCTGATCAGCCCCTCCCCTTTCAGCAGCGAGATCCACGCGTAGGTGCGCAGGAGAAAGCTGATCCAGAACGGAATCATCACCAGCAGCAGCAACGTCGAGCGTCGCGACGGCGGCGAGCGGCCGATGAAGTACGCCACCGGGTAACCGATCGCCAAGCAAAGCGCGGTGGTGAGTCCCGCGTACCAGAGCGAGCGGCCGAAGATGCCGAGATAGACCGGGTCGAAGATCCGCGCGTAGTTCGACCAAGTGAAGGAGAAGACGACCTGCCCGAGTTCGTCGCGTTGGCAGAAACTGTAGACGAACAGGATCGCCGTGGGCAGCACCACGAAGAGCCCGAGCCAGCCCAGCAGCGGCGTGAGCAGCAGCCAGCCGATGCCGCGCGGGTCGCGTTTGGCGCCGGCGGAGTTGTCGGTCGAGGCTCGGGGGGCGGACATTGCGTGGGGACCTACCGAGAGACGGGCGCCGGGTCGACGCCCGCCCGCGCGGGAATCAGGAGCCGCCTTTCAGGTCGGTGATGAGCTTGTCGACCAGCGCCGCGGATTTGCCGATGTCGTGGAAGGACTCGAGCTTGGCGGGCGACGGGAAGCTCGCGGGATTGGCGAGCTGCTCCGGAGCGAGGAGCTTCCGCGCTTCCAGATTGGGATTGGTGTACGGAAACGCGTTCGAGATGAGCACGCTGATATCGGGCCGCAGGATGAAGTTGATGAACTTCTCCGCGTCGGCTTTGTGCGGCGCGCCCTTCGGGATCACGAGACTGTCGATCCAAAGGTGCGCGCCTTCCTTCGGCAGCACGTAGGCGAACTTCTTGTCCTCGTTGAAGAGAATCGCGGCCTCGCCCGACCAGACCACGCCGATGTCGACATCGCCGTTGAGCAGCGAGGTCTTCGGGCTGTCGGAATCGTACACCTTGATCTGGGGCAACCATTTCGTGAGGACGGGGCGCGCGGCGGCAGCGGCGGCGGGGCTGATATCGTTGATGTCGCGGCCGAGGGTGCGCAGCGCCCAGGTGAGGATTTCGCGGTTGTCGTTGAGCGTGACGATGCGACCCGCGTACTTGCCGGAAAACACGTCGGCCATGCCGGCGATCGGCTCCTTCACCTTCTCGGTGTTCACGACGATGCCGACGGTGCCCGCCATGTACGGTACGCTGTACTTCTGCTGCGGGTCGTGCGGCTGGTGAAGAAACTCCGCGCCGACGTTCTTCATGTTCGGCACGTTGGCGAAATCGATCTCCTCGAGCTTGCCGGCTTTCACCAGCGCCTCGACGACGTACTCGGAGGGCTGCACGAGGTCGAACTCCGCCGCCCCGCCGAGCAGCTTCGAGAGCATCTCCTCGTTCGAGGCGTAGGTCTCGTAGTTCACCTTGATGCCGGTCTCCTCCTCGAACTTGTCGAGGACATCCTGCGGCACGTATTCGGACCAGCCGAAGAGGTTGACCTCCTTCTTGGCGGCGGAGAGGTCGAGGGCGGCGCCGAGGGCGAGCCCGATCGCAAACAGGGAACTGAGACGTTTCTTCATTGGTAGAGACAGGGTTGGCGGGCGGGTTCAGCGGCGGATCCGCTTCACCCATTCGGAGGCGAGAAGCAGCACGATCGTTGCCACGATGAAGATCGTGGAGAGCGCGTTGATCATCGGATTGAGGCCGACCTTCGCCATGCCGTAGATGCGCAGCGGCAACGTGGCCGAAGCCGAGCTCGAGGTGAAATACGTGACGATCAACTCGTCCATCGACAGCGCAAAGGCCATCAGCGCGCCCGAGACGATGCCCGGCATCAGGTACGGCACGATCACGTGCCAGAACGCCTTCAACGGTGTCGCGCCCAGATCGAGCGCCGCCTCCTCGAGCGAGGGATCGAGGCCGACGAGCCGCGCCTGCACCGCCGCCATCACAAAGGGGAAACAGAATGTCGTGTGCGCGATGATCACCGTGCCGTAGCCGAGTCCCACATCCACCGACTTGAAGAACACCAGCAGGCTGATGCCCATGATGATCTCGGGTACCACCATCGGGATGAACGCCAGCGTGCTGATCGTGCGCACGCCGCGGTACCGGTAACGATGCAGCAGCCACGCCGCCGTCGTGCCCAACACGACCGAGAGCGCCGTCGCCGCCACGGCGACCACGAGGCTGTTTTCCAGCGCGGCGAGCAGGCGGTTGTCGCGCCAGAGCAGCGCGTACCACTTCAACGTGAAGCCCTCCCAGACGACGTTCAGGCGGGAACTGTTGAATGAATACGCAACGAGGAAGACGATCGGCGCGTAGAAGAAGAGCAGCACCAGCACGGTCCATCCGCCGAACAGCGCATGCACGCGGGCCATGCCGCGTGGCGGAAGAAGTGCGCGTGTGGGAAACGACCTGCTCATCGAGCGATTGCAGGTCTAGGTCCGTGCGCCGGCCGTGCAAGCGGCATTCCGGCGTTTTCGCAGCGAGGCCGTTCGCGAGGACCCGGCGCAGATCCGGCGCGCGTCGACTGTGTCGCGCCGTCGCGAGGCCCGCGCGCGCACCGGCGCGCGAGCGAAGCCGAATCGGCCGCGGCCCAATCCTCACGATTCCTCGGCTGTGCTGCACAAAAGGTGCAGGTGTCCGTGGGTAGGGCGAACTCTCCGGGTGAGCCGCGGCTCGGCGGGTCGTGAGGATTCCGGAGACGCGGCCCGTCCCCGCCCCGCGCTTGATCCCACCCGCCGTTTGGCCTCTGCTGGCGCGGCCGCCTTGTCCGCCACCCAGTCGCCCGCCACCATCGAATCCTTTGTCGCCGAGCTCGACCGTCTCGTCGCCAACTTCGAGCGCAACCTCCCGCACATCCACGCAGGCGACTACAACGAGGCCTCCCTGCGCCAGGAATACCTCGACGGCTTCTTTCAGGCGCTCGGCTGGGACACGCGCAACTCCGCCGGCTCATCCACACCGAGCGCGAAGTCGACATCGAGGTGCGCACCGCCCTCTCCGGCCGCCAGACACGCGCCGACTACGTCTTCCGCCTCGGCCGCGTCGAGCGTTTCACCTGCGCGGCCAAGAAACCCTCCGAGGTCCTCCACGACCGCCACATCTATCAGGCCAAACGCGACGCCTTCGCCCGCGGCCTGCCCCTCGCCACCAACTCGTCTACCAGCTCTACGGCCTCACCGCGGAGGAGATCGCCCTCGGCGAAGGCGCGCGTTTTCCGCGCCCGCATGGACGGGCCGCACGAGCGCGAGTACTGCTACACCTACCTGCGCAATTGGCTCTACACCGCGCTGCGCCGCACCGGCTGGAAGTACGCCGAGCTGCTCCCGCCCGAGATGTGGGCCGGCCGTCCCCCGTTGCGCGAAGCCGTCCCGCCCTGGAGGCAGTGGCGCTACCCGCGCGCCGCCTGAGTCGCGCACCGGCAGTGGGCGTACGGGGCGAGCTCAGATTCTTCAGCGTAGCGTAGCGAAAGCCGCCAAGGCTTTCGACCCGGCGTGGCAGATCGAAGTTCTGGCGAACTTCGCTACAGCGTCCCGCGTTCACCGTAATCGGGAGTCCGAAATTTGCGGGCTAGCTGAGTCCCTCCAACAGGAGGGGCGAACCGTAGCGAAACACGTCAAGAGTTTCGCTATGCGTCCCCCGGGCGAAAGCCTCGGCGACTTTCGCCACGTGCGGACGATCCGGATCAGCGGTTCCTTCCGGCCGAGCCCCGCTCCGCCGTGACCACGCTGTCGACACGCCGCTCGTCCGGCCCTCGTCTCTCGACTCTCGACCAAATTGCTCCCGCCTAGTGCGCGCGGATCAGCTCGAGCAACTCGCGATCGAGCTGGTGGCCACGGAACGACTCGTACCTCACATCGTCGCGGCCACTGTCGACCACGCCGAAGGCCCCGCGGAGGTTCCACATCGCCCAGCCCCAGCCGGCTTCCTGCCAGAGCGCGAGCAGGTCGCTCATCCAGCCGATCATCGCCGCGTGCGGCGTGCGGTTGAAACAGCCCCACTCGCCCACGTGCACCGGCACGCCGAGGCGCGTGAGCGGCTCCCATTTCGCGATCAACTCCGCGCGCAGCTTCTCGCGATCCCAGCGCACGCCGTGCTTGTCCGTCATCGGCCAGACGGGCGGCTCCATGGATTCGAACTCGGCCGCCGGCACCCACGTCGCCGTGTAGTGGCTGACCATCTTCGGCAGGTAACCGCGCGTGCTCTGCACGATCCCGAGGTCGGCGAGGCCGAGCACGGGCGTCTGCCCGATGTCGGCACCGTCGGCCACGATGAGTCGCTGCGGGTCCTCGGCGCGGATCGCCGCGATCAACCGCCGCGCGATCGCCACGTAGCGCGCCTGGTCGGCCATGAACGGCGGCTCGTTGAACAGGTCGAAACTGAGCCGTTCGCTAGCGATCCCGCGATAGCGGCGCGCGAAGAAACGCCAGTGCCGCTCCGCCGCCGCGAGCGCCCGCTCCATCTCGGCGGGCGCGCTGTCGAAGAGCTGCGCCGGCTCCTTCTCGCGGCCGTTCACGCAGTAGCCGGGGATGCGGTGGAAGTTGAGATTCACATGCACCCCGAACTCGCGGCCCCACTCGATCGCCTCGTCGATCGGCGCCAGCGCGCGCTCGTCGATCTCGTCCCAGCGCTCCGGCGACGACCACGCCCAATACGACAGCGGCAACCGCGCGAAATCGAAGCCCCACTCCGCCATCCACTCGAAATCGCTCATGAGAAAGCGTTGGCCGCGCTGGCCGCCGGTGAGTTCGGTGAGGTTGAAGCCGCGGCGCCGCGGGACCCGCGGTTGCGGTACGGCACCGCGCGTGAGTTCGGCGGCGGGTTGAGCGTTCGCTCCGGGCAACAACGCGAGACCAGCGGCGGCGGTCGTCGCCAGACCGAGGAAGTTTCGTCGATTCATGGGAGGGTAAACGAGCCGCGCGAACGAACGTCGCTCGTCCACGAAACGCAAGCTGCGCGGGCGCCGTGCGCGGTGGGCGTCGCGCAGCGATGCGCGTTTGATGCGTTCGCGAATTTGCCGCCGAATTTGCCGCGCCGGCCGACGAATTCTTGCAACTCGGCGCCGCTCCCGCGTGTTTCACATTCGACCCTATGCTGCGCCGAACTCTCCCCGCACTTCTGCTCGCGCTGCTCTCGCTCGCCGCCTCCGCGCAGGAGGCCGCCCCACCCCGTCCCGAATTCCGCTTTGCCGAAGTAGCGCCTGTCGTGCGCGAGGCGGCCCTCAAGGCCGGCCTGCCGCTCGACGGCTTCGACCGCGTGGACGCACCCGCAGAGTTGCGCGAGGGCGACAAAGTCGTGGCGCTCGTCGACCACGTCGACGGCAAGCGGCATCG
Organism: Opitutaceae bacterium; assembly: GCA_035298965.1. Classification (GTDB taxonomy): domain Bacteria; phylum Verrucomicrobiota; class Verrucomicrobiia; order Opitutales; family Opitutaceae; genus CAJCBL01. Next base: position 16,524 of record DATGXO010000197.1, on the reverse strand, counting down.
CCAGTGGCTGGTGCTGCTCGCGCCACGCGATCTCACCGAAGACGAGAAGAAGATTCCCCAGCCGAAGGACATGCGCATGCACACCTCGCTCGGGCGGACCTTCGACTACTCCGGCCAGAACGCGATGATCGCGATCCGCTGCCTCGGCCCTTACGAGATCGGCGGCCGCAAGCCCGCACGGAAGGCCCGCGACAAATGGTCGGGCACGATGGTCAACGACTCGTTTCTGCGCCTCGGTTTCGATGACGCCTGCCGGATGTGGCTGCGCATCGACGCCCTCGCGCACGAGATCGCCGCCCGCGAAAACCGCCCGCTCGAGTTCAGCCTCTCGGTCAACTCGAAGCCGTTCAAGGCCGACACCCTCGCCCGCGGCCCGAAGACCGATCCCGCGCTGCTCCCCACCGAAACCGAGGAACGCGCCTTCGGCGGCACCTTCCTCGCGCTGATGAGCTTCTTCGACATCGCCAGGCGCACGCCGGGGCTCGACGACGTGCTCGCCAGCGTAGTGGATGTCTCGTGGCTCTCGTTGCTCGGACACCTCTCGCGCCCGCCCGCCGTGAACATCGAGTGGCAGCAACCGGTCCGCACACTCTCGCCGGCCGATTGGACGCTGCCCGCGGACACGCCGCTCTACGCGCAACCGTTTCTACTCCAGCTCGACGGCCGACCCGCGCTGCGCTGCCAGCTCGCCGTGCGCTCGCCGGCACTGCCGTTTCTCGCCAGTGCCGGGATCATCGGCGTAGCCGCGCAGCGGCCCGATGGCGCCGGTCCCCAGCTCTCGATCCGCGTGATCGCCGCGCGCTGCGTCGCGCGCGAACCCCGGTTGCTAGCGGGCAACCAGCAAGCCGAGCGAGAGCAGCACGCCGAATAGCGCGAGGTGCGCCGCCGTGCGCGCGAGCAGGCGGATCAGCTCGGGCGCCGGGGTCGTGGGCTGCAGTTTCCGCCAGCACGCCACGCCGAGGGGCAGCGCGCCGAGGGCGAGCAGCGGACCCGCGCCGAACCCGCGCCACCAGAGCGCGACCGGCACGAGACCGCTCAGGACGACCGCGGCGCCGTATTGGACGCGTCCGGCGCGTTCGCCGAGGCGCACGACCAGCGTGCGTTTTCCGGCGACGACATCGGTCTCGCGGTCGCGATAGTTGTTCGCCACGAGAATGTTCGCCGCCAGCCCGCCGATCGCGGCGGCCGCGAGCAGCACATCGGGAGAGAGAGCGCGCGTCTGTACCCAGAACGTGGCGCCGACCGCGACGAGCCCGAAGAAGAGGAACACGAACACGTCGCCGAGCCCATGGTAGCCGAGCGGGTAAGGTCCGCCGGTGTACGCGATACCGCAGAGGATGCTCAACACGCCCAGCGGCAGCAGTCCCCACCCGCCGAACGGGATCAGCCCGAGCCCGACGAGCAGCGCCACGCCGAACGTCGCCCACATCGCGGCATGCATCGTGGCCGGCGTCACCCAGCCCGAGGCGACCGCGCGCGCCGGCCCGACACGTTTCTCGGTGTCCGCGCCCTGGACATGGTCGAAGTAGTCGTTGGCGAAGTTCGTCCCGATCTGCACGAGGAGCGAGAACAGCAGGCACAACGCCGCCGCCTCCCAGCGGAAGGCGCCCGCGCGGGCGGCGAACGCCGAACCCACGAGCACGGGCACGAGCGCGGCGGGCAGCGTCTTCGGGCGCGCGGCGAGCACCCAGATGCGGAGGGCGGAGGGACGGTCGTTCATCGTCGCCCGGGCTGGTAACGATCGGCCGGCGCGAGGGCGAGTCTCTCTTCCAGTTCGCGGATGCGCGCGAGCACCGTGTCCGCCATCGCGTAGGGATTATCGCGCTCGGGCGGGAGCGTCGGATGCAGCGCCACGAGCCAGTCGTACGCCGCGTGCTCGCGGCCGAGCCGGCGGAGGAGTTCCGCGTGCAACCGCGCCGCATAATAGGGCGCCGTCGGTTGCAGGGCCGCGTTTCGGTAATGCTCCGCCGCGCCCACGACATCGCCGAGCTGCTGGAGTTGGAGATTCGCGATCTCGATGTGCACCAGCGGATCGTCCGGATGCTGCGCAAACGCCCGCTCGAGATGCGCGATCGCCGCGCGGGCCTGTTCTTCGTGCACATGCCGCACCACACCGGCCGGCAACGCCGTCTCGCCGCCGAGCGCCGCGATGCGCCAATACGGCATGTCGTAGCCGATCATGCGCGCGCCGTTCAGCCAGAAGGCGACCGGCCGCGGATCGACGGCCGAGACCAGCGCGAGCGCCGCGTGCGTGCCCGCGAGGTCGCAGCGCTCCCACGCGGCATTGGCGCGCAGCCAAAGCAGATCCGCCGCGAGCGCGCGAAAGCCGCCGAGCAACCCGAGCGTGAGCCCCTGCCCCGCCGCCCCGTCGAGGCGGCGCCACTCGAGGCCCGGCTGACGCCGAACTTGCTCCCGCCAGGCAGTGTGCTCCAGTGGGCGCAACGCGATCCCCGCGAGCACAAGCACCATCAACAACGCGGTCAGGGAGCGTCGCATGATCGCGCCTCAGATCTCGCGTCGCCGGAAGCTCCACACGGCGAGACCGAGAAACACCGCCGTGTAGAGCGCGCCGTAGGCTGCCACGCGGCCGGCGAGGGCGAGGTCCGCCGCATCGCCGCCGAGCAACTCCCCGCCGAACAGCTGGAAGTTCGGGAAGACAAATCCGATCAAGCCGCCGCCCAGGCGCGCCGCCCAGCTCCCGCCCGACTGCCACGCATCACGCGCGAGGTACTGCAGATGACAGATCACCAGCACCAGAAAACTCGAGGCCTGCGCGAAGAGGCTCGTCTGCGCGTAGCTGCCGACGAGCAGCACCATCGCCGTGAGCAAGGCGAACTTCACCGCCTGCAACGCCCCGCCAAGCAGGACCGCGGCATACGGCGCCGCTGCGCCGCCACGCACGACCGGCGCTTCGCCGGGCGCGGCGACCGTGGCGACTCCGCACAACCAGAGCGCCAGAAGGAGCAGCGCCGTCACGACCGCGCAGAAGACGAGCACGACCGCCCACGCGCCGAGGAACTTGCCGCAGATGAACTCGCTGCGCCGGACCGGGCGCGCGAGCACCGGCAACACCGTGCGGTTCTCAAGTTCGCCGCCGAGCAACTGCACCGTCATCACGATCGTCAGCACCGAGCCGAACAGCACGAGCGCGCCATGGCCGAAATCGGCGACGAACTTCGCCTCCGCGCCGCCGAAATCCAGTTCGCGCAGGCCGAGGCTGCCGAGCACCAACACCGCCGCGAGCAGCGTGGTGAACTGGAACACCCGCTGCCGCACCGCTTCACGAAACGCGTGCTCCGCGAGCACGCCCACGCGGCGCGGCGAGAAGCCCAGCGGAGCGGTGTCGGCGAAGTTCATCGCGTCGCCTCCCCGGCTCGCTCGGCGCGTTCGACCGTTTCCAGAAAATAGCGATCCAGCCGCGTGGCCGGACGCTCGACCGCGTGCAGCCGGCCGCCGCGTTGGGCCAGCCACTCACCGAAGGCGGCGAGTTCCTCCGCCGGCAGGTTCTCCACGACGAGCGACTGCCGACCGGAGTGGCCGAGCAGTTCGTCAAGCGCGCCCTCGGCGAGCAGGCGTCCGCGGTGGAGGATCGCCACGCGGTCGCACACTTCCTCGATCTGGCTGAGCAGGTGCGAGCAGAGCAGGATCGTTTTCCCCCGCGCCTTTTGCTCGAGCACGAGCGCGGCGATGTCGGCGGCGCCGACGGGATCGACGCCGGCCGTGGGCTCGTCGAGGATCAATATCGGCGGATCGGCGACAAGCGCCTGCGCGAGTCCGATGCGCTGGAGCATGCCCTTCGAGTACGAACCGACGCGGCGGTCGGCGGCCCGTGCGAGGCCCACACGTTCGATCAGATGATCGATCCGCTGTTCGCGCCCGGCGCGTGGCACACCGGCGAGACGCGCGTGGAAGCGGAGGAGTTCGCGGCCGTTGAGAAACCGCGGGAAATACGGCGCCTCGGGCAGATAGCCGATGGCGCGGTGCGCTGCCGGATCGGAGCCCGGTCGGCCCGCGAGGAAGCATTCGCCGAGCGTCGGCGTGAGCAGGCCGAGCAGCGCTTTGAGCGTGGTGCTCTTGCCTGAGCCGTTCGGTCCGAGCAGCCCGAACACTTCGCCAGGAAATACGCGCAACGAAATGTCGTCGACCGCGCGCACGCGCTGCCGCCCGCCGGCCAACGGATAGTCCTTCGTCAGGCGCCGCACCTCGATCGCGGGCTGGCGTGTTGCCGTGTCGTTGTTGTCGCCCATCGCGTTCGCCTCCCGTGGCCGCCTCACCGGATGGTGAAGCCTTGGAACTGCGGCGGTCGACGCTCGCCGGTGCGCTCCGTCTTGCGGATGTAGCCGGTCATCGCCTCGGCGACGGCGCGCAGGAACGCCTCGATCTCGTTTTTCGCGCCCTCGGCCTCGAGGTGCACGCGCCCGTCGGGCAGGTTGCGCACGAAGCCGGTCACTTCGTACTCCTTCGCAACTTGGAGCGTGGTGTAGCGGAAGCCCACGCCCTGGACATGGCCGGTGAAAAAGACGGTCTCGTGTTGGACATCGCTCATGGCACCGCGATCGGAGCAACCCGCAGCGGCCCGATCACGGCAAAAACACGCGCAAACTCAACCCCGAACGCGGCTTCCGCCGGCGCGCGCCGAAGGCCGGATATTTCCCTTTCCTTGCCCCCCGCTGGACCCACACTGCGCCCCCGAGCCCACCGGGCCCGCAGCCATGAACAACTCGAGCAACAACGGCATTCCCGACGATGGCGACGAGCATGGCGACCTGGTCTGGAACGAATTCGACTGGGAGCGCTATCTGCGGCAGCGCGACGAGGCGATCGCGGAGTATCAGCGCACTTACGACGGAGCGCCAAGCGCGCCCGACCGGCTCGACGAGGTGGCCCGCCAACTCGGCTGGGAACCCACGCTCGACGGCGACCTCGGCGACGAGGACGACGACGAATTCGAGGACGACGATCTCGAGCCGTACACGTTGCACCGCAATCCGGTCTACGTGGCGACCCGCGCGCTGTTCGCGACGCTGGCGAGCCGCATCGAGGCCGCGGCCAGCCGCAGCGTGGAGCTGGACCCGGCGCAGGCGTTCCCCCTGCTGCGTGTGTTGCATCAGGCCGAGATGGCCGTCGTGCTCGGCGTGCAATCGCTCGACCTCGGCGACGATGCGCTCGGGATCTCGCAGCTGAAGCGCGCGCTCGGCCTGCTCAACCGCATGATGGCCCTCCTGCCGGAAGCGGCCGCGGAAGACGAGCCGCTCGAGCCGAGCCTGAACGCCTTCGCCCTGCCTCGCCTCTTCGATCTGCGCGAGATCTGCCTGCGTGTCGTGCGCGAGTGCCGCCAGGGGCAGGAGCGCCCGCGCGACGACGAAGAGCCGTTCTGAGCGAGGCGGAAGCGGAGCCGCGGTGCAGCGCCGCGGCGTGAGCCAGCCGAGCGTGCCATCCGAGGTGTTCTGCACCCGCGGAGTTGTCGTTGCCGTGGCACGCAGGGCGAGGCGGACCGCACTCGGAAAACTGGCGGAGAGAGGGGGATTCGAACCCCCGATACGCTGTTACACGTATAACGGTTTAGCAAACCGCCCCCTTCGGCCACTCGGGCATCTCTCCGAAAAGGTGCGGCGGATCAAAGCCTCCCCGAGGTCGAGTGCAAGGCCTTTTCCCGACGAACTCCGGCGAGCTCGCAGTTTTCGGCGACGACGCCAATTGGCGAGTCACTCGCGGAAAATGGGGTTGACTTGGCCCCACGGCAACCGAGCCTCGGCGCCTTTCGTATGACCACCACGCCCGAGAACAAGTCGCGCAGTCTCTCCCCGGACGAGATTCCTTTCCACAGCACCCAGTCCTTCGGCCGTTACACGACCGACACGGGCAAGCTCCTTCCCCGCAAGTACACCCGGATGTCGGCGAAGCAGCAGCGCAGGGTCACCAAGACCATCAAGCGCGCCCGCAACATCCACCTGATGGCCTGAGCTTTCGCTCCGCCCCCTCTTGCAGCCGGAGTTAACGCTCCGGCTTTTTTTGGGCCCCGACACCGGCATATGGCGACGATCCACGAACCAACGCCCGCCAACCTGCGGCAACTGGCGCGCGTGCTCGCCTCTGGTGGCCTGGTAGCCGTACCGACTGAGACCGTCTACGGTTTGGCGGCCAACGCTCTCGACCCGAAGGCGTGCCGCGCGATCTTCCGCGCGAAACAGCGGCCGCTCACCGATCCGTTGATTGTCCATGTGCCCTCGCCCGCTGCAGCCGGCAAACTGGGCGTGATGAACGCCGCCGCACGCAGACTCATGCGGGCGTTCTGGCCGGGGCCGCTGACGATCATTCTCCCCTGCCGTCCCCTCGTTCCGCGGGTCGTCACCGCTGGCGGGCACACGGTGGCCATTCGCTGCCCCGCGCATCCGGTGATGCGGCGCCTGCTGCAGCTTTCGCGCGTACCGCTGGCGGCGCCGAGCGCGAATCCGTTCGGCTGTATCAGTCCGACCACGGCAGCGCACGTGGAGGCCGGCCTCGGCCGGCGTATCGCCCACATCGTTGACGGTGGCGCCTGCCGCGTGGGCGTGGAATCGACGATCGTCGATCTTTCCGATCCTCTGCGGCCCGAGGTGCTGCGCGTCGGCGGCATCACCGCGGAGGAACTTTCCGCCGTGCTCGGCTGCCCGGTGCCGGTGCGCAATGCCCCGGTTGCGGCCGGAAGGCTCCGCGCGCCCGGTCTGCTCACTCGTCACTACAGTCCGAACACACCGCTCACGCTGCACGAGCGGATCCCGGCGACGCTGCTGCGACGGGCGGGCGAGGACGAAGGATTCCTGCTCTACGCCGCTCCGCCCGGCGGTTTGCCGAAAACGAAGGCCACCGTGGAGGTGCTTTCACCGCGCGGTCGCCCGCAAGAGGCTGCGCGGCGGCTTTTCGCGAAGCTGCACGCGCTCGACCGCGCCGGGCTGCGACAACTGCATGCTGAGCTCGCTCCGGAGGTGGGCGCCGGAGTCGCCGTGAACGATCGCCTGCGGCGCGCCGCCGCGAAACGCGCGGGGCATTGATGCGCGAGCGACGCGGGTCGGAGGCGTCGGAGTCGCCTCGGCGGCATCGACGCGGGCACGGCTTCCCAAAAACGCAAAGGGCGGAGCCTCGCTCCGCCCTTCTGATTGCTGCGCCCGGCAGGCCGCTCAGCCGAGTTTGTCCTTCGGCGTGCCTTCGTCGGCGACCACGAAGTAGTCCTTGTACGACTTGTCGTAATACTGCGCGTAGTAGTAGCCGCTCACGGAGAGATTCAGCGCGTTGAGCACCGCGCCGAAGCACGGGACGTTCGTGCCGACGAGGCGACGGGCGCAGAACTGCGCCGCCTTCCGCCGGACGTGATTGAACATAATCGTGAAGATCGAACCGTCGGCGAGCGGCAGGATCACCATCGCGTCGCTCACGGCCGCGAGCGGCGGAGTGTCGACGAGGATGCGGTCGTAACGTTTGCGCAGCTCGCTGAAGAGACGCTCGAACTCGGGGCTGTTGAGGATCTGAGTCGGATTCTTCGCGCGCCCGCCGGAGGGCAGGAGGTCGAAATTCTGCTGATGGTTCTTCACGATCAGCGAATCGAGCGCGGCGCCGGAGGTGCAGAAATCGATCACGCCCTTCAGATTCTCCACGCCGAACTGGCGGTGGACATTCGGCTTCCGGAGATCGCAGTCGATGAGGATCGTGCGCTCGCCGTGGGCGGCGAACGTGAGGGCCAGATTCGAGGTGACGAACGACTTGCCTTCGCTCGGCGTGGTGCTGGTGACGAGGATGACCTTGGCGGTCTTGCTCTCGTCCTTGAGTCGGAGATTCGAATGCAGAGAGAGGAAAGCCTCGGCGGCTTGCGGATCGGCGTTGGAGATCGCCACCTGCGATTTCTCGGGCGCCTCCATGCGACGGATCTGCGGCACGATCGCGATGAGCGGCAGTCCGACCACCGCCTCGATGTCGAAAGCGCTCTTCACGCGGTCGTCGATGAACGCCACGAAGAAGGCAAAGGCAAGGCCCAGCCCGGCGCCGCCGAAGAGGCCAAGCGCGGTGTTGAGGAGGTAGTTCGGCGAAGAGTAGTCGCTCGGTGGAGGCTGGAGAGCGCGATCGAGGCGGCGGGCGTTCTGCGTCTCGATGCTCGCGTTCATCGTGGTCTCGCGCATGCGGCCGACGATGTTGGCGAGCAGCTGCTCGTTCACCTCGAGTTCGTTCTGCGCGGCCTTGTATTCGACGAGCATGCTGTCGAGCTTCAGCGCCTCGGTCTCCTGTGCGGCGAGGTCGGCGCGAGTCTGTTCGTAGGAGCGTCGCTCGGTCTCGTACTCGCTGCGGATGTTGCTCGCGGCGGTCTCGAGCGCACGCCGCAGCTCGGCCTCGGTCTGGGCCATGGAGTGCGTCGCTTCGAGCATCTTCGGATGTTTCGCGCGGTAGCGTTGTTGGAGCTGCGCGACGGCGATCTTCTGCGCCGCGACCTGTTGGGATAGGCTCTGGATGAGCGGGATCGAAGCGACGAACGTGAGGTCCGCGAGGGAGCCGCCGCTCTTCTGCACTTCCTGCACCTGAAGCCAACGCACCTCGGCCGACTGCATGCGGGCCGAGGATTGCGTGAGCAACATGCTGAGCGCCTTGAGACGCTCGGTGACGATGTCCTTCCGCTGGTCGAGCGACACCATGTTGTTGCGCTCCTTGTATTTCTGGGAGGCCTCGCCGAGTTCCTGCACCTTCTTGCGCTGCGTGTCGGCACGGTTTTTGAGATCCTCGACCGCCTTGAGCGACTCGTCCATGCGCTGCTTGGCGTTGTACGTCATGAACTCGTCGACGAACAAGTTCGCGACCTTCGCCGCGGTCGCGGGATCGTGATGGGTGTAGGAGACGACCAAGACGCGCGTCTGACGGACGGGGGTGATCTTGCGGTTGTTGCCGAGAATTTCGCGAGGGGTGATCGGGTCGCCGGTGCCGCCCTTGTCGTAAGGCGCCATGAACGCTTTGGCGTCGGCACCGACGAGGCGTTCGGCGACCTTCTCGATGATCGCGATGCTCTCCAGGAGCTTCACCTGGGTGTTGAGATCCTCGGGGCCGCGCAACTCGGTGTCGCGCACCTCCTCGACCTGCATGACCTTCGCATCGCGACGCATGATCTCGATCGTCGCGCTCGCGGTATAGAGTTTCGGGCGGCTGAATGTGTAGACCAACGTGGCGGTAAGCACCACGAGGAAGACCACGATCACGTACCACATCCGCTCCCGCAGGATGAGGAGGTAGTCGCGGAAATTTCGCTGGGGCGCGCTCTCCGGCTCGCCGTAACCGTAGGCGTCGTGCGAGTAGCCGTAGCCATAGTGGCCTTCACCGCCGCTCGCGTGCGGCGCAGACGGATTGTTGCGACGAGAAGCCGGCGCGGCTCCTGAGCCGGATTCGGATGGTACACCGGTGGTCATAGGACGCGCTCGGGAACAAAGATGACGTCATCCTTTTGCAGGATGAGCGGGTCCTTCGAGCCGGCCATGAGCTCGTCGGTGTTGACCGTGGAGTTTTCCGTGCGGCCGTCGGGGAGGGTGCGGGTGAGCCGTACCCGGCGGCGATCGGCGAGGCGATTGAAGCCGCCCGCGCGGGAGATGGCATCGAGAATCGTCAGACGCTGTTCCGGCGGGTACTCGACCGCCTGCGGCTGGTTGACCGCGCCCAGCACATTCACGGTCCGAATCTGATATTTGATGACGACGATGTTGATCTGCGGATTGACGAGGAAGTCCCTGTCGTAGGCTTCGCGCACCGTCTGCTCGACGGCGGCGATCGTGCGTCCCTTCGCCTCGACTCGGCCGATAAGCGGGAACGACAGATCACCCTCCTGCGAGACCCGGAGTTCACGATCCAAGTCGGGCTCCTGGAAAACCCGCACGCTGACCACATCCCCGGGTTCGAGGGTGTAGTCCTTCGCGGTATCGGAGGCTCCTACCGCCGCGAACGGCGACAGGAGCAACGCAAACGCCAAGAGCACGAGCGCGGGGCCCGCGTGGAAACGCGAGCGTTTCAGGCGATCAATCCCGGCAGTGACACAGACCAACACGGAGCGGATCACTTCAGTAACGGAGCGTAACGCCGACGCTCAGCACGTTGTTGCTGAAGTCGTAGACGCGATAGGTCGAGTAGTTGACGCGATGGAGATAGGACGCGTTGAACGAAACGTTCTCGTTCATCGTGTAGAGCACGCCCACATCGCCCGTGACGAAGTCGTCGTCGCGGCCGTTGGCATAGCGCGAGACCTCGTAGCTCACACCGGCGACAGCGCTCCATTCGGGCGTGAACTCGAATTTTCCGCCCCCACGGACGCGGAACACCTTCTGCGAAACACCGGTGACGGAGTTGCTAAAGTCCCTGGACAACTCGAGATCGAACGAGGTCTTGGGCGAGAAGACGTAGGTCACGAGACCGTCGAAGCTGAACTGGTCGACCGTGTCGTCCTGGCCGGCAGCCACGTGATCGAAGGTCCGCAGGCCATAACCGACGCGGACCTGTCCCTTCAGTTTCGGGGTGAACTCACCGCGCGCGCCGACATTGAAAAACTCGTCCTTGGAATCCTGCGGCACCGTGGCCGAGGCCACCTCCTTCACGCGCGAGATGCGGTAGCGGTAGCCGACGCTGAGGTCGACCTTCGGCGTCGCGGCATAGTAGAGATCCACGGGGATACCGTAGTTCTCAAGGTCGGCGTAAGCGGCGCCGGGATAATTGGTGTGGTTGTAGAACAACCCGGCCCCGAAACGGGTCTTCCCGGTCAGCGCCCAATCGCTGCCGAGCGAAGAGGCGAACTCATCGTGCCGAATGGCCTGATCGCGGTTCTGGATCGCGGTGCTCGCCTGGCTGAGTTCGCGATAGCTCACCCGCGCCTTGGTCGTGGAGGCGGCTCCTTCGTAGGAGTACTCGCCAAGAGCGGAGAATAGCTCGCCCGCGTACGTTTTGTGACTGCCGTAGCGGATGATCTGCTCCGTCAAGCCGATGAAGCCCTTCGAGAGGCCGCCGTTGTAGTTCAGCTCCACGCCGGGCGCGACGATGTAAACTACGTCGTCATCGCCGCCGCTGGTCAGCTCCACGTTGTCGTCATAGCGGATCTGGCCATCGAGCACCAGATGCAGCATCGCGGCTTCGCCGATCGGGAAGCCCGCCTCGGCTGAAGCAATTGCCGGAACACACACCGCCGCGGCGACCCCAAGGATCGTTTTCGGATTCATGACTGTAATAAGTGGGGTTGGGAGATGCGATCAGACCGACGGGCTGACCACGTCGGGATTGATCGGCTGGGGCAGCGGCGGGGCCGGGCGCGGCGCGGCTTCAGCGGGAGCAGCGAGGGCCTCACGCACCTCCGGTGGCACGCAGTCGGCGATGCCGACGACGATCTCGGCCGAACGATCCGGGAACGCATCGAGCGCGGCGCGCACGAGTTCCGGGGAAAGCTTCGGCAGGCCCTTGCACACGGCGCAGACGATCTCGATCACCTTTTGCGGGAGCGCGTTCACCGAGGCGGAGACAAGCTGCACCGCGGAATCCGGGTTCTCCACGGCCGCCTTGGCCACGATTGCGGGTGCCTTCTCGGCATCAGCCTTGGCTTCGTTGACGACTGCGTCGATGTTGATGTCGGCGCGCAGAGTAACGGCCGCAGCGAAGAGGCCGGCAAGCAAGGCGAGAGAGCGAATGTTCATAGCAGGGTGCGATTAGGGTTGGGCTTTGTGAGGGAACCTCACACACAGCGTGCCCAGCAAGTCCTAATTTGGTCGCATTCATGGGTCGGCCTGTCGATTCTCGACGGCCTCGTCCCAATGCAGCACTCCCAACAGAAGGTGACCGCAGCCGCCCGTTCGCAGCCTTGGTGGAGCTTTCCCATCTCCATCCACCAGGAAGCCGACGGCATGCACGTGCAGATCGCGTGGAAACGACTCGGGCTACTGCTGCTGGCGACCGCCGTGGCAGCTTGGTTGGTGATGGGTGGAGTCGTCTTCCTCTGGGTGAAGTACTGGCGCGGTTTCAGCGAGGCACGCATCGTCGATATCCTCCTGCCCAATCGCTGGGCGGGTTATCGCGTCGCCCGCGGCGACTTTTATGTCCGCCAAGCGAAACAGGAATTCGCACAGCAGCGCTGGGCTGAGGCCATCCACCACCTGCGCGTCGGTGTCGCCGCGTCCCCTTCCAACACCGAAGGTCGCCTCATCCTCGCTCACTTCTTCACGATCGCCGGGCGCATCGAGCTCGCGCAGCGCACCCTCGTCGAGGGCGTGCCTTACGCGGCCGACAACTTCGAGTTTCTCAAAACCCTCTTCGGTTTCCTCCTGCAGTACCAGGAGGACGACGAGGTCCGGCGCGTCGCCGCTCAGCTCCTGCCGGCCACGCCCGTGCTCTCCGAACGCAACCAACTCATCGCCCTCGCCGCGGCCAGCGCCAACGCCTACCGCTGCGATTACGACGCCGCCGAGAAGCTCATCGCCGATTACCAACTCGCCCGCACCAAGGCGATGGACGGCCGGCTGCTCTCCGTCCGCATCGAATGGGAACGCGGCCACCACACGTTGGCGCTCGAACGCCTCAAGGGCTACCTCGCCGAGTATCCCGGCGAAGACGAGTTCTACAACCAGCTCACGAGCTACTCGCGTGAACTGGGCCGCGAGGCCGCCGTCGAGCAGTTCGCGCTGCTCCGCTCGATCGCGAACCCACGCAGCACGGCCGCTCGCATCGATCTCCTGCGCTCCTGCCGGCGCGCCGCCGACCGCACGAAATATGATCGGGAGATCGAATCGTTCTGCCGCGATTTCGACGCCGACCACACCGCCCTGCTCCTCCTGGGCAACTTCGCCACCGAGAACGGCGACGCCCCGCTCGCCCTGCGCGTCTACCGGCACCTCAAGCAGCGCGAACTGGAGTCCGACGCCGCAGGCCTGATGGTCGCGGAAGCGCACCTCGTCGCCCGAGATTACCGCGCGGCCCTCGATTTCATCATCGAGCTCGGCCGCGCCCGCCCCGAGTGGATGCAGAAGTTCCTCGGCATCGTTAACGGCCTTCAAGCCGTCGCCAGCTACGGCCTCGACCAACGCGAGGAGGGCGATCTCTACCTCAGTCACTTCCTCGGCCAACCCAATCTCCGCGCCGAACACCTCTCCGCGATCGCCAACCGCCTGATCGCAATCGGCGCCAAGCCGCAGGCGCGCCGCGTCCTGGCTCAGGCCGTCGCGCTCAATCCCCGCAACCAACCCGCGCTTGCGCTCCTCATCGAACTCGATCTCGAGCGCGCCCCCTCGCCGGAACTCGTCGCGAACCTCCATCAGCTCCTCACGATGCGCCGCCCGCCCATCGACCTCCTTCAGAAAACGCGCGCGCGCCTCTCGAGTGATCGTTTCCTCTTTGTCGCCGGCCGCGACGAACTCCTCACCGCTGTGCAAGCGGCACTCGGCCGCGGCCCAGCCCCGGTCCCGAAGGACTCCTAAACAAGGATCCGCGCAGGACGTTCACGCCGACACTGCAACGCGATCGGGGCGACTTCTCGGTCGGTCTCCCAGACGAAACGGGAAGACCACCATACCCGTCGCGCACACAGCGGTGCACGGCGCGGCCGATACCCGAACCTCAGCCGGCCAACAATGCGAGCAGCCGCTCGTTCTGCGCCCGGGTACCGACAGTCACGCGCACCCATTCGGGCAATCCGTAACCACGGACCGGACGCACGATCACGCCGGCCTTCTGGAGGAGCTGGAAGACCGCGTCGCCGTCGCCCACCTTCACAAGCAGGAAATTCGCCGCACTCGGCGCCACCTCGAGCCCGAGTTTCTTGAAACCTTTGGTGAGCTGCTTGAGCCCGGCCGCGTTCACGCGCCGCGAACGCCGCACGAAGGCCTCGTCGTCGAGCGCGGCGATCGCCGCCTCCTGCGCGAGCGAGTTCACGTTGAAGGGCTGCCGCACGCGATTGAGCAGCGCGATCAGCTCGGCCGGCGCGTAGCCGTAGCCCACGCGGAAGCCGGCGAGCCCGTAGATCTTCGAGAACGTCCGCAGGCAGATCACCTTGCGCCCCTCGGCGATGAGCGGGCGCAGATCCGGCGGATTCTCGACGTACTCGGCGTAGGCTTCGTCCAGCACGAACACCACATGGTCGGGCAGCGCGCGCACGAACTCGAGGATCTCCGCCTCCGTGTTCGCCGTGCCGGTCGGATTATTCGGGCAGGCAAGAAATACGAGCTTGGTACGCGGCGTGATCGCGGCCGCCATCGCGCGCAGGTCGTGCTTGTGCTCGACCAGCGGCACCTCGACCGGTTTCGCGCCGAAGAGCATCGTCACGAGCTTGTAGACGATGAAGGCGGGATTCCCCATCACCACCTCGTCACCCGCACCAAGGAATGCGTGGCCGAGCAGCTCGAGCAGCTCGTTCGAACCGTTGCCCACCGCGATCTGCGCCGGTGCGAGCCCGAGCTTCGCCGCCAGCTTGTCGCGCAGCCGCACGCAACCGCCGTCCGGGTACAGCTGCGTCTCCTTCAACGCCGCCCGCGCGGCCTTCACCGCCAGCGGCGACGGCCCGAGCGGATTCTCGTTCGACGCCACTTTGACGATCGTCGCGGGATCAAGCCCGAGTTCGCGGGCGACGTACTCGATCGGCTTGCCCGGCTCATACACCGGCTGCGACATCACATGACGTTGGGCGAGATCGTTGAGGTTCATGGAAGGAAAACGCTGCGTCCCACTCCACCGCCTTTCAATCCCGATTCGGTCCCCGAAAACCCGCGCGCAACCGGCGACGCGCGACCACACCGCCACAAACAAAAAACCCGACGCATGCATCGCGTCGGGCTTGGACAACCGTTTTCCGGCGACGTGCTCAGCCGAGCTTCGCCGGCTCCGGCTTGCGCCGCCGGCGGAGCAGGGCCAGCGCGCCGCACGCCACGGCACCGAGCGCGCCGTAGGTCGCGGGCTCCGGCACCTCGTAGGTGTAGTCGAAGCCGGTGAAATGCAGCTCGGCGCCGCTGTGGGTGTAGGAACCGGCGACGACCTGGCCGTTCACCGCCGTGTTGAGGTCGTTGAACACGTTGAACGTCGGCGCGAGGATCGCTCCGAAGAACTGCCCGCCGTTGCCGAAGCGCACGTCCTCGGCCGTATCGGCCGTGGCGTCGACGACGTTCCAGAGCAGGTGCTCGTAGCCGGAGCCTGAGTTGAAGTTCACGCCGGAGCCGAAGAGCGTGCGGCCGGCCGCGTTGCGGACGTTGACCACATACGCGCTGCCGGTCGGCACGCCGAACTGCACGTTGCTGAAATACTGGCCATTGAAGCTGCTGCCCGAGAGCAGGTTCGCATCGAGGTCGAACACGATCACGCCGGTCGCCGCAGGATCATTGGCGGAGAGCTTGAGTGTCTGGCCGGAGATCGAGATCGAACCGTTGGCCGTCGCGCCGGCGAGCGTCTGCGAAATGCCGCGGAAACTCGTCTGCAGGCTCGCGAAGTTCCAGCTGCTCGGACCGGCGTTGAGCCGCGGGTCGATGTCGCCGAGGGGATTCGGCGTGTTGATCGTACTGAAAGTCGAGCCGCCGTTGTTGAGGCGGTTGTCGATCGCGCTCCACGACCAACCGGCGTTGGCCGCCGCGTTGATCGACGCGTAGCCGCTCTGCAGGTAGGCGGTGCTGTTCACCGAGAGGCTTCCGCCGAGATAGAGCGTCGGATCGTTCGTGAGGCCAAACTTGCCCGGTTGCGCGGCGATCGCTCCACCGTCGAGGGAGAGGTTTCCGGCGACCGCGAGGCCACCTTCGGTGTCGCCGTAACTCATGAACGACGCATTGCCGAAGCTGATCAGGTTGTAGTTGCGCACGTTCTGGTCGAACTGCGCCACAGCGGCATCGAGCAGCGTGGCGCGCGCGGCTGCCGCGGTGAGGCAGAGCGCGCCGGTCAGGGCGATGAAACGAATCGGATGTCGCATGCCACTCTGTTGGGGACCGCCCAGACAGCCGTCAATGCTCAGCACGGCCGATTGGCTGCTGAATCCAAGAAACGGGGAAGCCCGGGCTTCGGCAATCAGGGTTTCCCCTATCACCGACCTCCGGCTCTCCCATCGCGCCCTACCCCAGCCCGCGCCGGATCCGCAGCATGCGATCGCTGCCGCGCTGGAACTCGTACTCGACCGGCACGATCTCCACGCGGTGGAGCCGCGAGAACTCGGCCACCAGCGGTTCCAGGTGCGGCGACGGCGTCGCACCCAACTGCTGCAACGGGAACACCCGCACCTCCGCCGCGACCCGCAACAATTCCGCCAGCGCACACCGGTGGAACTCCAGATCCAGCTGCCGGCTGTAGAGAAACAACAGGTGCGAGACGAGCGCGAGTTCGGCCGTGTCATCGGCGAGCGGCAGCTGCGGCAGCTCGCCGACGACGTAGCGGCCCACGCGTTTCCCCGCCTCGAAATCCGCGAGAAACCCCGCCATCGCCCGCGCGCGCTCGGCGCCGAGCTCCTCGATCGAGCGGAAACGCTCCCACACGAACTCGTGCCGGTTCAGCTCCGTCTGACGCAACACCTCCGCGCGCACCGTC
>DATGXO010000196.1:0-32464 GCA_035298965.1 Opitutaceae bacterium | reverse complement strand
GGGGAAGCGATGCGGCCGGCGCCTTCAATCAACCGCGGCGAGCGCGGAGACGAGCCGCACCGAGTCCGGTGAGGGCAATAACGAACCAGAGTGCGACTGCGCCGCCGCCACCGCCGCTGGAGGAGGAGCCGCCGCCCGACGAGCCGCCACCGGAGCCGCCGCCGCCGGAGCTGGCGGTGAACGTGAGCACGGTGATGGAGTAGGGTTCGAAGTTGGTGGTGAAGGACGCTGCGGCGTTCGCGATCGAGCCGGAGGTGATGTCCTTCGAGCCGGAGCCGGTGCGGGCGGCGTTGTCCTCGACCATGCCGTAGGTGTATGTCGTGGCGTTGGCGGCGGGAGTGAAGCCGGAAACGGCTATCGTGGCGCTGGTGGTGGCGGACGGGCTCTTGTTGACAACGAGGAGGCGCAGCTTGCCATCGGCGCCGAGGCAGCCGAACGCGGAGAGGAGCGTGTCGCCGGTGGTGACTTGCACGATACGGTCGCCGCCGCGGGCGAACTTGGAGAGCAGCTTGAACGCGTAGTAGGTCGGGTAGCAGTCGTACGCGGTGGCCGAGCCGAAGGATGAGGGCGAGGAGAGGATCCCGTAGTCGCCATAGGCGCGCCAGCCGTAGAGCGAGGCCGCGTTGTTGTTGCCGCTGTCCTGGCCGTTGCGGAGATCCCACCACGTGAGCGCGTTGACCTCGGTCTTGAGCAGGTTGCCGACGCTGTCGGCGAGGTAGAGGGCGTTGACGAGGCTCGTGGACTGCTTGCCTGGGTTGGAATAAACGGAGTTGTTTTCCGTCACCAGAATCTCGACTCCGGAGCCGGCGGCGCCGAGGTAGTCGGTGAGCTGTTGGCGCAGCGCGGCGATGTCGTCGGGCCAGGTCTTGGCCTTCTGCAGGAGCGCGGAGTCGCTCTCCTGTCCCGGGGCGCCGTCGTAGCGATGGAGGGCGACGAAATCGGGCGTGACGCCGAGCGTGCGGAGGTTGGCGAGCATGACGGCGTTCCAGCTGTTCTGGGTGGTGCCGGTGCGGGAGTTGGTGACCGGATGGTCGGTGTACGTGGCGTACTCCTCCTTCGCGAGGGTGACGACGACGCCGATCTTGATCGTGGAGTCGGCGGCCTTCATCGCGGTGATGTAGTCCTTGGCGCGCTGAGCGTAGATGTACGGGTCGTGCGCGCGGGCCTGGTGATCCGTCTCCCAGGAGCCGTAGTTTTCGTTACCAATCTCCCAATACTTGAAGCCGGCGGACTTGGTCACGTTGCAGTAGGTGACCCAGGCGGCGGCCTCGGCGGGAGTGCCGGTGCCGTAGTTGGCGGTGATCACGGCCTGGGCGCCGGTCTGCTTGGCGATGTTGATGAAATCGTCGGTGTCGGTCCACCACTCCCAGGTGTTGTCGAGGGACTTGTTCGTCTGCCAGTGGTACTCGTCGGAGAGCGAACCGCCGGGGAAACGCAGCATGCGGAAGCCGGCGGCGTTGAGCAGCGAGATCGTCTCGGTGGTGTTCGCGTTGGGATCCCAGATGGTCGCATTGAGACCGAAAACGCGCTCATCGACGGTGCGCAGCTTGGTGGCGGCATCGACCGTGATCGAGGTGGCGGCGGTGGCGAATGGTGCGAGGGCGAGCAACGCGGCGGCGAGCAACGCGAAGCGGAGCGGGGGGCGGCCGGACGGCCGGAGCAGGGGGAGTGGATTGGCGGTAGGCATGTTTGGGGTGGGGTGATCCATTCGGGGCCGCGCGCGGCGCCGAGTCCAGTGTCGGCGCATGACAACTTTTGACGACAGCCGCGCCCCGGCGGCGGCTCGACGAACGAAACGGCAGCGCTGGTGTGTTTTTTTCTAAGAAAACCCGCGGTGCGGCGTGGTCATGATGTAACCCACCCCGAAATCATGATTACCAAAATTGCCTTCCTACCCCGCATCCTCCCGGCGCTCTTCCGCCTCGCCCCGGTGGCGACGACCGCTGGCTACGCGATGCCGCACGAACGGTTCTTCTTCTACGGCATCTCGGTCTCGGCGCTGCTCCACGTGGCGGTGTTTTATGGATTCCCTCCGGAGTCGGCGCCGGTCGCGCTGCGGTTGGAGCCGAAGGATCCGATCAAGGCGGCCGAGCTCACGTTTGCCCCGCCCGACGAACCCGAACTCCCGAAGCCCGAGGAGAAGACCGAGGAGCCCGAAAAAAACGAACCCGAGTCCTCGGACGTCGGCGAGACCCGCGCGACGCTCGGCGAGACCTTCAAGGAACTCTCCGAGCATGCGATTTCTGTGAGAGTGGATCGCATCGTGCCCGCGGTGATGCCGAATGCGAACAGCAACAACTGGACGGTGCCGCGCACGCCTTTCTCCGGGAAGAAGGCCGCCCGGACCGATTTTGTCCCGTTGAAGGACCTCGACAACAAACCCGAGGCGCTGCGCCGGACCGCGCCGATTTATCCTGCGGAAGCGAAACGCCTAGGCTACAGCGGAACGGTCTTGCTGCGTTTCATCGTGGATGACCGCGGCGACGTTTCCGAAGTCGAGGTGATGCGCTCCGATTTCAACGAGCTCAATCGGGCGGCGGTCGATGCGATGCTGCGCTGGAAATTCCGTCCGGGGATGAAAAACGGGCGGCGAATGACGACCCGCATGGAGATGCCGATGGTGTTCTCGCTTTCCAACGACGCGTGAGAGCAGGGCAGGTCGGGTCGGCTGGGAGACGGCTGCCGTGGCCGAGGGCTGCGGCAGCCGTCATCGTTGCGGCGCGGTTGACGCACCGGCCGGAGTCTGGCCGTGTCGCTGGCGATGAGCACCGATTACGTGCACGGCTATTCCGAACGGGAGAGTGCGCGGTTGCGCGACCAGGCGACGACGCTCACCGAGCTCCTCCACCACGACACGCGTTACCCCGCGGGCAGCCTCGTGCTCGAAGCCGGTTGCGGTGTGGGCGCGCAGACGGTGACGCTGGCCGGACAGAGCCCGCTGGCGCAGTTCGTCTCGATCGACCTCTCGCCGGACTCGCTCGCGCAGGCGGAGCGGCAGGTGCGGGCGCGCGGCTACACGAACGTGGCGTTTGCGCAGGGCGACATCTTCGCGCTGCCGTACCGCGAGGCGCAGTTTGATCACGTGTTCGTCTGTTTCGTGCTTGAGCATCTGGCCGATCCGGTGGCGGCACTCACGCAGCTGCGCCGCGTGCTCAAGCCCGGCGGCACATTGACGGCGATCGAGGGCGACCACGGCTCGACATTTTTCCATCCGGACAGCGTCAACGCGCGGCGGGCGGTCGACTGCCTCGTGGAACTGCAGCGGCGCGGCGGCGGCGACGCGCTGATCGGCCGGCGGCTCTACCCGATGCTGGTGGCGGCGGGTTTCGCCGACGTGCGCGTGTCGCCACGACAAGTTTACGCGGACGGCGCGAACCCCGAACTGCGCGACGGTTTTTCGCGGCGGACGTTTGCGGCGATGGTCGAGGGTGTGGGCGCGCAGGCGGTCGGCGCCGGCCTGATGTCCGCCGAGGACTGGGCGGCGGGCGTGCGGGACCTCTATCGCACGGCGGAGCCCGACGGCGTGTTCTGCTACACGTTCTTCAAGGCGGGCGCGGTGCGCTGACCGCTGCGCCGTTCACGGGGTCGTGAACGACGCGGTCGCGCTCTCGTCGCGCCGGGGACCGTGGTATTCCCAATGGCCGTCGCACGTGATGGTGCGGTCGGCGCGGATTTCGACATTGGAGAGCACGACCGGGGCGCGCAGGTCGCTGTGCTCGCGATGGCGGACGAGCAGCCAGCGGTTTTCCGCATCAAGCGTGTACTCGGCGGTGCCGACGAGCGCGCGCAGGACGGCGCCGTCTTTGCGAATCGGGAGGTTCACCGCGTGGAAATCGATCCGGCGGGCGAAACCGCGGACGACATCGATCCACGTGGTCATTTCGACGGCGACGCCGTCGAGTTCGTTGCGCGTGGCGAAACCGCGGCAGCGAAAACCGTCGATCTCCTTCTCGCTGACCGGGCGCGCCTCCTCGGCGGAGTGGAGCGCGAGCGGGTGGTCGGGTCGGTAGAGCGTCTCGAGCAGCGGAGTGAGCGTGGCGGCGACATCCTCGGCGCGATCATGGGTGAGATCCTGATCGCCGAGGCGAACTTCGGTGACGGCCAAGGCGGGCTCTCCGCCGCCCTCGTTCTCGAGGCGGGCGGTGACGCGGGTGCGGGCGGTGGTCTTGTCGCGTGTGGCGGTTTCTTCGATCACGGCGCGCCCAGGGAAAATCCAACGGGAGGCGCGTGCGATCTGGACGGCGCTGTTCCAGAGCGCGGTATCGGTGGGACGGGCACCCCCGGTCGCGGCGCTGGCACTGGAGATGGCGGAGCCGGCGGTGGTGAGGCCGAAGAGGAGGCCGGCGAGCAGGCGGGCGTGAGTGCGCCGATCAAGCCGGCGGGACGACGAGGCGAAGTGCAGGTGGTGGCTCATGGTAGCGTGGCCGGGGCGGGGTAGACCGCACCGACGGCCGCACTATCGCCCAGGAGGCGGGCGGCGTCAGGGCGGACGCGACGAGCGGTCGCAACGCGCGCTGGCCGGTTTACCGGCGCGTCCGAAGGGCGGCGTGGGCGGGAGTCTTGCGCGCGGTGGTTCGCTTGGGCCGGGGTTCGGTCGCGACCTCGCCGGCGCGCGCGGACCAGTGGCGGATTGCGGCGACTTCGTCGGCCGGGAGGCCGAGCGATTCGAGGAAATCCTGATGCGCTTCGGGGGAGAGTTTTTCGAACTCGGCGTGCCAACGGTCGCGGTCCTTCTGGTCGAGCCCGCAGGCGGTGAGGAGCTGGATCCAACGCTCCTTCGTCATCGCGCGGGTGCGGCCGTGGGCGGACTGGTCGCGCAGGAGGGCGAGGGCGACTTGTTGTTGGCGGCGGAGGGCGGCGATCTCGCGGTTGAGGTCGGAGAGGCGGCGGTTGAGCGCGTCGCCGAGCGGGGCGCGGAGCTTCTGCGAGGGCTCAAGCACGGCATCGATCTCGCCGAGCGGCAGACCGGCGCGGCGGAGTTCGCAGATGCGCGCGAGCCGCGCCTCGTCCTCGGGCGAATAAAGCCGGTGGCCCGCCGAGGTGCGATACTCGGGACGGAGCAGACCGAGGCGGTCGTAGTAGAGCAGCGTGGTGCGTGAAAGGCCGGACTGCGCGGCGAGTTGGCGAATCGTTTTCACGGAGGCGACGGAGGCGGAAAGGCTGACGACGGAGGTTAACGCGGAAGCGGTCGACGGCGCGGAGGCCGTCGACCGGAGGCTGAAGCTCAGGCGGCGCGGCTGCGCGCGCGGATGTCGCGGACGGCATCGGCCGAGAAGCCGAGGTATTCGAGGAACGCTTGGTGGGCTTCCGGATACCGTTTTTCGAACGCGGCGTGCAACCGCTGTTTCTGGGCTTCGGTGACGCCGGCGTCGTCGAGCACGGCGATGAACTGGTCCTTGGTGACGGTTTTCATGGTGTGTTTTCGTTGTTGGATGTTGCGAGATCGGCGGTGGCGCCGACGCGGGCACTGTGCCGGGTGAAGTGGTAGTCACATCCAGCGGAAATACGCGGCGTCGCCGGGGCGCGTCTCGCCGGCAGCTGTGGACCTGTGGAAAAAAAAAGGCCGCGCACACGGCGCGGCCCTCGGGCGGAAAATCAGTGGCTCAGCGGCCGCTGAAGAGCGGAGCGGAGAGGCCGAACGAGACGTCGTCCCAATCGTAGCGGCACGGATAACCGCGTTTCCATTTCTCGCGGCCGGAGGCGACGGTCACGCTGACCTCGGTGCCGGTCTTGGTGTCGAGCAGCGAGGAGGTGACCCAGGCGGCGTGCGAGTTGTAGCCGCCGCTGCCGAAGCCGAGGCTGAGCCCGACCTCGCCGTGCACTTCGAAACGATTCGGGAAAAACTCGACGGCTTCGACGGGCTTCGGTGCGGCGGGTTCGTAGCGAGGCGAGCCGGGAGCCTGCGCGGCGACGAGAGCGTCGATCTGCGCCTGTTGCTCGGCGGAGAGCGTCTCGAAACCGGCGGCGCGGCGCTGGTCGGCGGAGAGCCATTGCGAAAACGCGGCGGGTTGCGCGGGCGCGGGTGCCGGCGTGTTGGCGGGGTCGGCGGCGGACTTGGTGCGCTCGGCTTTCTGGGCGTCGGCCGCGGCCTGGTTGAGATTCAAGCGGACGAGTGCATCGAGCGCGGCGACCTGATCGGAGTTGAGCTGTTCGACGCCGGTCACGGTGCGCTGCTCGGCGGTGAGCGTCTGCGAGAAACGTTTCGACTCGGCGGCGGAGGCGCCGACGGCGAGTGCGGACAGGGCGAAGAGAAGGAGGTGCCGGAAGCTCATGGGGAACGTCGGGTGTGACTCGGCGCAGGTGTTTTTGTTCAAACTAACGGCCGAGAAGACGCGCGCGGCAAGCGCGGGGTTACCCGGGCTTTGGTGGTGGCGCAGCGGTTGGGGCCGAGCGCGCGGCCGGGCTTGCCTCTTGGGGCGCGGGCGGGGCAGCGTCGCGGCAACATGGACCTGTTTCGCCGCCGTCCGCCCGTGTGGGCGTTGATCCTCCTGCCGGTTCTCCTCTGGCTCGGCCAATACTGGCAACGTGGTCTCTGGGCGCCGGACGAGGCGCGCTACGCCTACATCGCGCGCGAGATGCGCGACACGGGCGAGTGGCTCGTGATGCATGTCAACGGCGGGCTTTATCCGGACAAGCCGGCGTTTCTTTTCTGGCTGATCAACGCGGCGTCGGTCGTGACCGGCGGCGAGATCAACAGCCTCTCGGCGCGGCTCCCGAGCCTGTTTGGCATGATCCTCGGGCTGTGGGCGATCGCGCGGCTGGCGCAACGCTGGACCGACGCGGCGACGGCGTGGCGCGCGGTGCTCGTGACGATGACCTCCTATCTCGTGTGGTGGGAGGGCGGTTGGGGGCGGATCGATCCCTTGCTATTCGGCTTCGAGCTCGCGGCGCTCTACCATTTCTTCTCGTACAACGACGACGGCCGGCGGTGGCGTTTGCCGGCGGCGTATCTGCTGCTCGGGCTCGGTACGTTTGCGAAGGGGCCGGTGGCGATCCCGGTCGTGCTCGGCGCGTACCTCGCGGCGACGCTCGCGGGCGGCGAGGGCGCGAAACTGCGCCGCTGGCACTGGGCGTGGGGCGTGCCGCTGGCGCTCGTGCCGATCGGTGTCTGGCTCGCGGCGGCGCGGTGGATCGCGCACGGGCCCGACGAGTATTTCGCGGCGATGTTCGGGGTGAAGTTCATCGGGCGCGTGGCGCAGGCGGCGAACCACGCGAATCCGTTCCATTATTACCTGACGCACTTCCCCTCGGAGTTCATGCCGTGGACGATCTTCATCCCGGCGGCGTACCTCGCGCTCGGGCCGGGCGTGCTCCGGCGGCGGCTGCTCGCGTGGGGACTGTTCATCATCGTGATGTTCTCCCTGTTTTCGGGGAAACGGCAGATGTACATCCTCGCGGCCTACCCGGCGGCGGCGTTGCTGGTCGCGGCCGCATGGCCGACGTTCGGCGGACTTTCGCGTCGCTGGACGAGCGTGAGCGGCTGGATCGCGACGGGCTTCGTGCTGCTGGTCGGCGTGGTCGGTTGCGCGGGGGCGGTGACGCTGAACGTCGTGCCGCCCGAGGGAAAACTCGGGCTGAAGCTCGCGAAGGCGTTGACGGGAATCGACACGGCGGCGCTCACGTGGCGGCTGGCCGCGCTAGGTGTGCCGATGCTCGCGGCGGGTGTGTGGCTCGCGCGGCGGTTGCGGCGCGAACGACTTTCGTTGCGCTGGTTCGGCGAGTTCGCGGGCACGGTGTTCGCGCTGCTCGTCATCGCCGGCGCGGTGGTGTTGCCGGCGCTCAATCCGGTGAAGGCGCCGTTGGCGCTCGTGCCCGAAGCCCAACGACGGCTCGCTCCGGGGCAGCCGATCCACGTCTACGGGCTCCAGCTCGCGATCGTACCGTACTATGTCGAGCGGCCGGGGCGGGAGCTGCGCCGGCCTGAGGAGGTCGAGGCGGTGCTGACGCAGAACGCGTCGGGGCTGATCGTGTTTGTGGCGAAGGATTGGGCCGAACTCGCGCCGCGTTTCGGCGAACGCGTGCTCGCGCATCCGCTCCGCATGGGCGGCAAACGGCTGGTGTGGGTGGAGTTTCCGCGGCCGCCGGGCGCGGTGCAGGAGCCCCTCGAGCTGCCGGCGACGGCACCGGCGAAGCGCGTCGAGCCGGACGACGGCGCGGAGTAGGGCGCGTAGTTTGCTTTTTCCGTTGTTGACCGGCGCGGCGGCGTCGCTCTCCTCTTGCCCCTCGCGTTTTTGGTCCCGGGCAACCGGGACCGACGATGCAGCCACGGAGAGGTGGCAGAGTGGTCGAATGCGCACGCTTGGAAAGCGTGTGTAGGGCAACCTACCGAGGGTTCGAATCCCTCCCTCTCCGCCATCCTTCGCCCGGTCGGGCTACGGATGGCACGCCGGCGGAAGAGCGGCGATGCGAGTTGGCGAATCGGCGAATTGTTGTCCTAGTGGCGGCCGCCTTCATGCGAACTTTCCTGGGCATCCTTTTCGAGACGTTCACGATCCTGGCTTTAGTCGCCGCCAACGGCTTCTTCGTCGCCGCCGAGTTTGCGTTGGTGAAGGTGCGCACGAGCCAGTTGCGGCCGCTCGAGAAAACCGGCGGCTGGCGCGTGCGGCTGGCGATCAAGGCGAGCGAGCATCTCGATGCCGCGCTCTCGGCCACGCAGCTGGGTATCACGCTGGCGAGCCTCGGGCTGGGCTGGCTTGGCGAGCCATTTCTCGCGCACCGGCTCGAGCCGGTGCTGGCGAAACTCGGCGTGGCCGATCCCACGGCGGTGAAGTCGATCACGTTCGGCTTCGCGTTCACGGTGATCACGTTCCTCCACATCATCTTCGGCGAGCTCGCGCCGAAGTCGCTGGCGATCCAGCGCGCGAAGGGCGTTTCCCTCTGGATCTCCGGTCCGCTGATGGTCTTCCACACGGTGTTCTTCCCGGTGATCTGGACACTCAACGGCCTCGCCAACCAGTTCCTGCGCTGGGCGGGGCTCGGGCCGGCGACGGAGGGGGGGCACACGTTCAGCGCGGACGAGCTCGAGTACGTGTTCAGCCACGCGAGCCACGCGCACCCGGCGGATGCGCTCGTGAACAAACTCATGGTGCAGTCGTTGCGGGTGCGGTCCACGACAGCGCAACAGATTCTTCTGCCGAAGGAGGAGGTGGTGGTGCTCTGGCTCGACCGGCCGCTGCAGGACAACCTGCGCGTGGCGCAGGTGAGCGGACTGAGCCGGTTGCCCGTCTGCCGCGGCAGCAAGGACAAGGTCGAGGGCATGCTGCTCGTGCGCGAGTGGCTCTGGCAGATCGCGGCGCTGGGGCCGGAAATGTCGTTCGAGCCGCTGATCCGGCCGGTGCTGATGTTCGAGCTGAAGACGACGGTGCCGACGATGATCGAGCGCTTCCGCGCAGAACGCAGCCATCTGGCCGTGGTGCGTAGCGAGACGGGCGGCATGGCCGGCATCGTGACTTTTGAGGATGTGCTCGAAGAGATCGTGGGCGACATCCGCGACGAGCTCGACATCGAGCACGGGCCGATCTTCGAACGCACGGCGTCGACCATCGTCGTGAGCGCCTCGCTGACGATGCGCGAACTCCAGGCGGAGACTGGCTGGCCGCTCGAGTGGAGTCCGCGTGAGACCGTCGGCGCGTGGTTCCAGCGCAACCTCGGCGTCGCGCCGCGCCGCGGCGATGTCGTCACGATCGGCGAGTACCGGCTGACGGCGACCGAGGTGAACGCCGAGCGACTGCGCCGGGTGCGCGTCGAGCGGGTGTTGGCCGATGCGGGCGACAGCGCGCGGTTGTAGTCCCGACCGCTCGTGGCGCGGGGAGGGGAGTGACACCGCTCTCGTCGGGCGTGTTGGCGGAGTTCTCACACCTTCCGCTGGTACACGTTCTCGGAAGAGCCCGCCCGCGCCTCCGGACTCACCGCCGGTATTGCTCCGAATCACGGATACCATCCCGGCCGGGCGCCCGTAATCGCGTTGACCCCACACCTTCCCGCCGGCATGGTCCTTCGCACGTTGGCGGCAGCCGCGCCGCACTGTCGGGCGATTCCAGGCGCGGGTGGCGCGCAGCGATTCCGGGTCAACCGTACCTCACCCCATGTATCGAACGATCGCCGTTTTGCTGGTCTCCGTTGCGACTGTCGCGGCGGAAACGAACGAATCCCCCATCGGGCTCCTGTCCCGCGTGCCTGAGCCGCCGCGCATCATCTGCGACGATTACTCCGACGCCGAGAAGGTGTTTCACGACGATCTCGTGAAGGTGACCCGCGAGATCCAGCGGGAGGCGAATGCCCGCAACCGCGAACAGAAGGCCCACGCCAAGGAGCGCGAGGCCGAGATTCGCGAGCAGATGATGAAGCAGGCCGGCCTCACGCAGGAGCAGATCGACAAAATCAAAGCCTCCGGCAAGCAAGGCCGCGAAGCCCGGGCCAAGACGAAACGCGAGATCGCCCAACAAGTTCTCCAGCAGCAGGCCGATCTCACCATCGACGAGGCGAAGGCGTTGAAGGTCCCGACCAAGCGACCCAACAAGGAGCGTGGCGAGGCGGACATCACCGACCCCAAGACGAAGGCGTGGGTCGCCCAGCAGATGGCGGTGGCCCGCGCGAACGCGGAGGCGCGCACGCCCGAGGAGCAGGCGGCCGAGGAGCAGAAACGCAAACGCCTGGCCGACGCTCAGAAGATCGCACAGGACCAGAAGGTGCTCCTCGCCGCCACCTTCGCGGGCCGCGAGGTGGTCCTGGACAAGATCCATGCCCTTGAGGCAGAGGCGGACGAGTTTCGCCGGACCTCCATTGAGCCGCTGTTGGACCAACTGGAGCGGATCGGAAATCCGCACCTCGACGCTGACAGGGCGGAGTTCGAGCGCGCACAGGAAGCAGCCGAGCACGGAGAAGTGCTGTTGAACCCATCACCGCGCTCCGAAAGCAGCGAGTCGAGCGGCAGCTCCGGGTCCAGCAGTTCTAGCACGTCGAGCGGGTCCGTTGGGTCCGGTGGGTCCGACGACGACGGGAAAGCAAAGCTGATGGAACTGAAAAGGAAGGAGATCGCCGACGCCTTCGGCCAGTACTGCGGTCATTTCAGCAATCGGTACTGCGACCTTCTGCGCGAGTACCTCGTGTGGGCCCGCAGCGCGCAACCCCAGCTCGAGCGGTACGAGGAGATGGAGAACGAGCGGATGAAGCTGATAGCGGATGCACCGGACCTCACGTTGATCGCCAGACCCGGAGGGCTTGGCATGGAGGAGGCCAAGGCCTGCGTGAACCTCATGGCCTCCGCGTTCCGCTACACCAAAGAGTATCGCGACTGGAAGCGGGCCACCACCCCCGCGGAACCCGACGGAGAAACACCATGAGACGCGCGCTCCTCGCCGCCCTTCTGCTCTGCGCCCCGATTTTCTCGCGCGCGGACGATCCGCCTCCGCCTCCACGCAGTATCAATGAAATCCGCCAAGAGATGACCGCCATCCGCCGCGGTACCGACTGGGGCAGCGCGGAGCAGGCGAAGTCCGCCAACGAGCGTCTCGCCGCCCTCTCGGAGGAGATGATGCGCTCTGCCCGGCAAAAACGCCCCGAGCAGCAGGCGGCGAACGCCGCCTCCGCCGCTGCCGCCGCTTCCAATACCGCCGACCCGAACGAGGACGGGCTCGATGTCGCCAAGTTGAACCAGGAGTTCGTCACCCAAGCTGCCGCCGGTGTGGCCGGCGGAAAAGGCGCCGATCTGGACCTCGCCAAGCCGGCGCGTGAGCGGATCGCCGTGAAGTACGCCGCCGACGTCGACTTCGGAATCCGGTGCCCCGACATCTTCACTGCGCAGACGGTGCTGGTCATCGATTTCTCGTCGCCCGCCGCCGAGGCGGTCGTCGACCAGATGGAGAACTTTCGCGGCATCACCACGCTCGTGCTCACCGGCGGCCGCACCGGCGCCGCCATCGACCTGCCGGCCGTCCTGCGGAAAGCCAGGGGCTACCCGCTGCGCGAACTCCACATCATTGGTTTTGGCACACACGTCGCGGTCCTGCCTCCGGAAGTCGTGGCTTTCCCGGACCTGGAACGACTCGCCGTCTTCAACAACAACCTGACCGCTCTGCCCACCGGGATCGGCAGGCTCAGAAAACTCACGAGTCTGTACGTCGACCTGAACCCGTTGCCTACGGTCCTGGCGGCCGTGCGCTCTTTGGCCGGCCTGAAACAACTCGGTCTCGCGCGCACCGGCGTCGGCACGGCTGAGCTCGCGGAACTCCGCCGTCTGTTGCCCGGCTGCGAGATCCAGACCCAATGAAACTCCGCCTTCTGTCCCTCTGCTGCGCGCTCCTCACCGTCCCCGCGCTCTTCGCCGGAACACGGCCTCAGACCAAGATCCTCATCGAGGTCGCTCCGCTCAAGAAACTCGGCCTCGAGAATCCCGAACGGGTCGTCGCCCAATTGGAGGACCTCCTCCAAACCCGTATCGGCGCCGAGTTTCCCTGCACTCGCATCAAGACTCGCCACGCGATCCTCAAATCGCTCGACGAACTCCGCTACCTCGCCTGGCGCGGCACGGCCACGGATCCGGACCCCGACTACCAGAAGGAACTGACCGAGCTCGGATCCCAGATGGCCGCGGATCACTTGGTGGTGCTCGATGTCACGCCGATGGGCGCGCAATGGATCGTCAACGGGAAGTGGCTCGACGCCCGCAAGGCCAGAGCCCTCGCCCGCCGCATGGAGACCGCGGGCGCCGACACCGGCTCGCTGCTCGATGCCGTCGGCCGCATCGCCGAGAAACTCGTCGACGACGCCGCCTACTTCGAGATCTGCGGCTACACCGGGCCGGTCAAGATCACCATCCACTCCACCCGCTCCGACAACCCGCGCGAGGAGCGCCCTGCGGCCTGCAACAACATGAAGCAGACGTACATTAAAACGACGTCGATCGGCAGCACCACCGACACGGCTCTGGACCTCACGCGGACGGACCGCAGCTGGGCAACGGGGACACTCGAGTACGCCAGTATCGAGACCGAGGACATCGAGGAGCTGGATCCCTGCCACCAGTGCACGCCCCAAACGTGGGACTTGCGCTATTTCACCGAGCACAAGCGCACCGAGACCCGGATCACCGGGCTTTCCGAGGCCAGCAGCACCAGGGAGCACCGGCACACCGACGTGCGCGTGTACCTCGTCTTCGACCGCGGCGGGACCTTCCGGCTTGAGTTGGAGAGTTCGAGCGAGATGGGCACTCAGCACGTCAAGATCGACCGGAAGGCCGAGGGCCAGTGCGATACGGACCTCAAGGAGCCGAAGGTGGACGAGCGGACCCGCATCACCATTCCGTTCAGCCATGTCTTCGGTCCCTTTGATGGATCGCCGCGTGATCGCACGCTCTCCGCGAAGCGGGACTTCCCGATCAAGGATCCGGTCACCAAAGAGACCACGACGATCTCCGTCGAATTCAACCTGAGCCGCGATTGAGCCGGCCGGACCGGCGGGATCGAAGTCTCGGGACGGCGGAGTCAGAGCGCGCCGTCTCTCCCAATTCCTTCTTTCTCAGTGTTCTTGACCGGTGCGGGGGCGAAGCTCGGGGTCGTTCGGTGCGGCTTCCGTTGAAGGAGATGTGGGGCGCGCCGGTGCCAAATAGAAGCGCGCATTATTTCGACGCGCTGTGCAAAAAGCGCCCGTTTGAGAGCAAGATTTGCGGGAAATGCGGCTTGCGACACCTATGGCCCAAACCTAGCTTGCGCCGCTCCCGGCAAATCGAAGCTCCACTCATGGTTTCTGCATCCAACGAGGTCCTTGGTTATGACAGCAAAGTCGAAGGCGGCGTCATCGTTTCGCGCCTCGACGCGGTGATCAATTGGATCCGCTCCAACTCCATCTGGCCGATGCCGATGGGGTTGGCCTGCTGTGCGATCGAGCTGATGGGAGCGGGGGCGTCGCGTTTCGACATCAGCCGTTTTGGAGCGGAGGTCATGCGCTTCCCGGCCAGACAGTCCGACTGCATGATCGTGGCCGGCACGGTGACCTACAAGATGGCGGTGCACGTGCGCCGCATCTACGAGCAGATGGCGGAGCCGAAGTGGGTGATCGCGATGGGCGCGTGCGCCTCGACCGGCGGCATGTACCGCTCGTATGCGACGTTGCAGGGTGTCGACCGGATTGTGCCCGTGGACGTCTACATCAGTGGCTGCCCGCCGCGCCCCGAAGCGGTGCTCGACGCTCTTCTCAAGATGCAGAACGTGGTCCGTCGCGACCGCGGTTTCCGCAAGACCACCCTGGGTTCCGTGATCGCCAGCTGAGCCCGGCCCCACCATGACCGCGCCCGCCGCCGATTTTCTTGCGTCGCTTCAGACGCGTTTCCCGAACGTCACCGCCCGCCCGAGCGCCGATGTGCCGGCGTTCAACGTGCCCGCGGGCGAGGTCATCGCGCTCCTCACGCACCTGCGCGACGAACGCGGTTTCGACCTGCTCGCCGACCTCACCGCGATTGACTGGGCGCCCGGTGCCTCACCGCGTTTCACGGTTGTCTATCATCTGCTCTCGACCGCGCGCGCCGAGTACGTGCGCGTGGCCGCCGACTGCCCCGACAACGACGCCCCGGCGATGCCCACCGCGACCGGGCTCTGGGCCGGCGCCGACTGGCACGAACGCGAGTGCTTCGACCTCATGGGCGTGACGTTCACCGGCCACCCCGACCTCCGCCGCATCCTGATGTGGGAAGGGTATCCGTATTTCCCGCTCCGGAAGGATTTCCCGCTCGCGGGGTTGCCCACGGAGTTGCCCGACACGGAGATCGCCGAGGCCACCGGCACCGGCGTGATCGCCGCGCCGATGGCGGGCGGACCATTCGTGGCGCAGCCCGACGGCAGCGTCGAGCAGTCGGCCGGCCGCGGCCCGCGTTCGCTCGATCAGGCTTGGAACGAGAAGAAGGAGAAACCCGCGCGCTGAGCGCCGCGCCCACCGCCATGTCGACGGACTACATTTTTCCCGAAGGCGCCGCCCGCGTCGCCGATGCCGCCCAGGCCGAGAAGCTCGAGATCAATCTCGGCCCCTCGCACCCCAGCACGCACGGCGTGCTCCGCATCAAGCTCGAGCTCGACGGCGAGGTCGTGAAAAAGGCCGACCCGGTCGTCGGGTATCTGCACCGCGGCGACGAGAAGATCGCGGAGAACATGACCTACAACCAGTTCGTGCCGTACACGGACCGGTTGGACTACCTCGCGCCGCTGGCGAACAACGTCGCCTACGCGATCGCGGTCGAGCGGCTCGCGGGCGTCGAGATCCCGGAGCGCGGCCAGGCGCTGCGCGTGGTGATCTGCGAACTCGCGCGCATCTCCTCGCACCTGATGGGCCTTGGGGCGTTCGCGATGGATTGCGGCGCGTGGACGATCTTCATGTACACCTTCGAGGAGCGCGAGAAGTTGTACCGCCTCTTCGAGGAACTCACCGGCGCACGGTTCACGACGAGCTACACGCGCATCGGCGGCGTGGCGCGCGAGATCCCCGACGGCTGGCTGGATCGCGTGTCCGATTTCTGCGACCAGTTCCTGCCGATCCTCGACGAGTCGCTCGCGATGCTCACCGGCAACCGCATCTGGCGCGACCGCACCGAGGGCGTGGGCATCATCTCGCGGGCGGACGCGCTCGCCTGGGGCCTCACCGGTCCGAACCTGCGCGCGAGCGGCGTGCCCTTCGACCTGCGCAAGGACAAGCCGTACTCGGGCTACGAGAAGTACGATTTCGACGTGCCAGTCGGCGCGACCGGCGACTGCTACGATCGCTATCTCGTGCGCGGCGAGGAGATGAAACAGAGCGTGCGCATCGTGCAGCAGGCCATCGCGAAGTTTCCCGGCGGCCCGCTCAACGCCACCGCCCCGAAGATCCTCGCGCCGAAGAAGGAGAAGGTCCTCACGAGCATGGAGGAGCTGATCCAGAATTTCATGATCGTGACCGAAGGCCCGCAAATTCCCGCCGGCGAGGTCTATTTCGAGGCGGAAAATCCGAAGGGCGCGCTCGGTTTCTACGTGGTCTCGAAGGGCGGCGGCGTGCCGTGGCGCCTGAAGATCCGCGGGCCGTCGTTCTGCAACCTGAGCATCATCCCGAAGGTGTGCGTCGGCACCATGCTGGGCGATGTCGTGGCGATCCTCGGCAGCCTCGACTTCGTGATGGGCGAATGCGACCGGTGAAAACAGGAGCGAGCATCGAGTAGCGAGTAGTGAGCATGAATTTCTCAAACCAAGATCAGCAATCGACCCGAGCCGCGTGCGCCGTCGCACTGCGCGGGATTCGCATTGTTCTCGGCGGGCTCTCTGTGCCTTCCGGACTACTCGCTACTTCGCAGCAATGAACCTGAAGCCCGAAACCCTTTCGAAGATCGACGAGGTGATCACCCATTACCCGTCGAAACGCAGCGCGACGCTGCCGCTCCTGCATCTCGTGCAGGAGGAGCAGGGCTACATCTCGCCCGAGGCCGTCGAGTGGATCGCCGCGAAGCTCGAGCTCCAGCCGATCAATGTCCAGGAAGTGGCGACGTTTTACCCGATGTTCCGCCACCAGCCGATCGGCCGGCGGCACGTGAAGGTCTGCCGCACGCTATCCTGCGCACTCAACGGCGGCTACAAGGTCTGCGAGCGATTCGAGAAGGAGTTCGGCACCCATGTCGGCCACACCAGCGCCGACGGCGAGGTGCACCTCGAGTTCGTCGAATGTCTCGCCAGCTGCGGCTCCGGCCCGGTCGTGATGATCGACGACGAGCTCCACGAGCACGTCGACGAAGCGAAGGCCAAGGCCCTCGCCGACCAGATCAAAGCCGAAGCCGCGAAGCGCGCCTGACGCCACTTCTGCATTCTTCATTCTGCGCTCCAACTTCACCTCCATGCCACATCCCGCCGAACGCCGCCTCATCTTCCGGCACATCGACGAGCCCGGCTACACGCCCGATCTCGCGTGCTACCTCAAGCACGGCGGCTACGAGCAGTTGCGCAAGGCCGTCGCGCGTCCGCCCGCCGAGCTCATCGACGAGGTGAAGAAATCCGGACTGCGCGGCCGTGGCGGCGCGGGTTTCTCCTGCGGGCTCAAGTGGTCGCTCGTCGACCGCAAGAGCGGCAAGCCGATCTACCTCATCGTCAATGCCGACGAATCCGAGCCGGGCACCTTCAAGGACCGGTACATCATCCACCAGGACCCGCACCAGCTCCTCGAGGGGATCATGATCTCCTGCTGGGCGAACAACGTTAAGCAGGCCTACATCTACATCCGCGGCGAGTTTCCGCACGGCGCGCGCATCCTCGAGAACGCGATCGCCGAGGCGCGTGCGGCGAACTTCGTCGGTCCGAAGATTCTGGGCACCGACTATTCGTGCGAGATCTACGTCCACCGCGGCGCGGGCGCGTACATCTGCGGCGAGGAGACCGGTCTGATCGAGTCGCTCGAGGGCAAGCGTCCGTATCCGCGCATCAAGCCCCCGTACTTCCCCGCGGTCCTCGGCCTCTACCAGTGCCCGACGATCGTCAACAACGTCGAGACGCTCTGCCACGTGCGCCACATCGTCGAGATGGGCGGCGAGAACTACGTGAAGATCGGCACGCCGAACAACTCCGGCACGCGCCTGATCGGCGTCTCCGGCCACGTGCAACGCCCGGGCTATTTCGAGTTCGAGTCCGGCAAGATCACCCTCGGCCAGTTGCTCAACGACGTCTGCGGCGGCCCGCGCCCGGGGCGCAAATTCCAGGCGGTCATCCCCGGCGGCTCTTCCTCGAAGGTGCTGCGCTGGGGCGAGAGTTTCGCGATCAAGCAGAAGGACGGCTCGGTGCTCAACTGGACCACGGCCGACATCCCGATCGACTTCGATTCGTTCGCCGCGTGCGGCACGATGGGCGGCTCCGGCGGCGTGATCGTGATGGACGACACCGTCAACGTCGTCGAAGCGCTCGCCAACCTGAACGCCTTCTACGCGCACGAGAGCTGCGGCCAGTGCACGCCCTGCCGCGAAGGCTCCGCGTGGATGCGCAAGATCACGCAGCGCATGGTGCACGGCGAAGCCCGCGCCGAGGATGGCGTGTTGCTCAAGTCGGTCGCCGACCAGATCGCCGGCCGCACCGTGTGCCCGTTCGGCGAAGCGTGTTCGTGGCCCGTGCAGGCGTTCGTCCAGAAGTTCGGCGAGGAGTTCAAAGCCTATCCCGCCGCGAAACAAAACCGCCACAACCTCGCGCCGACGCTGGTGTGAGTCGAACCCCGGAGTTTTGAACCACTAATCCACACTAATGGGCACTAATCACAGCACGAGCATCCCGTCCGGCCGCTCCGGATTAGTGTGCATTAGTGGTTTCTCCCTCCGTTCCAGCGACTCAACCACCAACACCATGAGCACCGCCCACGAAGTCTTGGCCGAAGTAAAAGCGGCGCGCATGCGTGCGGACGCCGAGGCATCGGAAAACACTGATCAGTGGCAGCTGGAAGCGCGCGAGCTCAAGCTGCTCAAACAGGCCAAGAAGTCGTACCTTCCTCAGATCGCGTTGGTTCTCTTTCTGGTGATCGGGCTTGGGGTTCTGGCGCTCTACACGATCGATTTCCTCCGGCACCCAGCCGGCGACCGTGGCTGGCGTGGTTTCGCTCTACCGATTTTTTGGATCCTCTACATGGGCATCGCCGCGATGCAGATCCAGGACCGTCGCGCGAAGGCCTTGGCCGAGCTGATCCGCCTGAAAGCTCCCGCGTTCCACGAGGAGCTTAAGAACAAGGGCGTGCTCTGACCTTCCCGGATCATTCCCAACCACTAATCCACACTAATGGACACTAATCACAGCACGCGCACTCCGTCCGCCCGCTCCGGATTAGTGGGTATTAGTGTGCATTAGTGGTTCCTCTCCTCCTTCCCGTTTTTTCTCCCTCCCGCGTGAGCCAGACACCGACCAAACCCGACCTCGTCACCGTCAACATTGACGGCCGCGACATCGCGGTGCCGAAGGGCACCAACATGATCGAGGCCGCCGCGTTGCTCGGCATCGAAGTGCCGCACTTCTGCTACCACCCGAAGCTGCCCGTCGCCGGCAACTGCCGGATGTGTCTGGTCGAGATGGGCCTGCCCGCTGTCGACCCGGCGACCAAGCAGCCGATCATGGATCCCGCCTCCGGCAAGCAGCGCGTGAACTGGATGCCGAAGCCCCAGATCGCGTGCTTCACCAACGCCACGCCGGGCCTGCATATCCGCACCACCACGCCGCAGATCAAGGAAGCTCGCGAAGGCGTGATGGAGTTTCTCCTCATCAACCACCCGCTCGACTGCCCGATCTGCGACCAGGCCGGCGAGTGCAAGCTCCAGGAACAGTCCGCCGACTACGGCCGCGGCACCTCGCGCTTCATCGAGCGCAAGAACGTGAAGCCGAAACGCACCCAGCTCGGCCCGCGCGTCACGCTCGACGA
Organism: Opitutaceae bacterium; assembly: GCA_035298965.1. GTDB lineage: Bacteria > Verrucomicrobiota > Verrucomicrobiia > Opitutales > Opitutaceae > CAJCBL01. Next base: position 13,078 of record DATGXO010000196.1, on the reverse strand, counting down.
CGAGCGCTGCATCCTCTGCTCGCGCTGCATCCGTTTCAGCCGCGACATCGCCAAGGAGGACGTGCTCGGCTTCGTCGACCGCGGCAGCTACTCGACGCTCACCTGCTATCCGGGCCGCGAGCTGAACCACAATTACTCACTCAACACCGTCGACATCTGCCCCGTCGGCGCGCTCACGAGCACCGATTTCCGTTTCAAGATGCGTGTGTGGTTCCTCAAGACTGCCACGAGCATCGACACCGAATCGAGCGTCGGCGCGAACACCGATGTCTGGTCGCGCGAGGGCGTCATCTACCGCATCACGCCGCGCCGCAACGACGAGGTGAACGACACGTGGATGACCGACTCCGGCCGCCTGCTCTACAAGCAGGTCGCCGCCGAGAGCCGCCTCAAACAACCGCTCGTCAAAGGCCAGCCCGCCACGGTCGAGCAGGCGCTTGCCGCCGCGGTCGCGCTGCTCAAGAGCAACCCCGCCGTGGCCGTCGTCGGCTCCGGCCGCCAATCGGTCGAGGAACAGTTCCTCACGCGCCGCCTCGCCGAGGCGTTGCGCGCCGTGCGCACCGACATCGTCGGTCGGGTGGGGCAGGGCGACGGACTGCTGCTCTCCGCCGACCGCAACCCGAACGTCCGCGGCGCGCTCGTCACGGGATTGGTCTCGGCGTACCCGAAAACTCAGCTCGCCGAGCTCGCCGCCGCGATCGACGCCGGCAAGGTCTCGACGGTGGTCACGTTCGGCGAGGATCTCGTCGGCGCCGGTCTCACGGCCGCTCAGCTCGCGAAGATCACCGTGATCGAGATCGCGACGCAGAGTTTCGCGACGACCGCCGTCGCGCAGGTCGTGCTGCCGTCGCTGACGGTGTTCGAGAAACGCGGGTCGTTCATCAACCAGCAGTTCCGCCTCCAGCGCTTCGATGCAGCGGTGCCCGGCCCGGCGCAGGCGCGCGACGATCTCACGTTGATCGCGGCGCTGATCACCGGCGTGACCGGCCAATCGGCGCCACCCGAGCTGGGTGCGGTCTGGAGCGCGCTCGCTGGCGAGATCCCGGCGCTGGCCGGCCTCACGTGGGCTGCGATTCCGGCGACCGGCAAACTGCTCGACGGTACGGCATGGGCCGCGCTGCCCTTCGTCGAGGGCGAGACGCTCCATTTCAAACCGGCCGCGAAGCCCGTCACCGCCTGAGCCATGGACCTCTTCAACCAGCTTCCGCTCGCCGTCCAACTGCTGATCAAGGCGCTCCTCGTCGTCTCCGTCCTGATGGGCGCGTGCATGTACTCGGTGCTCGCCGAGCGCAAGGTCTCGGCGTGGATCCAGGGCCGCACCGGCCCGAACCGCACCGCGATTCCGTGGATCGCGGCGATCCCGGTCATCGGTCGTTTCCTGCAACGGCTCGGCGTGTTCCAACCGCTGGCCGATGGCGGCAAGTTCCTCTTCAAGGAGGAGCCGATCCCCGGCCACGTGAAGTGGTTCTATTTCAACCTCGCGCCGCTCGTGGCGCTCATCCCGGCGCTCACGACGGTGGTGGTGGTTCCGCTCGGCGAATACATCGATTCCGCCGGCCGCGCCGTGCCGCTGATCCTCGCCAACCTCGACCTCGGCATCCTGTTCCTCTTCGCGATCTCCTCGCTCGGCGTGTATTCGACGATCCTCGCCGGCTGGGCCTCGAACTCGCGTTACCCGTTCCTCGGCAGCGTACGCGCGACCGCCCAGCTCATCTCCTACGAGATCGCGATGAGCCTCTCGATCATCCCGCTCTTCCTGCTCGCGAACAACGCCGACGCCGAGGGCACGTTGAGCCTGATCCGCATCGTGCACTATCAGGGCGAGACCTGCTGGTTCCTCTTCCTCGCGCCGATCTCCGCGCTGGTCTTCTACGTGTCGCTTTTCGCCGAGACGAACCGCCTGCCGTTCGACATGCCCGAGGGCGAGGCCGAGCTCGTCGGCGGTTTCCACACCGAGTACGGCGCGTTCAAATTCGGTCTCTTCTTCACCGCCGAGTACGCACACATGATCGTGGGTTCGGCCGTGTTCTCGGTGCTCTTCCTCGGCGGTTGGGAGCCGCTGCCGGGCATCACCTGGGCGAAGCTCGCTGCGATGTGGGGCCTCCCGCTCAACCTCGGCCTGCTCGGCGCGTTGCTCGCCGTCGGCACGCTGCTGCTGAAGGTCGCGTTCTTCGTTTTCGTGTTCATCTGGGTGCGTTGGACGGTGCCGCGTTTCCGCTACGACCAGGTCATGCGCCTCGGCTGGCGCGTGCTCATGCCGTTGGCCTTGGCCAACATCGTCGCCTACGCCGTGATTATCGCGCTGGTGCCGAACTGAACATGCGCTGCACCAACAGAATTCCGGGGGTAGGGCGGTTTTTCCGAAACCGCCGCGGACGATTCGGAGAAACGTCCCTGCCTCTCGCCTCCCACCTTTCGCCTCTCGCCTTCCTCTGATGCCTGCCACCGTCAAAGTCGTCGAACGCAAGCCGCTCTCCTTCCTCGCGCGCACCTACCTGCCGGGCGTCGTGTCCGGCCTGCGCACGACGTTGCGGCACATGCTCGCGCCGAAGGTCACGCTCGAGTACCCGGAGCAACGTCCGCCGATTCCGCCCGGCTACCGCGGGGTACCGACGCTCGTGATGGACCCGCACGGCCGCGAGAAATGCGTCTCGTGCCAGCTCTGCGAATTCGTCTGTCCGCCGAAGGCCATCCGCATCACGCCCGGCGAGATCCCGCCCGGCGCGCCCGACCGCCATGTCGAGAAGGCGCCGAAGGAGTTCGAGATCGACATGCTGCGCTGCATCTACTGCGGCCTCTGCCAGGAGGTCTGCCCCGAGGAGGCGATCTGGCTGCAAAACGTCTATTCGGTCTCCGGCTACAGCCGCGGCGAGATGGTGAACAACAAGCAGAAGCTCTACGAGCTCGGCGGCACGTTGCCCGACAAACACTTCAAGTGGGACAAGAAGAAAGCCGCCGAGGAGGCCGGCAACGCCCACTGAACCCGGAGTAGTGAGTAGCGGGGAGCGAGTAGCGAGCATCCCGCCCACCGAACCGGCCCCTTTTCCCGTAACGAGTACCTGAACCGTCCAGCGAAAAGCCACCAGCGACGCATCCTCCGCCTACTCGCTCCCCGCTACTCACTACTCGCTACTCCTCCCACCATGGCTGACTTCCTCTTCTACGCCTTTGCCGCGCTGACCCTCGGCTCCGCGCTCATGGTCGCGCTGCACCGCAACGCGGTCGACGCCGCGCTCTCGCTCTTCCTCACGTTCTTCGGCATGGCCGGGCTCTTCGTGCTGCTCGAGGCCTACTTCCTGGCGATCCTCCAGGTGCTCGTCTACGCCGGCGCCGTCGTCGTGCTTTTCGCGTTCATCGTCATGCTGCTCGATGTCGACGCCAACAAGCGCCACCCGATCGGCAAGTTCGCGAAGGTCGCCGCCGGCATCTCGCTCGCGCTGCTCGGCACCGGCGTGCTCTGGCTCTTCCACAAGAACCAGCTCACCGGCCCCGCGCTCCCGCTCGACGCCTCCGGCAGCGCGCTCAAGACCTACGGTCGCCAGCTCTTCACGACGTACCTGCTCCCGATGCAGGTCGCCGGTTTCCTCCTCCTCATTGCCATGATCGGCGTGATCGCGATCAGCAAGAAGGCCGCCCGCGAGGATGCGGGCGATTCCCAGTGAGCGTTGCCGGGTCCGTCTACTCGCTCCCCGCTACCCACTACTCGCTACTTCTTTCGCAATGACCATCTCGCTCAACGCCTTCCTGATCGTCGCCGGTCTGCTCTTCGCGATCGGCTTCTTCGGCGTGCTCCTGCGCTACAACACGCTGGTGCTCTACATGTGCCTCGAGCTGATGCTGAACGCCACCACGCTCGCCCTCGTCGCCTTCTCCCGCTTCAACGGCACGCCCGACGGCAACACCTTCGTCTTCTTCATCATCACCGTCGCCGCCGCCGAGGTCGCCGTGGGCCTCGCGATCATCGTGCAACTCTACCGCCGCCGCGGCACCGTGCAGGTCGACGAACTCACCGCGCTGAAGGACTGAACAACATGAACCGCGCGCAACAGACCTCCGACCGTGGTGCGGCACTTCAGCCCGCATCGTTGGGCTCTGCTCAGACCTGCCGACCCGGGCTGAAGCACCGGGGCACGCCGCCCTCCGTCTTTCCGGTCTCCGCTTTCCGCTTTCCGCTCTCTCGATGACGCCCGTCACGTCCACCCTCGCACTCCTGCTGCTCCCGCTGGCCTCGGCCGCGGTGATCGCGCTGTTCCTGCGCCGCCGGCACAACCTCGCCGCCGCCATCTCCGTGCTTGCCGCCGCCGGCATCGCCGCGCTCGCCGCCTGCCTCATCTTCGGCCCCGAAAACCGCGGACAGACCATCACCGGCTCCCTCGACTGGCTCACCCTCGGGCCGCTCACGCTCAAGCTCGGCTTCCTCGTCGACGACCTCGCGAAGCTCATGCTCTCGGTCGTCGCGTTCGTCGGCTTCCTCATCCACGTCTTCAGCCTCGGCTACATGCACGACGATGCGGCCAAGGCGCGGTTCTTCGGCGGGTTGTCGGTCTTCATGTTCTCGATGCTCGGCATCGTGCTCGCCGACAACCTCTTCATGATTTTTGTCTTCTGGGAACTGGTGGGCTTCAGCTCGTACCTGCTGATCAACCACTACAACCAGCGGCAGTCCGCGGCCGACGCCTCAAAAAAAGCCTTCATCGTCAACCGCGTCGGCGACTTCGGCTTCCTCCTCGGCATCATCTGGTGCTTCTGGCTGTTCGGCACGACCAACCTCACCGAACTCACCGCGATCATGGGCAAGGGTGGGGTGGTGGTCGCCACCGCGCTTCCGCTGCTCCTCTTCTGCGGCGCCGTCGGCAAGTCCGCGCAGTTCCCGCTGCAGGTCTGGCTGCCCGACGCCATGGAGGGCCCCACGCCCGTCTCCGCGCTCATCCACGCCGCCACGATGGTCGCCGCCGGCATCTACATGCTCTGCCGGATCAACGTCCTCATGACCGCCGATGCGCTTTCGGTGATTCTGTGGATCGGCGTGGCCACCGCTGCCTACGCTGCGCTCTGCGCCGTCGTGCAGCGCGACATCAAGAAGGTCCTCGCGTACTCCACGCTCTCCCAGCTCGGCTACATGGTCGCGGCGTTCGGACTAGGGGCGATCATGGAGCAAATGGATGGTCGAGTGTTGGTCGCAGATCCTGATGGGATCAACGTCCATCCCGAGAATGCTCACCTGCTTCTCGAGTACACCGGCGCCGCCGCCGCGATGTTTCACCTCACGACCCACGCCTTCTTCAAGGCGCTGCTCTTCCTCGGTTCCGGTTCGGTCATCGCCGGCTGTCACCACGAGCAGGACATCTTCAAGATGGGCGGCCTGTGGAAGAAGATGCCCGTGACGTTCGGAACATTCACGATCGGCGTCGCCGCGATCGCCGGCCTGCCGTTCCTCTCCGGTTTCTTTTCAAAGGACGCCATCCTCTATCTCGCCTTCATGAATAACAAGGCGGTCTTCGGCATCCTCACTGCCACGGCGGTGCTGACGTCGTTCTACATGATTCGCATGTGGAAGATCACCTTCTTCGGCGAGGCCCGCTCGCACGAGTCCGAGCACGCCCACGAGACCGGCCTCACGATGACACTCCCGCTCATCGTCCTCGCGCTCCTCTCGGTCGTCGGCGGCTACTCCGGTTTCTTCAGCAAAATCGCCGGTTCCTTCGCCGAGGCGATCCTCGAAGCCCACGGCTCCGCCCACACGGGCATGCTTCTGCTCTCGCTCGGCATCGTCCTGCTCGGCGGCGGCGTGGCGTGGGTCTTCTACAAGGCCGAGCCGACCGACTCGCTCGCCGCGAAATCGCCCGCCGCCTACGGCCTGCTCGTGAAACTGCAGGAGCTCTTCGACCGCCTCTACGGCTACTACGTTACCAAAGTCCAACAACGCTTCGCCCTCGTGCTCGATTTCTTCGACTTCATCTTCGTGGCCGGCATGCCGCGTTTCGCGGCGCAGATCACCTCGTGGTTCGGCTCCGGCGCGCGCCTGTTGCACGTGGGCAGCCTCCACGGCTACGTCTACTGGTTCCTCTTCGGCGCCGCCCTCTGCTGGGCCATCGCCACCGGCCTGCTCTGAACGCCAAACCTTCCCGGAAATGTTAACCGCAAAGAACGCAAAGAGCGCAGAGAACTCGGGCCGCGACCTTCCTCGCGCCACCCGCAGCTCCCAGCATGCTCGCGCACTCCAGAACGCTCTCTGTGCGTTCTCTGCGTTCTTCGCGGTTAAATCCCTTCCGGGCTCCTTCGCATGACCGACGTCTCGTCACCGCTCCTCCTGCAACTGGCCGTGGCCGCGCCGATGGCCGGCGCGCTCGTGCTCGCCTTCGGCAATTTCCTCCCGAAACGCCTCTGCAAGCTCGTCGCCTTCGTCGGCTTCCTCGTGCCGCTGCTCGCCGCGCTCACCCTCTGGTACGGCTATTCCGCCGCGTCGAAAACGGATGGTTACGCGTTTCTCTCCGCCACCGACCTCGGCCTCGCCCGCGGCTTCGGCATCGCGCTCAAGCTCGGCCTCAACGGCATTTCGCTCCCGCTCTTCGTGATGGCGGCGATCGTCGGTTTCGCGGCCGGTCTCGCCGCGCTCAACTCCGGCGCCGAGCGCCTCAAGCTCTACCTCCTGCTCCTGCTCGTTATGCACGGCGGGCTCATGGGTGTGTTCGCCTCGGTCGACGTCTTCTTCTTCTACCTCTTCCACGAGTTCGCCCTCATCCCGACGTTCCTGATGGTCGGCATCTGGGGCGGCCGCGACCGCACCTACGCGGCGATGAAGATGACGATCTACCTCACGCTCGGCGCGATGCTCTCGCTCGCCGGACTGATCGCCGTGTACGTGAAGAGCGACGCCGCGTCGTTCGACCTGATCAACCTCCGCGCCGCGATCGCGCACTCCGGCGGGCTGCTTCCGTTCTACCAGCACAACTTCTTCGCGCTGCTCCTCTTCGGTTTCGGCATCCTCGTCTCGCTCTGGCCGTTCCACACCTGGGCGCCGCTCGGCTACAACGCCGCGCCGACCTCGGTCTCGATGCTCCACGCCGGCGTGCTCAAGAAGTTCGGACTCTACGGCCTCGTGCAGATCGCGTTGCCGCTGCTCCCGCTCGGGGCGCACGACTGGTCGAGCTGGCTCGTCTGGCTCGCGCTGGCCAACGTCGTGATCATCGGTTTCGTGGCCATGGCGCAACGCGACCTCAAGCTGATGATCAGCTACGGCTCGGTGATGCACGTGGGCTACGGTTTCCTCGGCGTGGCGACACTCACGACTCTCGGCGCCGGCGGCGCGGTGTTCTTCATGGTCGCGCACGGCCTCTCCGTCGCGTTGCTCTTCCTGCTCGGCCACGAGGTGCTGCTCCGCGTCGGCACCTACGACATGAACCAGATGGGAGGCCTCGTGAAACGCGCGCCGGTCCTCGCGGCGTTCTTCTCCGCGGCGATGCTCGCGAGCATCGGACTGCCGGGCTGCGCCGGGTTCTGGGGCGAACTCACGGTCTTCCTCTCGCTCTGGAGTATTTCCAAACTCGTCACCGCGATCGCGTTGCTCGGCCTGATCCTCTCGGCGGTCTACGGCCTGCGCGCCGTCGCCAAGGTGTTCTTCGGCGAGGAGACCGAGAACCACGCGAAGTACGCCGTCGCCAACCCGACCGCCGACCTCTCCTGGTCCGCGCGCCTGCCCGCCCTCGCGTTGCTCGCCGCGCTGTTCTTCCTCGGCTTCTGGCCCAAGGCGATCACCGCTCCGCTGAACGAAACGCTCGGCGAGATCTACCCGGCCGTCGAAGCCGCCGTGAAGGTCGCCGCGCAATGAGCTCTGCCGCTCGCTTCGACCGCGAATCCGCAATCCGAATTCCGCATTCCGCAATTTCCGCCTGCCCGGCCCAATGACTCCGGTACAACAAACCCTCCAAGCTCTCGCCTCGACCAATCACTGGTCGGCGCTCGCCCCCGAGATCGGTCTCGGCGTGGTGGCGCTCGTGTTGCTCCTGCTGGAGCTTGTGCTGCCCAAGCGCGCCGTGGCCGTCGCCGTGCCGCGCGTCGCGATCCTCGGCCTCGTCGCGATGCTCGCCTGGGTCGTGAGCGATTGGCAGTCCGCCTGGCTCGGTCAGGAGATCTTCGGCGGCATGATCTGTCAGACGCCCGACTCGCAGATCATGCGGGTGTTCTTCCTCCTGTCCTCGCTGTTCGTGGTGTTCATCGCCTCCGTCGTGCTGCCGAAGCACAAGATGCCACGGGTCGAGTTCCATCACGTGCTGCTCGTCTGCACCGGCGCGCTCATGCTGCTCGCGCAGAGCAACCACTTCGTCCTGCTCTTCGTCGCGCTGGAAACGGTGACCGTCTCGCTCTACGTGCTCGTCGCGTACTTCCGTGAGAGCCCGCTTTCGCTCGAAGCCGGTCTCAAATATCTCGTGACCGGCTCGCTCAGCTCGGCGTTGCTGCTCTTCGGCATCGTTCTGCTCTACGGCATCGCCGGCAACCCGGAGCTCGTCGGCCACACCGCGTACGCGATGAACTTCGGCGAGCTCGGTGCGTTCCTCCGACTCCATCCCGACGAGCCGCTCGCGCTCGTCGGCGCGGCGCTCGTGCTCTCCGGCCTTGCGTTCAAGATCGGCGCCGTGCCGTTCCAGATCTGGGTGCCCGATGTCTACCAAGGCGCGCCCACGCCGGTGACGGCGTTCCTCGCCGTGTCCTCGAAAGCCGCCGGTTTCGCTCTTCTGCTCATCGTCGTGCGCGGGCCGTTCCAACCGCTCGCGCAGCTCACCGTGCCGCTGCTCTCCATCTTCGCCGCGCTTAGCCTGCTCTTCGGCAATCTCGCCGCGCTCGGCCAACGCAACGTGAAGCGCCTCATGGGCCTCTCCGGCATCTCCCACGCCGGCTTCCTGCTCCTCGGTGTGGTCGCGTCGATCGCCACGAGCGATGCCGTGACGTGGGCGCCCGCCGCCGTGTATTTCTACCTGTTCACGTACCTCATCGGCGCGATGGGCGCCTTCGGTGTGATGGCGCACGTCTCGATCGATGACGATGCCGACCAGGATCTTCGCCACTACGCCGGGCTCGCCCGCCGCAGCCCGCTGCTCGGCGCCACGCTCGCCTGCGGCGTGGGCTCGCTCGCCGGCATCCCGCCGCTCGCAGGTTTCATCGGCAAACTGCTCATCTTCGTCGCCGCGTTTCAGGCACGCCAGTGGACGTTGCTCGCCATCGCGATCATCGCGGTGGTCATCTCGATCTACTACTACTTCGGCTGGATCCGCGCCGCGTTCTACGAGGAAGTCCCCGCCGCCGAGCGCAATGTCGCCCCGCTGCACCTGGGCGTCGTCGCGAGCTTCACGCTCGTCGCGCTCGCGTTGGCCTCGGTCCTCCTCGGTTTGTACCAAGGCCCGCTGGGTCAGTGGATCGCGGGGCGGTGATGGCGGTTTTCGCGCGATAGGCCGCGGCGCACGCGTGGCCCGTCCAATCCGCCGGGCGACTTGACGGTGTCCCCTCATATGGACGGGATCCCGTCCATATGACGGCGATCACTTACACCGCAGTTCGGGAGAATCTGGCGGCCACGGTGGACAAGGTCTGCGCCGACCGCGCACCGGTCGTCATCACACGCAACCGCGGTCAGTCCGTGGTCATGCTTTCGTTGGAGGAATACGAGGCGCTGGAGGAGACCGCCCATCTCCTGCGCAGCCCGGCCAACGCACGGCGGTTGCTCGAGTCGATCCAGTCGCTCAAGGCAGGAAAGGGCGGACTCGCGCGATCAATGACACCGAATGAAACTCGTGTTTTCCGAGAACGCGTGGGCGGAATATCTGGAGTGGCAACGCAGCGATCCGGCGGTGCTGAAACGGATCAACCAACTCCTCAAGGAGACCAGCCGCGATCCGTTTCAGGGGATCGGAAAGCCGGAGCCGTTGCGCCACGCGCTGAAAGGCTGGTGGTCCCGTCGGATCGATGGGGAGCACCGCCTTGTCTACAAGGTCGTGGGGGACCAGCCCTGGATCGCGCAACTGCGGTACCACTATTGAGCGGCACCGCAGTTGATTCTCAGCCTCCAGTTTACTCCGCCGGCACGCCGTAGATGATGCCGCGGCCGACGGTCGCGAAATACACGCGGCCAAAGACGCGCGCATCGCCGGTCACGGCGTAGATCCACCCGAAACGGTGCGCGTCATCATCGATGCGCTGCCACGTCGCTCCGCTGTCGATCGAGCGGAAAAGCCCATCCACACCACCAATGACACCGGCGGCGTACACCGCCGGATTCCTCCGACCCGACGCGGATGCTCCGAAGCCGAACGAATGGATATCCTTCGTCTTCGCGATCGCGCGGAAGCTCTTTCCGGCGTTGGTCGAGCGGAACAGCTGCGCGCCGCGGATGCTCAGCCAAACTTCGCCGTCACGGCCGTGGGGCGTGACGAGCTCGGCGGTGAAGCCGTCGGCAAACCCGCCGTGGGCAGGCCCGATCTGCGGCAGCGCCTTGCCGCGGGGCGCAAACGTCGCGCCACCATCCGCGCTCACGCGCAGGTGCGAGGTCGCGGCATCGAAAGCGTAGAAACGCTTCGGGTTCGCGCCGTCGGCCACGACGACCGTGCCGTCCGCGAGGCCCGCGCACCGCGTCCACGTGGCGCCTCGGTCGCGCGACCAGTGCGCGGCGCCAGAGCGGGGTGTCCAGACAATGGTGGCGCCGTCGGCCGAGACCGTGATCCGGCCTTCGCCTTCGCCGGCCGGTTCGGCGGCAAACGTCTTCCAGGATGTGCCGCCATCCTCCGAGTACGCGCCATGGATTTGGCCGGGCTGGTGATTGCGGATGTGGCCGGTGCGCACGACGAACTCCGGTTTCGCCGCCGCGCAGGCGAGGCTCCCTGTTCCGGTGAAACGCACGCCGACGTGTTGCACTGCCGATACGGTGAGGTCGTCGTGCCGGAAACCATCGATGTCGGCCACGCCGCTGAGCAGCGGCGCGCCCCTGGGTGGGCTGAGGAGGGCGAGCGGCACCGTTTCCTCGAGCCCGCGATTGGCGAACGTCCATTTCACGCGCTCGCCGCGATCGGCCGCAGTCAGATTGCGCGTTTCCCATACGCCGTAACCGGTGCCGAAGAGTGCGCGGTCGGGATTGGCGGGATCGAGCGCGACAGTGCAGATCCAGTGCGGCCGCATCGTGTCGATCCACGGCACGCCGGCCTTGTCCCATTCGGCGCCGGAGAGGGTGGGGCGCCACGTCTTGCCGCCGTCGGTGGTGCGGTAGACTTCGTCGCCGCCGGCCCACTTGTTCCAAGTCGTCACGAGCATCGTGCCGTGATGCGCCGGGTCGAACGCGATCGCGGAGTAGCCGAACTGCATCGCGCTGCCGGGTTTGATGGGAGTGATGTCGGTCCAGCGATCCTCTGCGCCGGGCTCGAACTTCCACACGGCGCCGTCGGTCATCACGTTCGGGCACGGATCGCTGCCGTAGACGATGTACAACGCGCCGTCGGGCCCGAAGTTGGCGCGGGTTGGGCGGAGATTCGTCGGCTGACCGGGCACGGGCTGCCAGGTCGCGCCGGCATCGGTCGAGCGGAAGAGGTTTTCTGTGCCGGCGATCGAAACGCCCGCGTAGATCCTAGGCGTGGGTTGACCGGCGCCGTCGCCCGCCGGATCGAACGCGACGAAGCCGATCCCGATTGCATGATCGAGCCACTCGTTGCGCCAACGAGCGCCGGGCGCGGTGGCGACAGCGGGAAACGTTTCCACGCGTTTCCACGACTGGGCGCCGTCGGGGCTGCGCCAGAGGCCGGCGTCGCGTGAGCCGAAGAATAGGATACGACTGTCATTCGGATCGACGGCGAGGCGCTCGCCACCGCCGCGACCAATCTCGTTGCCGCCCATGCCGAGCGGGATCTCGCTGCGCGCGAAACTGCGGCCGGCGTCGGTCGAGCGGAGCATGGCGCCGTGGCCGAACGACGGGTGGTTGTACGTGCCGGCCGCGAGGAAGAGTCGCTGCGGATCGCGCGGGTCGAGCGCGAGGCTCTCGATGCCCATGAGATTCGAGTCCTTCCATCCCAGCCAGTCCGTGAGCGAGACCCAACGCCCGCCGGTTTCATCCCAGCGGTAGGCGCCGCCCACATCCGTGCGCACGAAGAGGCCCGCGCCGGGTTGCGGGTGGAATTCGATGCCGGTGATCAGCCCGCCGCCGCCGATGGCGACGCCGTCCCAGCGGTAGGGCACGGGAGCCGGCGTGGCGGCGGTTGCGGCGAGGGCGAAATGCGAGCCGGCCAACGCAAACGAGAGAAGAAGGTGGGCGAGTGGAATACGCATCGATGCCCGACAAAAGGCAGCGAACGGAAGCCAGGGCGATTCGAAACGGCCGCAGGTCGCGAACACGCTCTGGCTACAGGCCACGTCGCAGGAGTGGCTTGTCTGCGCTGCAATCCGCGTTCGGCTCCGAACCGGCCAAGTCGACGACCTGGCCTACAGTTGCGGATCTCCGTAGAAGACGCCGCGGCCGCCGGTCGCGAAGTACACGCGGCCGAAGATCCGCGGATCGCCGGTCACATGTCCGAGGCTGCCGAACTGGTGGGCGTCGTCGTTGATGCGGAGCCAGGTGGCGCCGCAGTCATCGGAACGGAAGAGCCCTTTCAACTCGCCCAGTTTGCCGGCGAGATAGAGCGCGGAATGCGTTTGGCCGGGCGCCGACGCGCCAAAGCCGAGCGAATACGCTTCGGCCGGCCCGCCGACTGGCGTGAAGCTCGCACCGCCATCCGTCGAGCGGAAGAGTCCGGCGAAACGCGCCGCGAGCCAGAGCTCGCCAGGTTGATCGGGTGCGGCGAAGAGCGCGCCGGCGGGCGGACGCCAACGCGGGCCGCCGGTCGCGACGGGCGTCTTCGGCAGACCGGTCGCGCGCACTGCGAAATGCGCGGCGCCATCGGTGCTGACGAGCACGGCGCCGTTGTCGGCATCGTAGGCGTAGAAACGGGCGGCGTCGTGCGGATCGGCGATCACGCGGAGTCCGGCCGTCAGACCCGCGCAGGCGGTCCACGTTTTGCCGTGGTCGCGGGTGAAGTGCGGGACCAGCGGCTCGCCGAACCAGGCCGCG
>DATGXO010000195.1:0-24952 GCA_035298965.1 Opitutaceae bacterium | reverse complement strand
GTGTCGAACTGGCGGGCGTAAAGCCCGCCCCACCGTCGCAAGCGTCGCTCTTTCGCCGATCCGTCATCGTCTCCGTCCTCCATCTCCTTTCGTCCGACCGGAATTGTTAACCGCAGAGAACGCATAGATCGCAAAGGCCACCCGGGTTTCGCTGTCTCTGCGCTCTTTGCGTTCTTTGCGGCTAATTCATTTCTCCTCCGCGCGCTTCCGTTCCTGATTTCCTGAGTTCCATATTTCCCCTTCCGCCTTCGTCTTCGCTTCCGTTTCCGCCTCGCATGCCGACCATCCGCATCCTGCCCGACCGCGTGGCCAACCAGATCGCCGCTGGCGAGGTGGTGGAACGTCCGGCCGCGGTCGTGCGCGAGTTGGTCGAAAACAGCCTCGATGCCGGCGCCACGCGCGTGACGGTCGAGTTCGCCCACGGCGGACGGTCGTTGATGGGCGTTGAGGACAACGGCAAGGGCATGGACCGCGACGACGCCCTGCTCGCGCTCGAGCGCCACGCCACGAGCAAGATCACCGAGGCGACCGACCTCGATTCGCTCCACACTTTCGGCTTCCGCGGTGAAGCTGTACCGTCGATCGCCAGCGTTTCCCGTTTCGAGATGCGGACGCGTCCGGCCGCGGCGGAGACGGGCACGGAGATCCTCGTCAACGGCGGCAAGTTCGTGCACGTGCGCGACTGCGGCATGCCGCCGGGCACGCGCATCACGGTGGCGAATCTCTTCCACCCGGTGCCGGCGCGGCGGAAGTTCCTCAAGAGCGACTCGACCGAGGCGGCGCACATCATCCAATGCGTGCGGTTCTACGCGCTGGCGCACCCGGAGGTGGCGTTCACGCTGATCGAGGACGGGCGCACGATCTTCCAGTCGCCGCCGTGCCGCTCGCTGCTGGAGCGTGTCGCCGCGATCTTCGGACGCCAGACGGCCGAGGCGCTGCTGCCCGTCGAGGCGGCGGGCGAGGGGATGCGACTCACCGGCCTGATCGGCAAACCCGGCGCCAGCCGCGGCTCGCGCCACGAGATGATCACGTTCGTGAATCGGCGTCCGGTGGATACGAAGACGTTGGCGTACGCGTTGATCGAGAGCTACCAGCAGCACCTGCCGAAGGGGCGGTACCCGCTGGCGTTTCTCTTCCTCGAGATCGAACCGGCGTCGGTCGACGTGAACGTGCACCCCGCGAAACGCGAGGTGCGGTTCCGCAACGATCCCGGTGTGCGCACGTTTGTCGTGCGCTCGCTGCTCGACGCGCTGCGTCAAGCCGCCGGCGATCTCACCGCCACGCTCCCGCCCGGTGCGCAACGCGTGACGCCGCTGGAGCCGTTGCCCAGCGCGATCCGGCCGCCGCTGCAAAGCACCGTCCCGAAATCCGCGCCGCTGCCCGCGATCATCCTGCCGCAACCCGCTTCGCTTGCCGCGCCGTTGGTGACCGAGCCGCTCGCGCGGCCCACGCCGGCCATCGCGCCCGTGCTTGTTTCGAGCTCGGCGGCGGTCGCCTCAGCCGAGCCCCTCGCCTCCGTCCCCGACGCCATCCCCGGCGAAGGCCGGCCGGGCGCGCTCGCGGGGTGGCGTCACCTCGGCACGGCGCATGGCGACTGCGAGATCTTCGAGACGCCGGCGGGCGTCGTCCTGCTCGACCGGCGCGCGGCGCTGGAGCGCGTTGTGTTCGAGCAACTGCAACGTGAGTTTCGCGACGGTCACACGCTCAGCCAGCGGTTGTTGTTCGCCGTGCCGGTGGAGCTCGACCCGATTGCGGCGGCGATGCTCGCGGACCAGCTCGCGTTTCTCGAGCAACACGGGCTCGAGGTGAGCGCGTTCGGGCGAAATTTCTTCCGCATCGAGTCGGCGCCAGCGTGGCTCGACCCGGCGGAGGCGGAGCCGTTTCTGCGCGACATCCTCGCGCGGTTGCGCGAAGGCCAACTCGATCCGCGGCGACCGGCGGTGGCGCGCGAGGAGTTGGCGCGCCTCGCGGCGGCGCGGGCGGTGCGAGGGGCGGCGCGCAGCGATACGGGCACGGAGCTGGCGGCGCGGTTGCTCGCCTGCGACCAGCCGTTGCTCACGCCCGGCGGCCGGCCGACGTTGATCGAGATCGGTCGCGGGGAATTAACCCGGCGGTTTCAAAAAGACCGTTGCTAGGGTAGGGCGTCGGGACAGGCTTCCGGCCCGCTGTTTGCTTCACCGCGCAAGAAATGCGCCGATAGGTCTGGCGCGATCCGCAACCTTTCCCGTATGGCATCCACCAATCGCAAGCCAACCCGCGGCGCCAAAGCCGTGGCCCCAGTCACGCCTGCCGCTCCCGTCGCTCCCGCGCCTGCCGCCAAACCGGCCGCCGGCGAGGTCGAAGCGCTCAAGAACGCGATCCTCAACCACCTGAAGTTCACGCAGGCGCGCGACCAAGGCAGCGCCTCGACGCGCGATTGGTGGATCTGCACCTGCCTCGCCGTGCGCGACCGGTTGCTCGAGCGCATGATCCGCACCCAGGCGGTGCACAACAACGCCAACATGCGCCGCATGTACTACCTCTCGCTGGAGTACCTGATGGGGCGGTTGCTGCAGAACAATCTCTACGCCGCCGGCATCCACTCCGATGCCCGCGCCGCGCTCGACGCGCTCGGGCTCGATCCCGACAAGGTCCTCGACGAGGAGCACGACATGGGTCTGGGCAACGGAGGCCTCGGTCGGCTCGCGGCATGTTTCCTCGACTCGCTCGCCACGCTCGACCTGCCCGCGATCGGCTACGGCATCCATTACGAGTTCGGCCTGTTTCGCCAGGAGTTCGTCAACGGCCACCAGGTCGAGCATCCCGACAACTGGATGGTCTACGGCGCGCCGTGGGAGATCGAGCGACCCGAGTACACCGAGTCGGTTCAGCTCTACGGCCATGTCGAGACGCGCTTCGACAACCTCGGCCGCCCGCACCAGCGCTGGGTCAACACCCGCACCGTGCTCGGCGTGCCGCACGACATCCCGATCGCCGGCTACGGCACCAACACCGTCAACTTCCTCCGCCTCTGGGCATCGCGCGCCAGCCAGGACTTCGATTTGGCGGCGTTCAACAAGGGCGGCTACGTCGAGGCGGTCCGCGACAAGGCCATCGGCGAAACCGTCTCGAAGGTGCTCTACCCGAACGACAAGACCGAGAGCGGCAAGGAGCTGCGCCTCGTGCAGCAGTACTTCTTCGTCGCCTGCTCGCTGCGCGACATCATCCGCCGCTACCGCAAGGCCAACAAGGGCTGGGACAACTTCTCCGCCAAGGTCGCGATCCAGCTCAACGATACGCACCCGGCCATCGCCGTGCTCGAGCTCATGCGCATCCTGCTCGACGAGGAGGGGCTGTCGTTCGACCAAGCGTGGGCCATCGTCACCCGCACCTTCGCCTACACCAACCACACGCTGCTTCCCGAGGCGCTCGAGCGCTGGAGCGTGCCGTTGCTGCGCAAGGTCGTGCCTCGCCACCTCCAGATCGCCTTCGACATCAACCAGCGCCACATGGACGCCCTCGAGGCGCGCTGGCCGGGCGACAACGAGAAGAAGCGCGTCTGCTCCATCATCGAGGAGGGCAACGTCCAGAGCGTGCGCATGGCGCACCTGAGCGTGATCGCGTCGCACTCGGTCAACGGCGTCGCCGCGCTCCACACCGAGCTGCTCAAGAAGGACCTCTTCCCGGAGTTCAACGAACTCTTCCCCGGCCGCTTCAACAACAAGACCAACGGCATCACGCCCCGCCGCTGGCTGCGCGCCTGCAATCCGCGTCTTTCCACCCTCATCGATTCCAAGATCGGCGGCGGCTGGACCCGTGATCTCGACCAGCTCCACCAGCTCGAGAAGTGGGCCGACGACCCGAAGTTCCAGGCCGAGTTCATGGCCGCCAAGCGCGCCAACAAGGAGGACCTCGCGAAGGTCATCCGCCACCTCTGCGATGTCGAGGTCTCGCCCGACGCGCTCTTCGACGTGCAGGTGAAACGACTCCACGAGTACAAGCGCCAGCACCTGAATTTGCTGCACATCCTCGCGCTCTACCGCCGGCTCCTCCAGAACCCGCAGCTCGAGATGGCGCCGCGCGTCTTCATCTTCGGCGCCAAGGCCGCGCCGGGCTACGACCTCGCCAAAGGCATCATCAAGGCGGCGAACTCGATGGCCAAGTTCATCAACGCCGACGAGCGCATCAACGGGAAGCTCAAGGTCGTCTTCCTCCCGAACTACGGCGTCACGCTCGCCGAGAAGATCATCCCCGCCGCCGATCTCTCCGAGCAGATCTCCACCGCCGGCAAGGAGGCCTCAGGCACGGGCAACATGAAGCTCGCGCTCAACGGCGCCTGCACCATCGGCACGCTCGACGGCGCCAACGTGGAGATCCGCGAGGAGGTGGGCGACGACAACATCTTCATCTTCGGCCTCACCGTCGACCAGGTGAACGCGCTCCACGCCCGCGGCTACAACCCGTGGGAATACTTCCACCACAACGAGGAGCTGCGCGCCGTACTCGACTGGCTCGGCTCCGGCTACTTCACGCCGGAGGATCCGCACTGCCTCGCCGGCCTGCGCCACAGCCTGCTCGACGGCGGCGATCCGTTCATGGTGCTCGCCGATTTCGAGTCGTACTGCGCCGCGCACTCGCGGGTCGACGCCGCGTTCCGCGACAAGGCACGCTGGGCGAAGATGGCGATCCTGAACACGGCCCGCGTGGGCAAGTTCTCCAGCGACCGCACCATCTCCGACTACAACCGCGACATCTGGCACCTCGCCCCCGCGCCGGTGCCCTGAGCGGCGAGGCGCTTCGGTCCACGCAGGTGCGAGCTCGCTCGCACCGCTGGGCTCGAGCGGAACGCAACGGGCTGAGCACTCTCAGCCCCACTGTCACGCGCGCTGTGGTCTTCCTTGCGACGGTAATCCCTCGCGGTGGCGTTCGCCGATACTCGGCGTCGATTTCGCCCCCGTCCGCCGTTCGGGGGGCGGAATGCTTCGGGCGCTCTCCCGCGGGCGGCGTTCTCCGGTAACCTGCGTCGGCTCCTCGAGCCGACGCGCATGAAGGTGCTGCCGACCAGTTGCGAGACCCACGCCGGCGCTTGGCGCCAACACGAACGCGGCCTGCGCGCGCTCTGGCAGCGCAGTTCCCGCCGCCACGAACTCGTCGAGGATCCCGCCGCGGCCGAGGTGATCGTGATCGGCAACATCCGGCGTGAGCAGGCGTACCGCTCGTTGCGGCAGCACCCGCTCGTGCGCCGCTTTCCGGAGAAATGCTTCGGCATGTCCGAGGACTGGCTGCTGCACCCGCTCCTGCGCGGGCTCTACGTGAACGCGCACCGCGGCCTGCCGTTTCGCGGACGGTTCCGCACGGGCAGCTATACGCTCTACCATCCCGATTTCAAAAACCCGCTGATCGAGAGCTACACCGGCCAGGCCTACCTCGCGCCGAAACGCCACCTCGCGTCGTTTTGCGGCCGCAATTGCCACCCCGTGCGCGCCGCGCTCTTCGCTCACATCTGGCGGCGGCCCGATGTGCTCGTCACCGATACCTCCGCGTTCAACGCCTTCACCCACGATGCCGCGGGCAAGGCGCCGTGGCAGGCGGAGTATCTCCACACGATGGAGGCGTCGAAATTCGCGCTCTGCCCGCGCGGCACCGGCGCGGCGAGCATACGGCTTTTCGAGGCGATGCGGCTGGGCGTGGCCCCCGTGATCCTTTCCGACGCGTGGATCTTTCCGCGCGGTCCCGATTGGGACTCCTTCGCGCTGCGGGTGCCCGAGCGCGACGTGGGCCGCCTCGAGGCGTTGCTCTGCGAACGCGAGCGCGATCATGCCGAGCTCGGCCGGCGGGCGCAGGCTGCATTCCGGCGGTTCTTCTCGGAGGATTCGTATTTCGACTACGTGTTGGACCAGCTGACCGCCATCGCCCGCGAGCAGAAGGTGCCGGAGACGGTGTTTTGGAAACTGCGGCACGTGCAGGCCGCCTGCCTCTCGCTGCACCGGCGGCTGCGCCGACGCGGCCTGTAGTTTCCCTTACGCCGCCGCGCCGGTCGGCTACTGAAGGCGACGCGTCGGCGGTGCGCGAGTTGAGGGACTTCGTTACCGGATTAGGTTCCCCAGTCCCCAGTCCATCACAGGCCGTCTGCTCCAACCCGAGATTGCCATGAATCCGTCTGAGCCCACTCCAGGCGCCGAGGCCGCTTCGACGTCGGACAACTGGAAGACCGACGAAGGCGCGTTGCTCGCGATGCTCGAGGAAATCGAGCGCCGCCACGGCTACATCCCCCAACAGATCGGCGACGAGGTCTCGCGCCTGCTCGAGGTGAAACTCGAGCGGCTGAAGCGCGCGCAGGCGAAGCTTGAATCGGGCGTGCGCCGCGATGTGCAGCAGCACGTGGCGCGCTGGCGCGGTGAGGAGGGCAACCTCATCATGATCCTGCACGAGATCCAGAACCAGTACGGCTACGTGCCGCGCGAGGTCGCGATGGAGCTCTCGCGCGAACTCGGCGTGAAGCTCGCGCGCATCTACGAAGTCATCACGTTCTACCACTACTTCAAACTGCAGCCGCCCGGCCGGCACAACGTCACCATCTGCAATGGCACCGCCTGTTACCTTAAGGGCGCCGCCGGCCTTCTCGCCGAGCTCCGCGCGCAGCTCGGCGTGGGCGAGGGGCAGACCACGCCGGATCGCGAGTTCCATGTCGATGTCGTGCGCTGCATCGGCTGTTGCGGCATGTCGCCGGCGGTGGTCTGCGACGGCAGGACCCACGGCCGCGTGAAACCCACGGAGATTGCCGGCATCCTCGACGAGGCACGCCACCCGGCGAAGAAGGAGGTGCCCGTATGAACCCGCTCACCATGGCCGGGCTCGAGGCGCTCGCGATTCTTCCGCCTCCGCCGCCCGCCGACTATATCCGTGTGCAGCTCGACACCGGCGGGATTGCCGCCGGCGCCGAGGCGACCTACGAGGCGTTTCGCTCCGCGCTCGCCGCCGCGCACCTCCCGATCGCGTTGCGGCGTGTCGGTTCTCACGGCCGCTCGTGGGCGGATCCGGTTGTCGAAGTCTGCGCCGGTGGACTGCCGCCGATCCTCTACGGCGCGACGAAAGCCGAGCTCGCCGCGCAGATCGTCGCCGAGCACGTGCAGGCGCGTCGCCTGATCGACGACCACGTGCTGGTGCCGGCGCGCGGCGTGACGACGCTCGACGCGCCGGTCACGCACCTGCTCGTGCTCGACACCGGTATGGGCGAGGCGAAGACGCAGTTCTTCCAGTTCTCGTTCGCCGAGGAGTTGAAACGCCGCGGTCTCGCCGAGCGGGTGCAGGTGGTGCGCGCACTCGATCTCGGGATCTACGACGAAGGCGTGGTCGTCACGTTGCTGCCCTCCGGCGTGACGTACACGAACGTGCTCGCGCCGGATGTCGCGCGCATCGTGGAGCAGTCGATCGCCGGCAGGCGGGTGCTCGACGACCTGCTCTGGCGGAAGCCCGATCCGCAGGTGCGCGTCGTCCTGCGCAACTGCGGCGCGATCGATCCCGAGCAGATCCAGGACTATCTGCACCACGCGCGCGGTTACCAGGCGCTGCGGCTCGCGCTCTCCCGCACGCCCGAGCAGGTGATCGAGGAGCTCAAGCTGAGCGGTCTGCGCGGGCGCGGCGGCGCGGGTTTTCCGACCTGGCAGAAGTGGGCGTTCACGCGTCAGCAGAGAGCGGAGCCGCGCTACGTGATCTGCAATGGCGACGAGGGCGATCCCGGCGCGTTCATGGATCGCAGCGTGCTCGAGAGCGACCCGCACAGCGTGCTCGAAGGGCTCATGATCGCCGGCTATGCGATCGGCGCGGCAAACGGCTATTTCTACATCCGCGCCGAGTACCCGAAGGCCGTCGAACGCGTCGAACGCGCGATCGCGCAGGCGCGCGAGATCGGACTGCTCGGCAAGAACATCCTCGGGACCGGTTTCTCCTTCGACGCGAAGGTGCGGCTCGGCGCGGGGGCGTTCGTCTGCGGCGAGGAGACGGCGCTCATCGCCTCCATCGAGGGCCGGCGCGGCAGCCCGAGCCCGCGGCCGCCGTACCCTTCCGTGCGCGGCCTATGGGGGCAGCCGACAGCGATCAACAACGTGGAGACGCTCGCCAACGTCCCTGCGATCCTCCTGCGCGGCGGCTCTTGGTACGCGGGCTACGGCACCGAGAGCTCGAAGGGCACGAAGGTGTTTGCCGTGACCGGCAAGGTGAAGAACGCGCAGCTCGTCGAGGTGCCGATGGGCACCACGCTGCGCCAGATCGTGTTCGATGTGTGCGGCGGCGTGCTCGAGGACCGCGACATCAAGGCCGTGCAGACCGGCGGTCCGTCGGGCGGCGTGATTCCCGACAAACACCTCGATACGCCCATCGCGTACGAGACGCTCCAGCAGCTCGGCTCGATCATGGGCTCGGGCGGCATGATCGTGATGGACGTCACCGATTCGATGGTCGATGTGGCGAAGTTCTTCCTGAAGTTCTGCGTCGACGAGTCGTGCGGCAAATGCGCGCCGTGCCGGATCGGTGGTTACCAGATGTTGCAGGTGCTCGACCGGATCTCCCGCGGCCGCGGCGTGGCGGAAGACACGGCCGTGCTCCGCCGCATCTGCCACGCGATGCAGAAGGCCTCGCTCTGCGGTCTCGGCCAGACCGCGCCCAACCCGGTGCTCTCCACGCTCCGCTATTTCGAGGACGAGTACCGCGCCTACATCGAGGGCGGCCCCAGCTACGCCCGGAAAATGGCGCATGCCACTGGCATCGCCGAGCCCGCCCACGCCGCCGTCCCCGCCAACGCCGAATGATCCCGACCATGAGCGCTGTCGCCACGTTTCCCACCGTCAAGGCCTCGATCAACGGCCTCGCCGTCGAGGTTCCCTCGGGCACCTCGATCCTCGACGCCGCGCGTCGCGCCGCCGTGAAGATCCCGACGCTTTGCAAGCACCCGGATCTGCTCCCCACCGCGGCGTGCGGACTCTGCGTCGTGCGCAACAAGGGCGGCCCGCGGCTGCTCCGCGCCTGTTGCACGCCGCTCGAGAACGGCATGGAGATCGTGACGCACGACCACGAGATCGTCGAGGTGCGGCGCTCCACGCTCGAGCTCATCCTCTCGAACCATCCCGCCGAGTGCCTCACCTGCGGGCGCAACGGCGAGTGCGAGCTGCAGGCGATTGCGGCGGACTTCAATCTGCGCACCGAAGGCATCAAGCGCCACGTGCGCGAACTCCCGCCCGACAAGTCCACCGGCTCCATCGTGCTCGAGTTCGAGAAGTGCATCAAATGCGGCCGCTGCCTCCAAGTGTGCCAGGAGATACAGGACGTGTGGGCGCTCTCGTTTCTCGAGCGCGGCATCAACACCCGCATCGCGCCGGCGGGCGACATCGCGCTCGCCGAGTCGCCGTGCGTGCGCTGCGGCCAGTGCTCCGCGCATTGCCCGACCGGCGCCATCGTGGAGAACGACGAAACCGCGGCTGTCTGGGAGGCGTTGCACGACAAGGGCAAGGTATGCGTCGTGCAGATCGCGCCGTCGGTGCGCGTGACGATCGGCGAGGCGTTCGGCCTGCCGCCGGGCACGAACCTCACGAAAAAACTCTACGCCGCGCTGCGCCGGCTCGGTTTCCACGCGGTGTTCGACACGAACTTCTCGGCCGACGTGACGATCGTCGAGGAGGCGACGGAGTTCATCCAGCGTTTCGTCCACAAACGCGGCCCGCTGCCGCTCATCACCTCGTGCTGTCCCGCGTGGACGGATTTCATGGAGAAGAACCACTGGGATTTCATCGACAACTTCTCCACCGCGAAGTCGCCGCAGCAGATGCTCGGCGTGCTCGCGAAAACCTACTACGCGCAACAGGCCGGCTTCGATCCGGCGAAGCTCTTCGTCGTCTCGATCATGCCCTGCACGGCCAAGAAGTACGAACTGTCGCGCGCCGAGGAGATGTTCGCCTCGGGTTACGAGGACGTCGACCTGTGCCTCACCACACGCGAGCTCGCGCGCATGCTCAAGCAGTCGGGCATCGACTTCCTCAACCTCGACGACGGTGCGCCCGACTCGCTCCTCGGCGAGTACTCCGGCGCCGGCACGATCTTCGGCGCGACCGGCGGCGTGATGGAGGCCGCGCTCCGCACCGCCGCGTATTACGTCACAGGGCGCAACCTCGGGAAGATCGACTTGGAGAACGTGCGCGGGTTGCAGGGCGTGAAGACGGCCGAAATCGACATCGCCGGCACGAAAGTGCGCGTGGCGGTGGCGCACGGGTTGGGCAACGTGGCTTCCGTGCTCGAGCTTGTCCGTCAGGCGCGCGCCGCCGGGAAGGAGACGCCGTTCCACTTCATCGAGGTGATGGCGTGCCCCGGCGGCTGCATCGGCGGTGGCGGGCAACCGTACGGCGTCGACAACGAGCGGCGTCGGCTGCGCGCCGCCGGGCTCTACCAAGACGACCGCGATCGCGCGATCCGCTGCTCGCACGACAACCCCGATGTCGTGCGCCTCTATCAGGAGTTCCTCGGGAAATCCGGCAGCGCCAAGGCGCACCAGCTTCTCCACACACGCTACACCGCGCGGCCGTTGTACAAGCGGTGAGGTCGCGGCTCGGTCTTTCTCCGTCGCTGAACGGCGAAGCCGTTCAGCCGCCTGCGGGTAGGGCGAACCCTCCAGGTGAGCCGCTCCGGCCCGGCTCCGCGGGTACGCCTCGTCCTAACTCGAACGCCCCTGCCTTGCTCTTCGTAACCAATATTGGGATAACCTTTGCCGTGCTGCCCCGCCGTACCCGCCTTCGCCGGTTTCGGCAGCTCGCGCCACTCGCGGGTTGCGCGTGGCTGTTGACGGCAAGCGCCGCCGTCGCGGCGGTGGGCGACGAGGAGGATCTCGGTTTTTTTTTCGATCTGCCGCCCTTCGTCGTCGAAGGTGTGCGCGAGCGGCCGGAACCGGTGGCGCTGGGGGATGCGATTACGCCAGCCGCAACGTCGCTCGCGGGCGCCGCCCGGCAGGCCGCGGGCATGCTCTGGCTCGACGGCGGCGAGGGTTTCTATCCGCCGCGGATCATGGCGCGCGGCTCGGGCCTGCAGAGCGCGCCGGTGAGCCGCGGGCTGTTGCTGCGGATTGATTCGCTTCCGCTCAACGCGGCCGATGGGTCCTTCAACCTCGCGTTGCTCGAACCGGGCTTTTTCGGCGCGTTCTCCTTCCAGCCCGGCGCGGCCGACTCGTCCGCTGCGGTGCAGGCGCTCGGCGGAGCGCTGGATCTTTCGTGGTGGTGTCCGCAGCGGGAGACACACGGTGATGCGATGGTCACGGTTGGAGGCGACGGCTTCGTGCACGCGCTGGTGCGCGACGGCTCCGCTCGCACCGCGGCGTCTGCGCCGAACTGGGGTGCCGCTATCGCCTACACCCGCAGCGACGGCTGGCGACCAAACGGTGCACAAGAACGCCTCGCTGCCGCCACGCGGGCCGAGTGGCCGGGCCTTGGCGGGCGGACACAGTCTCTGAATGTCTACGCGGTTCGCGCCGATCTCCGCATCCCGGGACCGCTCACGCTTGCGACGGCGGAGCACGCGCCGGACACGATCACGGACGTCGCCGCCGTCGACCTGCCGCGCCGTACCACCGATTACGCGCGCCTCGTCTATCGCGTGATCTGGCAAGGTGGATTTGAGGCGGCGCTCGGCGTGCAGGCGACCGACGACGAGTTCCGCCAGCTCCGCGCCAACGGCATCGCCGCGACCTGTGGCGCCGATGTGCTCGGGCACCTTTCCGGCCGCTGGTATTTGGGACGGGCGCTGATGTGCGAAGCCGGTGCGAGCGGCAGCTACGGGCAGCGCACGCAGCAGCGCTACTCGAATCTCGCCGGGCAACGGGGTGTGTCGTTCGCTGCCGTGCGGTGGCGAGCGGGCACGGCCACCGGCTGGTGCGATGCGAATTGGAAGCCGTTGCCGCAACTCACGTTTGCAGCGGGCCTCTCGGCGCTCGCGGCCCGCCGCGAGGCTTTCGGCACGATGAGCGCCGCCGGGAGAATGGGCACCACGGAGCTCGCGCCACACATCGAATTCGCGGCGGCGCTTTCCGCGCGGCGCCTCGTCGAGGCATTCGTGCGCGCCGAGCGAAGCGTGGAGGCGCCGACTTTCGACGACCTGCTCGCCGTGCGCGGCATCGCGCCGGAGCTGGTGCTCGGTTGGACGCCGCTTCGTGACCAGACGACGGACACGTTGTCCGCCGGACTGCGCGGCCGCGCCGGTGAACCCGGCGCCGAACGGTTCAGCTTCGCGCTTACTGCCTATACTGCGGACTGGCGTCACGAACTGCTCCGGCTCGCCGATGCCGGCGGCGCGGCCCGGGGCACCGTCAACGCCGGCGCGACCCGACACCGTGGCTTCGAAAGCCAACTACGTTGGCGGCTCCTCGCCGGGGAGCGGACACTCGACCTGGCGGTGACGCACACCTGGAGCGAGGCGCGTTTCGCGCACGATCCGGTCTACGGCACCGCCCGGCTGGCCGGACTGCCTCCGCAGGTCGGCGCGGTGCAGCTGAGCTACGCGCAGTCGGTCGGGTTCTTCGGCGCGCTGGGAGCTCGCTGGGTTTCCGGCACGACTTACGCGGACCACGCCGACCGGCTCGGCTTCGGCGGTCACACCCTGGCGAACGTGAAACTTGGTTGGAGCGCGCGGCGGTGGTCGCTCGCGGTGGAGGTGGAGAACGTCTTCGACCGGCGCCACGTGGCATCGACGGCCGGCGTGATCGATCGCGCGCGTTCGCCGGCGGCGACTGCGCTGTTTCTTCCGGGCCGCCCGCGCACGTTCACCGGCACGTTCGCGTGGCGGTGGTGAGGCTCAGGTACCCGGCGCCTCGAGCTTGCGGTAGAGGAGCACGGCGCCGGTGGCGGCGGTGGTGAGCAGCACCGGGCTGAGCAGCGGGATGAACGTGATCAGCATCACGCTCGTGCCGAGGCCGAGTGTGTGCGCGCGGTGGCGACGGGCGAAACGGCGTTGGACGCCGCGGCCGCGCGCGCGGAGCGCCTGCGGGTAGTCGAGGTAGTCCATGCCGAAGACGAAGCAGTCGAAGTAGAGCCCGAGCCCGACCGCGAGCGGCGCGCCGACGGGCGGAATCCAGCCGATGATGAAGCACCCGACCGCGACGGCGGTGAGCGCGGCGAGATCGAGCAGGGCGTCGGTGACCTGGTAGAGGGGCGGCACTTCGCGCATCTGGTCGGGCGCGAGGCCGAGCTGGATTTCCACTTCGCGCGCGAGGCGGCTGTAGAAGAAGCCGCAGAAGATGCCTTGGAAAACGATCCACGCCGCGACGGCCAACGCGATCTCGAGCGCGGCGACCGCGATGACCGAGAGCACCTCAAGCGTGTTGCCCCACCAGTTCGCGGGGAACCGCTCGTCGAGCCAGTCGTAGGTGGCGAACCAGCCCCAGATCAAGCCGGCGAAGAGCGCGGCGCTGAGCAGGAGGTTGCAGATGACCGGCAGGATGCCGTGCCGCCAGAGCGCCGGGTGGGCGTTCATGTACCGCAGCCCCGCCCACGGTGTGGCGAAGCCCTCGGCGAAACGCGCGAGCCAGCCGGCGGGGCGGGGGAGCGGCGGCGGGTTGGCCATGGCGAGAACGCGGTGATGCGGCGGGACGGCTGCGCGCCGCCGGAGGGGGCGACGCGCGGGGAGCGGGATCAGCTGCCTTTCGCGAGTTCGCTGCTGCGGTCGCGGGCGGCGAGGATCGTCGCGCGGATGGTGTCGCGGAAGTTGGCGGACTTCATCGCCTGCAGGCCGGCGTAGGTGGTGCCGTTCGGCGAGGTGACGCGGTCGCGCAGAACATCGGCATCCTCGCCGGTTTGCTTGAGGAGCTTGGCGGAGCCGAGCAGCACCTCGGTGGCAAACTCGGCGGCGAGTTCGCGTGTGAAACCGGCGGCGACGCCGGCTTCGCGCAGAGCGGCGGCGAACTCGAAGACGAAGCCCGGGCCGCTGCCGCCGAGCGCGGTCACGGAGTCGATCATCTCCTCGGGAAAACTGTGGACGACGCCGAGCGCGCCGAGCACGCCGAGCACGGTGGCGCGGTCGGACTCGGAGAGCGGCGCGAGGCTGCACCAGCCGGTGATGCCGGCGCCGATCGCGCCCGGGGTGTTGGGCATCGCGCGCACGAGGCCGCGGGCGTGCGGGAACGTTTTCGCGAGGGTCGCGAGTTTCTTGCCCGCGAGGATGGAGATCACGAGCTTGCCGCGCGTGGCCTCGGCGAGGCGCGGGTCGGCGTCGGCGAGGTTCTGCGGCTTGAACGCGACGACGACGGTGTCGGCCGTGGCGCAGAGATCGACGACATCCGAGGCGAGGCGGATCCCGGTGCGGGCGGAGAGCGCGGCGCCGGTCGGGTCGTTGCCGCCGAGGCAGGCGAGGTCGGCGACGGGGGCGACGTTCTTGCTGAGCACGCCGGCGACGATGGCGGAGGCCATGTTGCCGGAACCGAGGAAGGAGATGCGAGGCATGGTGGATTTTCGGATTTCGGATTGCCGATTTGCGGTTGGCGGGAGGGCGGCGGCATCCGGGAGGAACGGCTCACGGGGCCGAGGAGCGGGATGCGGTCCGGCCGAAACTGGCGGGGAACCGGCCGCGGCGGAAGACGGAAAATCCTACTGCGGGCGCGAGCGCGGGCGGAGCATCGCGTGCGTGTACTCGCTTCGGCTGGGCAACGCGCCGACGCGGAACCGGAGCGGCGTGCACCGCGGCGCCGAGCGGCAGGCTCGGGCGGGTCGCGCGTTTCCCGGGGCCGCTCAGCTCGTCGCTTCCGCTTGGCGCGGATGGAGGACGGTGGCGCAGACGCCGCCCTCGGGGCGGTCGATCAACTCGACGTTGCCGCCGATGCTGCGCAGCGAGTGGCGCGCGACGGTCAGCCCCATGCCCACGCCTACCGTGTGCTTGGTGCTCGTGAACGGCTCGAACATGTGGTCGCGGATCTTTGGGTCGATGCCTCGGCCTTGGTCGAGCACGCGGATCTCGACCATCTCGCCGTCGGGATGCTCGGGGTTGAGCGCGGTCTGGATCGTGATCGGGCGCGGGCCCTTGTGGTCGTCGCCGTAGGATTCCCACGCGTTGATGAGGAGCTTCGAGAGCGCCTCCTCCATCACCTCGACGCTGGTGTTGAAGTCGAGGTCGCCGAGTGGGTTCTCGATGGTGACCGCTTCGCCGATCTTGAACTCGGTCTGGTAACGTTTGACGACATCCTCGAGCAGTTTCTGCAGCTGCGTCTGCGAGATGGAGAAACGCGATTTGATCGCGACCGTGCTCAGCTGGCGGAGGATGTTGACGATGCGGTTGATCGCTTGGTCGACGGCCTCGGCGTTCTTCTTCACCAGCTCGGGCTTGTCGTAGTACGTCTTGATCAGGTCGAGGTAGCCGATGACGACGCCGAGGAGGTTGTTGAGGTTGTGCGAAATGCCCTGGGTGATCGCGCCCACGCTGGCGGAGCGGCGCGCCTCGGCGAGGCGGCGCTGGAGCACGAGCAGCTCGCGATTCATGGATACGAAACGCAGCTGCGTCTGCACGCGGGCGACGGTCTCGTCGAGATCGATGGGCTTGGTGATGTAGTCAACCGCGCCGACGTTGAGCCCCTCGAGTTTGCTCTCCTTGGAGGTGCGCGCGGTGATGAAGATCACCGGGATGGATCGGGTGGCGACGGACTGCTTGAGCCGGTGGCAGACCTCGAAGCCGTTCATGTCGGGCATCATCACGTCGAGCAGGATGAGATCCGGCATCTGGCTGAGGGAGATCTGGAGCGCCTCGGTGCCACGGTTGGTCGAGAGCACTTCCATCCCTTCGCGTTCCAACTTGCGGCGCAGGAGCTGCACGTTGACGGGCTGGTCGTCGACTACGAGGATCTTGGGCTTCGACATCTGGGGGTGGCTGGGAGCCGGAGTGAAGGAGAAACGGCGCGCGGCGGCAAGCGGAGGTTCGCCCCCATTTCACGGGGTGAGTTGAAAAACGCGTAAGATGCGCCGGGACGGGCGCTGCGCCGGCGGATGACGCGCGGTATCGTGTGCCGTGCGGCGCCCGGTGCGAGGACCGCATGGCCGCGAAACTTCGCATTGTGCGGCGCGGCCGGTTGCGGCATGGCGTTGCGTTTTCCATGAGCGAACCGCGCCCGATCCAGTTCTCCGCCCTCGGCCGCCGCGCCACACCGCCGGTCATCGCGCGGCTCATGAACGCCGCGCTGGAAACGCCCGGCCTGCTGTCGCTCGCGGTGGGTTTCACGGACAACGCCACGCTGCCGGTCGGCCCCTTCGCCGAGGCGGTCGCGGCACTCACGGCGGCGGGCGCCGCGCCGGAGTCGTTGCAGTACGGCACGAACCAGGGCCGGCCGGCGCTACGCCGGTTGCTCGCGGAGCGGATCGCCCGTGAGGAAGGCTGGGGCACCGGCGCGATCGATCCGGCCGCGGTCTTCGTGACCAACGGCTCGCAGCAGGCGCTCTATCTCGCGATGCAGGTGCTCTGTGAACCGGGCGACATCATCCTCGTGGATCGGCCGAGCTACTTCGTGTTTCTCGAGTTGTTGCGCGGGCTCGGGATCGAAGCGCGTTCGCTGCCGGTCGATGCCACGGGTCGGCTCGATGTCGCGGCACTCGACGCGTTGCTTGACACGATGCAGCGCGACGGTTCGGCGGCGCGGCTGAAGGCCGTCTATTTCATCGGCTACTTCTCGAACCCGTCCGGTCGCTCGCTCCCGGTGGAGGAAAAACGCGCACTCGCGCGCACGCTCGCGAGCCGCGAGATGTTCCTGCCGACCATCGAGGACGCCGCGTACCGGCAGATGGCCTTCGACGGCGCGGCCGGCGCACCGAGCCTCCTCGCGCTCGAGGAGTGGGCCGCGTTTCCCCGCCTTTACGCGGGCACGCTCACCAAGCCGTTCGCGACCGGACTGAAGGTCGGCTACGGCTGCTGCACCGACTCCGCCTGGCTCGCGCGCATGCTCCACGCGAAGGGTCACCACGATTTCGGCACGGCGAACTTCAACCAGGCGGTGCTCGAGCGCGTGCTCGGCGACGGCACGTTCGACACGCACCTCGCGCGACTGCGTCCCGCGTATGCGCGCAAGATGCGTGTGCTGCACGAGGCGCTCGTCGCCGGCGGACTCGCCGAGCGCGGTTGGAAATGGGCGCCGCCCGCCGGCGGCCTCTACCTCTGGCTCACCGCGCCGGAAGGGCTCGACCTGGGCATCGATTCGGCGTTCTGCCGCGCCTGCCTCGATGCCGGCGTGCTCTACGTGCCCGGCGAACTGTGCTTCGGCGATGCTCCGCTGCGCAACACCGCGCGGCTCTCCTACGGCGTGCTTGGCGAGGACGAACTCCGCGAAGCAGCGCGACGATTCTGCGCGGTGGCGGCGTGCGACGGCCGCTGAAACAGCAGCGCCGCTCCTCGGTGGGAGCGGCGCGGGAAACTGGTGACGCGCTGCGCGGGCGGCGCGTCGAGGTGCGGTCGCGTTACTCGGCGACGATCTTGACGGACTTCACGCCCTGGCGGGCGTTCGGCGTGCTGCGCTCCGGGCCGGAGGTCGCGGTGGTGGCGATCTTCTCGAGCACGTCGTCGCCGGCGACGAGTTTGCCGAAGGCCGTGTATTGGCGATCCAGGAACGCCGCGTTGCCGTGGCAGATGAAGAACTGGCAGCCGGCCGAGTCCGGGTGCTGCGCGCGCGCCATCGAGATCACGCCACGCACGTGCGAGCGGTCGTTGAACTCGGCCTTCACCTTGTAGCCCGGGTCGCCGGTGCCGGGGATGCCCTTGGCGCCGGCTTTGGTGTTCGGGCAGCCGCCCTGGATCATGAAGCCCTTGATCACACGGTGGAACGCCGTGCCGTCGTAGAAGCCCTCGCTGGCGAGCTTCTTGAAGTTCTCGACGGTCTTCGGGGCGACCTCGGGCCAGAACTCGATCTTGATGTCGCCGTGGTCGGTGCTGATCACGGCGTATTCCTTGGTGGTGGTGGACGACATGGCGGGCGAGGCAAGCGGCGGCTGTTTCCCCGCGCAAGGCCGAATCGCGCCGCGCTCCGCTCGGAAAAGTCACCGGCGCTGGCTCGGGTCCTGCACTGATGCGGGCATGCGAAATTTTCAGGAAATCTCCCCAGATTCCGGGAATTGCATCGACGCGTGTCGGGCACCCGGCCATTGAGTTGCTCACAATTTACTCACAGCCGATGAGTACCCCCCAAGGGACCTTGCAACCCAAACCGCGGCTCAGAGTTTCCACGAAGGCGAAGACCTTCGTCCTCGACACGAACGTGCTCCTGCACGACCCGCAGTCGATCTTCAAGTTCGACGACAACAACCTCGTCATTCCTGTCGAGGTGCTCGAGGAACTCGACGCCATCAAATCGGAGCAGTCCACCGAGCGCGGCCGCAACGCCCGCACCGTGCACCGCATCCTGTCACAACTCCTCCCGGACAGCCGCGCGATGCACGAGGGGGTCGATCTGCCCACGGGCGGCACGCTCTCGGTCATCATCAACCGCTACCTGCTCGACGGCGAGACCTCGCCGACGATCCAGCGTTTCCGCTCGGTCCTGCCCGACCTCCTCAAGAAGGACAACCGCATCATCGCGTGCGCGCTCTTCGTGAAGGACACCTTCCCGCCGCCGACCATCCTTGTCACGAAGGATGTGAACGTCGCGCTGAAGGCCCGCGCCGTCGGCCTCGAGGCGCAGGACTATCTCAACGACAAGGTGCCAGTCGACGACGAGGACCTCGGTTACCACACGATTCCGCTCTCGATCTACGAGATGCAGCGATTCGCCTCCGAGGGCCAGATCGAGTTCGAGGGCGACGGGCTGAAGGATCTTCTCCTGAACGACTACGTCCTCCTGAAGACCCCCGAGGGCAAGACGATGCCCGGTCGTTATTGCGGCACCGGCATCGTGCGCCGGTTGCGCATCCCCGACCACGTGCAGGCGCCCGGCGGCATCCCGATCCGGCCGCGCAACCTCGAGCAGCAGTTCTTCATGGACGCGCTGCTCGACGACTCGATCTCACTCGTCACCTGCTACGGCAAGGCCGGCACTGGCAAGACGCTGCTCTCCACCGCCTGCGCGCTCCAGCAGATCCGCGACGAGGCGAACCGCTACGACGGCGTGTCGATCTCCCGCCCGGTCATCGCGCTCGGCAAGGACATCGGCTTCCTGCCCGGCACGATCGACGAGAAGATGAAGCCGTGGTTGCAGCCTTATTACGACGCGCTCGAGGTGCTCATTCCCTCGAAACCGCCGAAGGAGCCGCAGTTCGCCGCCAAGAAGGTCGCGAAACAGAAGAAGAAGGACGCGATGGCCTTCGCCTCGCCGGGCGTCACGCCGGTCGCGAGCGGTGGCGGCTCCGGCGGATCCATGCCGGTGCTGAAGCCCTACGAACGGCTCCTCCGCTCCGGCGTGGTCGAGATCGAGGCGCTGTGTTTCATCCGCGGCCGCTCGATCGCGCGGCGCTTCTTCATCCTCGACGAGGCGCAGCAACTCACGCCGCACGAGGTGAAGACGATCATCACGCGCATCTCCGAAGGATCGAAAATCGTGCTCATCGGCGACCCGGCGCAGATCGACAACCCGTACGTCGATTCGCGCAGCAACGGTCTTGTCTACTGCCGCAACAAGATGCGCGGCCACACGCTCGCCGCCCACGTGAAGCTCTCGAAAGGCGAACGCTCCAAACTCGCCGAACTAGCCGCCGATCTGCTCTGAACGGCCGCGGCTCCGCTCACTTCGACCGCCCCGGTGCTCCGCGCCGGGGTGGTTCTGTCTAGCCGAACGCGATCTCCTTCGTCGGCGCGACGACGATCGGGACGGGCGCGGTGAACTCCGCCCACACCCAGTTGTGATGCGCGATGATCTGCGCGGACGTGAGCACCGGGCGGTCTTTCGTGGCGTGGGCATCGGCGGGCACGACCACGCGATAACCTTCGCTCGCCGCGCGCCGAATCGTGGTGTCGACGCAGAACTCCGTGGCCGCGCCGCAGAGCACGAGCGTGTCGATGCTGCGCCGCTGCAGCTCGGCATCGAGGGTCGTGCGGTGGAACGAATCGCACACGGTTTTGCCGATCACCAGATCGCCCGGTTCGCGGTGCAACTCCGGGTGCAGTTCCCAGTCCGGCGTGCCGGGCGTGTAGTCGGGCGTCTCACCGTGTTGGATGAAGATCACCAGGCGGCCGGCAGCGCGCGCACGGTCGATGAGCGTGTTGATGCGCGCGAGCGTGCCGGCTGCGTCGTGCGGACCGGGCGTATCAAGATACCAGCCGCATTGGACATCGATAACGATAAGCGCCGATGAGGGCGGAAGGTGGTGCATGGCGAAAACGGGAGGCAGGGGGCGCTCAGGCGGCGCGAGCTTCGGCGCGATTCCAGCCGGTCGCGAGTCCGCGCAGCAGATCGAGCACGTTCTGTGCGGCCGCGGAGAGACTGGAACTGGAGGTGAACACCGCGCCGACGACCACCTTCTCGGCGAAATCCGCCAGCGGGCGCATGGCCACGCGCCGGCGCTTCGCGCGCGCGGCGAACGACGCCGGGAGCACCGCCACGCCGGCGCCCTGCGCGACGAATTCGAACAACGTGTTCGCCTGCTCGCTCGAAAATGGCGGCGCGAACTCGCGGTCGCGTTCGCGCGCGAGCGCCTGCAGCCGCTCCTGCAGGTGCGGCGTGTGCTCGAAGAGCAGCAGCGGCTCGGCGAGCAGTTGCGCGAGGCGCACGGCGCGCCGCTCCGCGAACGGGTGGTCCTCGCGGCAGAAGCAGGCGTACGGGATCTGCGCAAACTCCTCCGTGCGCAGCGCGCCCACGACCGCCGCGCCGAGATCGAGCAGCCCGAGATCCGAGCCGCCGCTGGCGACCGAGTCGACGACCGCCTGAGGGGCGCGCTCGCGGAACTGCAGCTGCACCGAGCGGTCGCCGGCCAACGACGGCATGCCCTTGAGCCGCGGTAGCAGCTCGGTGGCGACAAAGGACTGCATCGCGATGCGGACGACCGGCCGGGCGCGGAAGCAGCGCTGTCGGGCGTCGACGCGGAGCTGCTCCGCCTCGCGCAGGATTCGGCGCGCGGTCACGAGCGTGCGTGCGCCGGCGGGCGTGAGCGACACGCCTCGCGCTTCGCGCACCAGGAGAGCCGCGCCGATCTCCTCCTCGAGCTTGCGGATCTGCACGGAGAGCGCGGGTTGGGAAACGTGGCAGCTCGCCGCGGCGGCCATCATGCTCCCGCAGCGCGCGACGGCCTCGAAGTAGCGCAGTTGGTGCATCTCCATGCCGCGAGCTATAAGCAACGGCTTGGTCCGCCCAAACAAAAACGAACGCTCGTCGCTTGTGCGCGACAGGTACACGGCGGAACTCTGCCGCGTGAAGAACACTGGGACACCCAATCGCCCGAAACGCAGCTCCCGCGCAAGCGGCAAGAAACCGCCCGAGCGCCGGATCGCGATGATTTCCACGCACGGCTACGTCGCCGCGAATCCGCCGCTCGGCGCGGCGGACACCGGCGGGCAGGTCGTCTATGTGCTCGAGCTATCGAAGAAGTTCGCCGCCCTCGGCTACGCGGTCGACATCTGGACGCGGCAGTTCGCCGACCAACCGGCCACCGAAGAGGTCGCGCCGGGCGTCACGCTCCGCCGCGTGCCGTGCGGCGGGCCGGAGTTCATCCGCAAAGAGGACCTGCACCGCTGCATCCCGGAGTGGTGCGAACACGCGCTGCGGCTCATCCGCGACGAGGGCCTGGGCTATACGTTCATCAACTCGCATTACTGGGACGCGGGCCTCGCCGGCCAGCATCTGGCCGACGTGCTCGACACGCCGCATCTGCACACGCCGCACTCGCTCGGCTCGTGGAAGAAGAAGCAGATGGCCGAGGGCGCGAGCGCCGTCGACCTCGCCGGCTACAACTTCGACGTGCGCATCCGCGAGGAGACGGCGATCTGCGCCGCGGCGGACATGGTGATCGCGACCACGCCCGAGCAGATGGACATCCTCGCGGCCGACTACGACGTGCCCGCCGAGCGCATGAAGATGGTGCCGCCCGGCTACGACGACGCGCGGTTCTTCCCCGTGAGCGAATCGACGCGGCAGTCGATCCGTCGCCGCTTCGGTTTCCAAGGGCCCACGGTGCTCGCGCTGGGGCGGCTCGCCCGCAACAAGGGCTACGACCTCCTGCTGCGCGCGTTCGCCGTGACCGCGGCGCGCGTGCCTGAGGCACGGTTACACCTCGCCATCGGTGGCGAGAGCCTCAACGAACGCGAGCAGTCCATCCTCGCCGAGCTGAAGGCGATCACCGCCGAGCTGCGCCTCGAGGCGAAGGTCGTCTTCGGCGGCTTCATCCCGGATGCCGAGCTGCCCGACTACTACCGAGCGGCCGACCAGTTCGTGCTGTGCAGCCGGTACGAACCGTTCGGGATGACGGCGATCGAGGCGATGGCATCGGGTTGCCCGACGACACTCACGGTGCACGGCGGCCTGTTCCGGGCGGTGACCTTCGGACGGCACGCGCTCTTCGCGGACCCGTTCGACGCGGAGGATCTCGGCATCACGATGATGAAGCCGTTCAAGCACCCGCGGCTGCGCGCGCGCCTCGCCCGCATGGGCGCGCACAAGGCGCGCAGCCTCTTCACGTGGACGGGCATCGCCCAGCAGATCGCGGCACAGGCGGAATCGCGTTCCACGCCCGCCTTCTCCCTCGCCGATCACGAGTGGGACGAGCCCTGGAACGACAGTGACTGAACTACTCAACCACTCGCGCGGCGCACCACGATGACGGCACTCGATTATGCGGTCCTCGTCGCCTACTTCGCCGCGGTGATGATCGCCGGCCTCTGGCTCGCGCGTCGGGCGGCAGGCGGCTCGGATGCGTACTTTCTCGCGGGCCGCGAACTGCCGTGGTGGGCGCTCGGCTGCTCCGGCATGGCGAGCAATCTCGACGTGGCCGGCACAATGACGGTTGTGACGTTGATCACCGTCTACGGGCTGCAGGGGTTCTTCATCGAGTTTCGCGGCGGCGTGGTGCTGCCGATCGCGGTGTTTCTCGCGTTCATGGGGAAATGGCACCGCCGCTCCGGCGTGATGACGACGGCGGAGTGGATGCTGCTGCGTTTCGGCGAGGGCCGCGGCGGTCGGCTGGCGCGCGCGACGGCGGCGGCGACGTACGTCGTGATCACGGTGGCGATGATCGTGTTCTTCCTCGCCGCGGGCGGGCGGTTTCTGGCGGCGTTCCTGCCGTTCACGCCGACACAGTGCACGATCGGCATGGCGGCGGTGGCGTTCGGGTACACGCTGGCTGGGGGACTCTACGGCGTGGTGTGGACGGACGTCGTGCAGGCGGCGATCATCGGCGCCGCGGCCGTGTATGTGGCATTCACGGCGGCGGCGCAGGTCTCGCCGGAGCTGCTCGCGGCGTGGCCGGGCGCGGCGCTCAACCAACTGCTGCCGTTCCTCGCGCACCCGGGGCTGAGCCCGTACGAGCCGTTCTGGGTGTTTCTCATCGTGTGGGCCGGCAAGGGCGTGCTCGAGGGGCTCGGCGGCAGCGGCGGCTCGGCGTACATGGCGCAGCGTTTCTACGCGGCGCGTAGCGAGGCGGACTGCCGGAGGATCGGGATGCTGTGGACGGTGCTGTTCGCCGTGCGCTGGCCGATGGTGCTCGGGTTCGCCATCCTCGCGATCGCGGCGGGGATTGATGTGCGCACGCTCGCGGACGCCGAGGCGGTGCTGCCGCAGGTGCTGCGGACCGGCTTCTTCCCGAGCGGCGTGCGCGGGCTCGTGATCGCGGCGATGATGGCGGCGGCGATGTCGACCTTCGACAGCACGATCAACGCCGGCGCGTCCTACGTGGTGCGCGATCTGTTCCTGCCGCTGCGCCCGCGCACGACGGAGCGCGGCGTGGTGTGGGCCGGCTACCTCGCCTCGGCGCTGCTCGTCGGCGTCGCGATGTGGCTGACGTTCGGGCTGGGCATGACGGTGCTCGGGATTTGGGTGGGCATCGTGATGCTGCTGTTCCCGGCGTTTCTGGTGCCGTTCGCGCTACGCTGGTTCTGGGCGCGGTTCAACGGCGAGGGTTTCACCGCCGGCGTGGCGGCGGGGTTCGCGGCGGCGGCGTGGCTGGCCTTCGGCGCGCCGGCGTGGGGCGACGAGGCCACGCGTTTCCTCGCGATCGCGGCGTGCTCGGCGGTCGTGTCGGTCGTGGTCGCGCTGGCGACTCCGCCCGTGCCGACGTTGCGCCTGGCCGAGTTCTACACGCAGACGCGCCCGATGGGCTGGTGGCCGCGCGAATGGAAATGCGTCGATCGCGCCGAGCATCGGGCGAACTGGCGGCTGCTCGGCGCCGCGCTGGGCT
Organism: Opitutaceae bacterium; assembly: GCA_035298965.1. Taxonomy (GTDB): domain Bacteria; phylum Verrucomicrobiota; class Verrucomicrobiia; order Opitutales; family Opitutaceae; genus CAJCBL01. The sequence continues at coordinate 665 of DATGXO010000195.1, read as the reverse complement.
GGCAGGTGCTCACGTTCCTGCTGCCGATGGCGGCGGTGCTCGGGATGTGGGCACAGGCACTCCCGGCGTTGCTGCTCTGGCTCGCGCTCGGGTGGTATGTGTGGCGCGGGGCGAGATCGGTCACCGGTGTACCGGCGGCGCGGAGCGGGTGAGGCGAGGGGACCGCGCTCGGGAACGAACTGGCGGGCGTAAAGCCCGCCCCACCATTCGGAGTGGTTCCGCGGCGGGCGAAACGCTCACGCGTTTCGCTACACGCGGTCGGGCGGCTACTCGGCGAGATCGGCGGGGGTGAGCTCGGTCTCGTGGCAGGCGCGCAGGAACGACGCGGCGCTCCACGCCTGGAACGCCTTGCCCATCGGCCGGCCGGTCATGCCGTGCGCCCATTCGTTGAACTCCCACTCGTGGTCGCGCCCGAGCTGGTTGAGCCGTGCGAGACGGAGCAGCTCCTGCCGCGCGACCTCGTGCAGGCCGAGCCGATGAATACAGCTCACCCACAGCCCGCCGATGAAGGGCCAGATGCCGCCGTTGTGGTAGTGGTGCGGGAGGTTGAGGAGGTTCACCGTGTAGTAGGCGCGCCAGTCGGGATCGCCGGCCTGCACGACGGGGTAGAGGTTCGCGACCGGCCAGGGCTGGTTCACGCCCACGCCCCACATGAAGCGGAAGGC
>DATGXO010000194.1:0-6729 GCA_035298965.1 Opitutaceae bacterium | reverse complement strand
CAGACCGCCGCGACGACCTACGCCTGGGTCGACCAGAACGCCGGCGTCGCGCGCCTGCCGATCGACCGCGCGATGGAGTTGGTCGTGAACGAGCAGGCTGCCGCGCATTGATCATGGGCTCCGCTACCTACCTGTTCGTCGTGCTCATCGCGGCCGCCATCATAGCGTCGGCGATCTACGCGCTGAACTGGGCGATCAAGACCGGCCAGTTCCGCAATATCGAGAAGGGCGCCACCGAGATTTTCGACGACGAGGAACCGATCGGCCGCCCGACGGATTTTTTCCCGACGAAGCGCCGCAAGGCCAAAGGCAAGTGACGTCGCACCCACGGCGACGAGCCGACCATCGAACCCCGTATTTCCCACAATGAGTTCTCCCGACACCAGCCCTGCGGCGGTCGAGCCCGGCGCTCCCGAGAAGACCGCCGAGCGTGCGCTCCTGAGCGCGATCGACGCCTCAACACGCGGCCCCGTCTTCCTGTTTCTCGTCACCGCGGTCCTGTGGCTGCTGGGCGGCACGGTCTTCGCGCTCGTCGCCTCGATCAAGCTGCACAACCCGCCGTTCCTGGCGCAGCAGGAGTGGCTTTCGTTCGGCGTGATCCGCACCGCGCACCTCAACTCGATGATCTTCGGTTGGGCGACGAACGCCGGTTTTGCCGTCACGATCTGGTTGATGGCCCGCCTCTCACGCGTGCGCCTGCAACACCTCGGTATCCTCTATGTTGCCGGGGCGGTGTGGAACGCCGGTGTCGCGCTCGGCATCTTCGGAATCCTCCGGGGCGATTCGACGAGCGTCGAGTGGCTCGAGATCCCGCCGTACGCCACCCCGATCCTGTTCGTGGCCTACGCGCTGATCGGCGTCTGGGGCGTCGTGAATTTCCGCTACCGCCAACGCGGCCATGTCTACGTCACGCAATGGTACCTGCTTGCGGCGCTGTTCTGGTTCCCGTGGATCTACTCGGCCGCGCAGATCATGCTGATCTTCGTGCCGGCGCGCGGCACGGTGCAGAGCCTCGTCAACTGGTGGTTCGCGCACAACGTCCTCGGTCTCTGGTTCACGCCGATCGGCGTCGGAGCGATCTACTATTTCATCCCGAAGGTGCTCGGTCGGCCGATCCACAGCTACTACCTCTCGATCCTCGGTTTCTGGTCGCTGGCCTTCTTCTACAACTGGGCCGGCGTGCACCACCTGATCGGCGGGCCGGTGCCGGCTTGGGCGATCTCCGCCGGCGTCGTCGCGAGCTTGCTCATGGTCATCCCGGTCGTGGTGATCGGCATCAACCACCACATGACGATGAAGGGCGGCTTCAGCCAGCTGCGCTACAGCCCCACGCTCCGCTTCATGTTTTTCGGCGGCGTGAACTACACGCTCGTGAGCCTCCTCGGTTCGGCGATGGCGGTACGCTCGTTCAACGAGATCGTCCACTTCACCCACTTCACGGTCGCGCACGCTCACCACGGCCTCTACGCGTTCTTCACGATGGTGATGTTCGGCTCCATCTACTACATGATGCCGCGCCTCACCTTGCGCGAGTGGCCCTCGGCCAAGCTGATCTCGGTGCACTTCTGGTTCACGGCGGCGGGCGTCACGCTCTATGTCGTCGGCCTGAGCATCGGCGGCCTCGTGCAAGGGTGGGAGATGATCGCCACGACCAAAGGCGCCGACGGAGAGCTCGCGCTCAAGGTGCCGCTCTTCATGCAGGTCGTGCGCGACACCGTGCCATACCTCGTTTCCCGTAGTCTATCCGGCATGCTGATCACGGTGGGCCACATCGCGTTCGCCGTGAATTTCGGCTGGATGATGCTGCGGCCGCGCGCCATCGGCGCCACCGCCCCCACACTTTTCCATACTCCTCCAGCCATGCCGCTGGAACACCGCGCATGAACAAGGGCCCACTCCTTTTTCTCGGCATCTTCCTCGCTGTCGCCCTCTCGTGGACCGGCATCGTGCTGGTCAACCAGATCCAGTACGGGAGCCTCACGCCGATAATCGACAACGAGACCGGCACCGCCTTTCCGCAGGTGATGTCCGGTCAGGCCAAACAGGGCCAGCTGGTGTACCAGTCCCTGGGCTGTGTCTATTGCCATAGCCAGCAGGTGCGCCGGCCCGGCTTCGGCGCCGACGACCTCCGCGGCTGGGGCGATCGCCAGAGCGTCGCCCGCGACTATGTGCAGCAAGGCCGCGTCTTCCTCGGCACGATGCGCACCGGGCCAGACCTGATGAATGTCGGCGCGCGCCCGCTCAACGCCGAGTGGCACCTCAAGCATCTGCTCGACCCGCAGATCACCTCGCCGGGCTCGCTCATGCCGCCGTTCCCGTTCCTCTTCGAGACGCGCAAAATCGTCGGCCAGCCCTCGCCCAAGGCATTGCAGGGCCTGCCGCCCGCGCACACGCCGCCGCCGGGTTATGAGCTGGTGCCCACGCCGCGCGCAGAGGCGTTGGTCGCATACCTCATGAGCTTGAAGCACGAGTACGACTATCCGGAAGCCAAGCCGGTCGCCGTGGGAGGTGCCAAGTGAGCGCGCCCAACGAGAAAGATCCGCGCATCGACCAACCCGGCGCGTCCGACGATTCGCTCCAGGATGTGCACGGCGCGTTGCTGCGCGAGAAACCCGAGCCGGGCGAAGGCGCGGTGCCGATCCCGCTGCTGTTGCTCGGCCTGATCGGCGGGCTCGTTTTCTTCTCCGGAATCTATCTCGGCCGTTACTCCGGCAACTTCGATCCGCTCGTCTACAACGAGGAAGCCGGCGCCGCAGGTGCCGCCGCGGCGGGTCCTTCGGCCGCCCCGGATCCGATCACAGTCGGCAAACGCCTCTTTGCCCAGAACTGCGCCACCTGCCACCAAGCCACGGGGCAAGGCTTGCCCGGCGTGTATCCGCCGCTGGCCGGTTCCGAATGGGCCACCGGCAATCCCGAGGCGGTCGGGCGCATTCTGCTGCACGGACTCAGCGGTCCGGTGGACGTGCACGGCGCGACCTACAACGGCGCCATGCCGTCGTTCGGTCCGCTCGGTTCGAACTGGAAGGATGACCGCATCGCCGCGGTGTTGACCTATGTCCGCCAGGAATGGGGCAACAAAGCCGCGCCGATCACCACGGAGCAGATCGCGGCGATCCGCGCCGCGACCGCCAGTCGCAACAAAGCCTGGACGGCCGCGGAGCTCGAGGAGTTCCGCAAGTAACCGCTCTCTCTCGGCGCCTCTCAAAGAGGCGCCGTTTTTGTTATCCGGCCGGCGACTCGCTGCGGTACCAGCGCTGGAACGCGACGCTCATCATGAGCAGCGCCACGGCCATGCCCGTGAGTTTCATCCCGACTCCGGCGAGCAGTTGATCGGCGGCGGCATCCAGCGTCGGCACGATACGTGGCGCGAATTCGTACGTCGGGTAGAGGACCTCCGGCGAGAACACGATGAACGCAAATAGCGGCGTCATGCCGATCACCACTCCGAGAAGATAGAGAATCTGCGCCGGCGGGGAGAGCGGCGGTCGGTCCGGGGCGGGACTCAACAACGGCCACCAGAAGAACAACGCTGCTCCGAAGAACGCGAGGTGTTCCCACACGTGCACGTTCTTGTCCAGCAGGGCGCGTTCGTAGAGCGCCGGCGCGTGCCAGACCGTCACGGTGAACGTGAACACCAACGCGCACACGACGGGCGTAAGCAGAAATCCGGGCACGACTCTAGCCGGCCACAGCGGAGCGCGGCGGACGAATAACCACGGTGGGACCCCGAGGAGAAACAACGCGGCGGCCGGATACACGAGCAGCAGGTGCTGCAGCATGTGCGCGCTCAGGAGGAAACGTTCGCCGATCTGGTCGAGCGGCGAGCCGACCGCCAGATAGAAAACCAGGAGCGCGCCATAGAACGCACACGCGTGGCTGGTGGGAAACGCTGTCGGGCCGCCCAGCTTCCGCCGCAGCGGCCCTACCGCGAGCGCGTACAACCAGCCGAGCAGGATCAACCCGCCGACGAGGTACGGTTCATTGTGCCAGTGCCGCCAGTCGATCATCGGAGCGAATGTCGTGCCAAGGCGGAGTCACTGTGCGCGAGCCGGTGAAGGTGCCGCGTTCGCCGGCGGAGCGGGCGGCTCCTCCTGGGAGGTGAGCGGAATGCTGTCGCCTACCGCGAAGAGTTTGACGAGGGCGAGCGCCGTGCCGCCGGCGAGCAGCAGCCCCATGAGGAACACCGCCGTGCAGAGCCAGCGATCCCACCGCAGATGCATGAAGATGAAGATCACATAACCGAACTTCACCGCCGAGAGCACGACGAGCAGCGCGACGAGAAACCAGTGCACCCACGGCAGCCAGATCGCGACGATCTCGGCGCCGGTGATGAACGACAGCAGGATCGCGACGCTGACAAAGAGTTGGTAGCGGCTCTGGTGCGGCGCGAGGAGGGGCGGATGCGTCGTTTCCATGGTCAGCGGTGGAGGTACTCGAGCAGGTAGACGGCCGTGAAGATCACGATCCAGACGATGTCGACGAAGTGCCAGTACAGCCCGGCGCTCTCGACATCGATGGCGTCCTGCGGCCGGAGCTTCCCCGCGGCGCTGTAGAGCAGGATCGAGCAGAGCCACACGACACCGAGCAACACGTGGATGCCGTGTGTGCCGGTGAGTGTGTAGAAGGTCGAACCGAGGATCGATCCGCTCAACGTGAGACTCTTCTCGTGGACGAAGTGGTTGAATTCGTAGACCTGGCAGCCGAGGAAGATCCCGCCGAAGAGGATCGTCGCCATCAACATTCCGCGACAGCGGCCGAGTTGGCCGTGCTGGATTGCGTTCACGGCGAGCGCCATCGTGACCGACGACATCAGCAGGATGAACGTGGAGAACGACGTGAGCTCGAGATCGAAGATCTCGCGCGGCGACGGCGTGCCGGGCATCGGGTGCAGCCGGTAGATCAGGTGCGTCGAGATCAGCGCGCCGAAGAACATGCAGTCGGACGCGAGGAACGCCCACATGAGGATCTTCTTGTTCGGCACGCCGGTTGCGGTTGTGGGATCGTGGTGCGCGAGCGCGGCGGGATCGGCGGTGGTGGCTGAGGACATGGAATTTGCGATTTGCGATTGCCGATTTGCGATTGGGCGGGCGGTGAGTGGCGGCGGGAAGTTCTGGCGGAAAACGCTGCGTTCGGTGGCGTGAATCGCTGTGTCGTTGGTGCGGGGTTGTGGAGATCGAAGATTCGAAATCCCAAATCGAGAATCACTCCTCCTTCTCCGGCTTCACGTGGTAACCGCCCGGGCCCTCGAGCGCCCAGAGGTAGATGCCGGCGAGCAGCACCAGCAGACCGGCGACGGCCACGGCCAACGTGTGGTAGACCACGCCGAAGCCGCCGATGAGCAGACCGAGCGACGCCAGGAGCGGGTACCACGACTGATCCGGCATATGGATGCCGTGCGGATCCGGCGCTGGTTTCGGTTCCGCGGCGCGCACCGAGTCGTACTTCTTGTTCCACCAGTCGTCGCGCGAGTGCACGGTGGGAAGTACGGCGAAGTTGTACGCCCGCGGAGGCGAGGCGAGGCTCCACTCGAGCGTGCGGCCGTCCCATGGGTCGCCGCCGACTTTCTCGCCGCGAAACCAGGTGTAGATCATCGCGCCGAAATAGATCGCGATGCCAATGCCGAGGATCGCGGCGCCGATCGAGGAGACGAGGTTGCCCGTGTTCCAGCCCATGTTCCCGTCATAGGTGAACGTGCGGCGCGGCATGCCATTGAGCCCGAGGAAATGCATCGGGAAAAACGTCGTGTTGAAGCCCACGAAGATCAGCCAGAACGACACCCGGCCCCAGCGCTCGCTGACCTTGCGGCCGCACATCTTCGGCAGCCAATAGTGGATGCCCGCCAGCAGCGCGAAGACGGAGCCGCCGATGAGCACGTAGTGGAAATGGGCGACGACGAAGTAGCTGTTGTGCTGCTGGGTGTCGGCCGGGGCGGCGGCGTGCATGATCCCCGAGAAGCCGCCCATCATGAACATCCAGAGGAAGCCGAGCGCGAAGAGCATCGGCGTGCGCATCTGGAGGTGGCCGCGCCAGAGCGTGCCGATCCAGTTGAAGATCTTCACGCCGGTGGGCACGGCGATGGCCATCGTCGCGAGCGCGAACGCCGCGGTCGCGACCGTGCCCATTCCGGTGGTGAACATGTGGTGACTCCACACGCCGAAACCGAGCACGCCGATCAGCGCGCCGGAGAACACCACGAGCGGGTAGCCGAAGAGCGGTTTGCGGGCGAACGTCGGCAGGATCTCCGAGATGATCCCCATCGCCGGCAGGATGATGATGTACACCTCGGGGTGCCCGAAGACCCAGAAGAGGTGGATCCAGAGGATCGGCAGACCGCCGTTGGACACCTCGTAGAAATTCGTGCCGAACTGCCGGTCCATCATCAGCTCGACCAGCGCGATGGTGATCGCGGGAAACGCGAGGATGATCAGGAACGACGTGATCAACGTCATCCACACGAAGACCGGCAGCCGCATCATCGTGAGTCCCAGTGCGCGCAGGTTCACGATCGTGGTGATGAAGTTCAACGACGCGGCGATCGACGCCACGCCGAGAATCTGCAGGCCCATGATCCAGAAGTCGGTGCTGGCGTCGGGGCTGTAGGTGCGCGACGTGAGATTCGCGTAGCCGAACCAGCCGACATCCGGCGCGCCGGCCGGCACGAACCAGCTCGCGTTGAGGATGATCGCACCGGCGAGAAACGTCCAGAAGCTGAAGGCGTTCAGCCGCGGG
>DATGXO010000193.1:0-8443 GCA_035298965.1 Opitutaceae bacterium | reverse complement strand
TGTTCGGGCGCGTACGCGCCATCCGGCGGCTCCCCGATGACGGGACTCGCAACGGCGCGCCGGGCACGGATTTGAGGAAACACCGGCCGAGTTCAGGCTTTCGCATGAGTGGTCATCATCGCTCTGGTGGACGGCTCGCGGGATGGACAACGCTGCAGTTCTTCGCCCGCAATTTCGCGGTAGTCGCGCCGCTCTGTCCCGCTGTTGCCGCCGCGCGGTTCGCTCAAGGCGGTTTCGGGAAACTCGATTGGCCGGCGGTGATCGCACTCGAAGTACTCGTCGAGCTCGGCCGAGTCGCGCTCGCCGTGTTGGCGATCGGCAGCGGCGACATCCGGCGCGGTATCGCCGCGATCCGGCGTTTCTTCACCATGGACGACGCGGAACGCGAGCAACGCTACGCCGCCGCGAAAACGCGCCTGCGGCAGCAGTGGCGCTCTCTGGGGCTCGACCTGCTGGTCTTCCTGTCCGCTGCCGTCGCACCGAACTTCCTCATCGCGTACCTCGCCGATTCGACCTGCGCAAGCGACACGCTCGCCCGGGTCGCGCCCTCCGCACCGCGGGTGTCGCTGGTGCTCCTAATCAAGAATCTGTCCGTCATACCGCTGACCATCGCGTTTCAGATCCATCTCGCCGCACGCCTCTGGTTGGAACCATCCGAACGACACGAATGGCTTCAGCGCCGCACTTGATTCAACCGCCAATGCTCCACCGACAACATTCGCACGGCGAACAAACGCCGTACCCGCGTTTCAATGCCACAGGCTCCGTCCACCGTCCTGCGTTTCTCCGCTACCGCGATCTGGCGCCCCCACCGAGAATCGAACTCGGATTAACGGTTTAGGAAACCGCTGTTCTATCCATTGAACTATGGGGACGAGACGGCGACCGAGTTCGTGCCAGAGCGCCCGCACCGCTTCAAGCCCCGACCGAGCCTCCTGCTTCGCGCTCGCCGCCACAAGCCGCCTCGCCTTGCGTGACGGCATGGAAGCGATCAGCGCGCTTGAACATGGACTCGCGCCGACGGCGGCGGTTCTCGACCGGGCCTTCTCCGACTATTTTGTGAATCTGCCGGCCTCCTCCGCCTCGCTGCTCTCGATGGTGCGCCACGATAGTGTCGATCTCGCGGCGAGCCGTGTATGGTTCTGCGGCGGCCAGGCCGCGGGGGTGCTGCTCCACGCACAGCGCGGCTGGAGCGGGCGGCTCGCCGCGATGGGCGTCACCCCGGAAGCGCGCCGGCGTGGGCTCGGCGCGAAGATGGTCACGGCGTGGCTCGATGATTGTCGCGCGCGGGGGATCCACGAGCTCACGCTGGAAGTGATCGGAACCAACACCGCCGCCCGGCGCCTCTACGAGATGCTGGGCTTCTCGACCACGCAGCGCCTCGCCGGCTGGAGGAAGCTCCCAACGCAAATCGCGAAGACTGGGACGCCAAGGAACGCCGAACCGGTGGAAATCGATCCGCGCGCGTTGGCTCGTTTCGTCGCCGCGCAGGATCCCGCTGGTACTCTGCCTTGGCAGATTGCGGCGGAGACTCTCGCGCAGTTCGGTCGACCGTGGACCGCATGGCAACTCGCCACCGCGGCGGTGCTGGTGTCGGACATCGCCGCCCCGGTGATCACCGTGCGCGCACTCGGCTGGCACGGAGCACAGACGGATCTCGCGCAAACCGCGGAGTTGCTGCGCGCCCTCGCCGCCCTTCACCCGGCACACACTTGGCGCGCGCCAGCGATTTTTCCGGAGACTTGGGCTGCGGCTTTCACGAACTCCGGTTGGGAACCGGACACGATCGACCAGTGGCAAATGGCGCTGTCGCTCCGCCGCTGACTCCTGCGCGGCCAAACTCCAGCCGCAGCCCCACACGTGCGCAGAGCGCGACAGTCGGATGCGTGGGTGCCGGGGTCCGTGCCAGCGCCTGATGCGATTTCCCGATAGCCGCTCGGTGATCCCGTGGGAGCGACCGTGCCACACCGCACCCGTAGACCGACGCCCCAGCTCAAGCCTTGAGGTCCCCCGACTGCCAGCCTTCATCGCGCCATGCACTTCGATCTCGCCACTCGCATCGTCACGCTCGGCGTGGGCGAACTGGCGGGGTTTTCGCTCGGCCCGCGCGAATCGGCCGGCGGCGCCGGTGGACTCTGGCGCGCGCAACTCGGCCAGCACTGGCACACCGAGCACCGCCACCGCGCCGCGGAGGAACCCGGCGCGCGGTTCGAGGTGCCGATCACCGGCGATTACCACCACCGCGGCTGGACGTTTCGGCTCTCCGGCCGCATCGACCAATACTTCCCCTCGCCCGCCGGCGGGGTGCGTCTCCGCGAACTGAAGACCGTCACGCGCCCGCTCCCCGCTCCCGAGCCGGAGCTTCAGGCCGAGTACCCGGACTACTTCGTCCAACTCGCCGCCTATCTCGTGCTGCACGCGCTCGCGCCCGAAGCCGAGCCGGCGCGCGGCGAGCTCGTCTTCGTCGAAGCGAGCTCCGGCCTCGTCCAGATCGTCGCCGCGCCCGCCGAGAGCACCGCGATTCTCCACGGCCAACTCGACGAACTCGTCGCGTTTCTCGACGCCCGCCGTCGCGCCGCCGAGCGCCGCCGCGGCCTCCCAGTGCGCCCGGCGTTCGCGTCGTTCCGCCCCGGCCAGGAACACGTGCAACGCGACCTCCGCACCGCGCTCGGGCTCGACCTATTCTCCGGTGTGGCGCCGCTTGCGAGAGCGGTGAATTCCGAGGTAGGGCGAACCGTACCCAGTGAGCCGCCGCCCTCTGGCAATCCGCAATCCGCATTCCACAATCCACCTTCGCCCTCCGTCCTCTGCTTCGAAGCACCCACCGGTTTCGGCAAGACCGGTTGCCTGCTCGAGTTCGCGCTCACGGGATTAAAGGAGGGAGTCTACGACCGCGTCATCTATCTCACGGGTAAATCCACCGGACAACTTCAGGTCGTGCAGCAACTCAAGACGATGCTCGCGCCGCAGCCCGATCCTGTGGCGCCGCTCGCGAGAGCGGCAAACCTCGAGTCCTCTCCGATCTCCGCCCCCGAAACCCTGAACCCTAAACCCGGAACCGCAGCGAAGCTGCCGGTCTGGCAGGTCCGCTCGAAGGCCGAGCACTGCGTCAACACCGTCTACCACTGCCTGCCCGATGCGTGCCCGTTTCTGCGTGACGCCGCCGAACGCTGGCCCCGCTCCGGCCTCGCGCGCTTCTACCTGCTCGACGGCGAACCGCGCGACCTCGAGTCGCTGCGCGCCGCAGGCCGCGCCGCCCTGATCTGCCCGTACGAGATCACCCGCGCCGCCCTGCCGTTCAACGACGTGTGGGTCGGCGACTACAACTACGTCTTTGCCCCGGCCAACCGCGGCGTCTTCTTCGAGCAGCCGGCCTTCGATCCCTCCACCACGCTCCTCATCGTCGACGAGGCGCACAACCTCGCCGCGCGAGTAGCCGATGCCTACTCGCACACCGTACGCGCCGGCGACGCCTGGTCCACCTACGACGCGCTCCGCTCGGCGCGCGCTCCGGCAACCTTCGTGCTCGCGTGGGAGGCGTGGGCCCGCGAACTCGACGACCTCCGGCCGTGCGAAGCGCTCGACGGCGCCACCGAGATCGGCTTGCGCGCCGCCGCCCGTCGCCTTGCGGAACTCGTGCCCGCCACCGCGCTCGACTTCGTCGCCCTCGGGCCAGCCGTCTCCGAACTTCTGTGGCAACTCCCGCAGCTCGACGAATTCCTCGACGCCGCCGAACTGCCGAAACTCCTCTGGTGCCCCGCCCGCGGCGAACTGCGCGTCACGTGTCTCGATGCCGCAAACGCCATCGCCGCCACGCTGCGCGAGTTCCGCCACGCCATCCTCACTTCGGCAACGCTCAACCCGCTCGATGCCTTCGCCACCGCCTGCGGCCTCGACCGCGCCCCCGTAGCGAAGGCCGCCAAGGCCTCCGATTCTCCTGCTCCGCCTCCCGTCGATCTCGCCGCCACGCTCGGCAAACTCCCCCGCGGCGCGAAGAAGACGCTACGCGGTCTCACCACCGGTTCCGCGCTCCTCCGCGTCGAAGAGGACCAGACCGCTCCGCCAGTTCCCTTTCTCCGCGCCGACACGCCGTGGCGCCGCGGCGCGTACCGGGTGGCTGTCGACACACGGGTCGACACGCGCTGGGAGCGCCGCACGCATCACTTCGAAGTCACCGCCGCCACCGTCGCGCAGCTCTGCGCCGCCGCTGGTGCGTCCATGGTGGCGCCGCTCGCGAGAGCGGCGACTCCCGTAGCCGTGTTCTTCCCCAGCTACGCCTATGCCGACTCCGTCGCGCAGACCTGCGCGGCATCGCACCCGGCGTTGCGCATCGCCCAGCAGCCGCGCGGTCTCGATCTGGCAAAACAGGCCGAGTTCATCGAGTCCGCGCTGGCGTCGAGCGATGCCGTTTTCCTCGTGCTTGGCACCGGCTACACCGAGGGAATCGATCTCCTCGGTGGCCGCGTGACGCACGCGATGGTCGTCGGCCCGGCGCTGCCCGAGGTGAACGCCGTTCAACGCGCCAAGCTTGCGCAGTGTAGCGCGAAGGGCCGCGACGCCGCGTTCCGCCTCGTTTACCAAGTGCCCGGCATGCAGAAGGTAAACCAGGCGCTCGGCCGCCTCGTGCGCGCGCCCGGCCACCGCGCCACCGTGCTGCTGCACTGTCGCCGTTTTGCGGAGGCGAGCTACCGCGAATTGCTCGACCCCGAATTGCAGGCCGCTCCCGCGCTCGACAGCGACGAGTTGCTCGCCGCCTGGCTCGCTGGCCACGAGATCGTCCGGTGAACACCGCTGCGGGGTAGGCAAAAGCACGACCGCTCGCGCGGACGCGCCACCGATGGTTTGAATCTCCACGGTCTGGCATCAATGGCGGCGCATGAAAGCCCGCCATCTCACCGCCGTCCTCGCGCTGACTCTGTCGGCCGTCGCTGCCCACGCCCAGCTCTACCACTTCGACATCAATCTCACGCCCGATCAGGAGCCAAGCATGCCTGCAAGTTCAGGCATCGGCAGCGGCACGGCCACGCTCGATTGGCCGAGCCTCATGTTCACGCTCGACTTCGCGTTCGTGAACCTCGTCGCGCCCACCACCGCATCGCATGTGCACCAAGCTCCGCCGGGAGTGAACGGACCGGTCCTCATCCCGCTCGCACTCACGCCGCTCGGCGCCACCTTCGGCAGCGGGCATTTCGATGGTGCGATCAGCGAAGCGCAGGCGCTCGCGATTCTCTCGGGAGACACTTACGTGAACGTCCACACAACCGCGTATCCCGGCGGCGAAATCCGCGGGCAGATCGTGGCGGTACCGATGGCGCCGGTGCCCGAGCCATCGACCTACGCCCTGCTCGGCGCTGGCGCGTTGCTCGTCGGCGTGGTGGTGCGCCGCTTCCGTGCGACCCGAGCCGTGGCTTAACCCGGGCTTTCCACGAGCATAGGAATACACGAAGCCCGGAACGTCACCGTTCCGGGCTTCGCAGTCTACGGGATCTCGTTCGCCGCCGCTCAGGCGGGCGGGACCGCGGTCGAGGCGATGTGCAGATCCTTGAGCTGTTTCGCCGTCGGCACCGAGGGGCTCTGCGTCATGAGGCACTGGCCCTTCTGCGTCTTCGGGAAGGCAATCACGTCGCGGATGCTGGGCGTGCCGCAGAGGATCGTGACGAGGCGGTCGAGACCGAGCGCGATGCCGCCGTGCGGGGGCGCGCCGTACTTGAACGCGTTGAGCATGTAGCCGAAGCGGCTCGCGACCATGTCGGCCGGGATCTTCAGCACGTCCTCGAAGACTTTCTTCTGGAGCGCGGGCTGGTGGATACGGATCGAGCCGCCGCCGAGCTCCACGCCGTTGAGCACGATGTCGTAATGCTGGCCGCGCACCGCGTGCGGGTTCGAGTCGAGCAACGCGATGTCCTCCTCGACAGGCGAGGTGAACGGGTGGTGCGTCGAGACGAAGCGTTTCTCCTCCTCGTCGAACGACATGAGCGGGAAGTCGACGACCCAGAGGAAGTTGAACTGGTCGGCCGGGATCGTGAGCAGGCCGCGCTTCTGGAGCAGCTGGCCGCACTCGAGGCGGATGCGGCCGAGGATGGCGCACGCGCGCTCCCAGCCGGCGGCGGCGAAGAAGACGATGTCGCCCTCCTCGATGTTCAGCTGCTGCTTGAGCGCCGCCTTCTCGGCGTCGGTGAAGAACTTCACGATCGGCGACTTCCACTCGCCCTTCTCGGCCTTGATGAACGCGAGGCCCTTCGCGCCGAGCGCCTTCGCGGCGTCTTCGAGCGCGGAGAGTTCGCCCTGCGTGACATCGGCGAGCTTCTTGGCGTTGATCGCCTTGATAACGCCGCCGTTGGCGACGGTGGACTGGAAGACCTTGAAGGCAGAGTTGCGGAACGTCTCGGTGATGTCGACGAGTTCGAGGCCGAAGCGCGTGTCGGGCTTGTCGACACCGTAGCGGTTCATCGCCTCGGTGAACTTCATGCGCGGGAACGGCGTCGGGATGTCCATCCCCTTCACGTCCTTCCAGATCTTCTTCAGCAGGCCCTCGATGAGCGCGTAAATGTCCTCGCGGTCGATGAACGACGCCTCGATGTCGAGCTGCGTGAACTCCGGCTGGCGGTCAGCGCGCAGGTCCTCGTCGCGGAAACACTTCGCGATCTGGAAGTACTTCTCGAAGCCGGCGACCATCAGGATCTGTTTGAACTGCTGCGGCGACTGCGGGAGCGCGTAGCATTGGCCGGGGTTGACGCGCGACGGCACGAGGTACTCGCGCGCGCCTTCGGGCGTGCTCTTGAACAGCAACGGCGTCTCGATCTCGAGGAAGCCCTGTCCGTCCATGAAATTGCGGATCGAGCGCGTCGTGGCGTAACGCGTCATGATGCCGTTCTTCATGCGCGGGCGGCGCAGATCGAGGTAACGGTACGTGAGGCGGAGGTCCTCGTTGACCTTGTCGCCGGCCGCATCGTCGAGCGGGAACGGCGGCGTGTCGGAAAGATTGTGCACCTCGAGCGCAGTGACCTGCAGCTCGACCTCGCCGGTCGGCAGCGTCTTGTTGACCATCTCCTCCGGGCGGAGCTCGACCTCGCCGGTCAGCGTCACGACGGATTCCGGACGCAGGGTCACGGCCAGCGCACCGAGCTCCGCGCTGGCCTTCGGATTCAGCTTCAACTGCGTGACGCCCGCGCGGTCGCGCAGATCGATGAACAGGATGCCGCCGTGGTCGCGGATGGAATCAACCCAGCCCGACAGGGTGACGGCTTTGCCGACGTCGGCGCGGGTGATCTGGGCGCAGGTATGCGTACGCTTCATGGTAAGGGACAAAGAGGCGCCACGAAACGGCCGCCCTCCGCACTCGGCAATCCCAATCTGGAAATGCCCGCGCCGGTCGCGCGGTAGCGTCCGGCGAGCGCCAAACAAAACGCTTTCCCTGCCGCGCGCCGCGCCTTCTCATCGCGGCGCTTCGCAAACCCGTGCCACCGTTTCTTTTTCGGTGCGCACCGCCCCACCCCGACATGGACAACGTCAAATACCAGCTCCCTGAAACCGACATCCCGGCCGCGTGGTACAACCTCGCCGCCGACCTGCCGCCGATGCCGCCCGTGTTGCATCCGGGCACCAAACAGCCCATCGGGCCCGCCGATCTCGCGCCGCTCTTCCCGATGGCGGTGATCGAGCAGGAGGTTTCCACCGAGCGCTGGATCCCGATCCCGGAAGAAGTGCGCGACATTTACCGCCAGTGGCGGCCCACTCCGCTTTACCGCGCCCGCCGCCTCGAGGAGGCGCTCGGCACGCCCGCGCACATCTACTACAAGCACGAGGGCACCTCGCCTGCCGGTTCGCACAAGCCCAACACCGCGATTGCGCAAGCCTACTACAACAAGCGCGAAGGCGTGAAGCGCATCATCACCGAAACCGGCGCCGGCCAATGGGGCGCTTCGCTCGCCTTCGCCGGCGCGCTCTTCGGCCTCGATATCCTCATCTACATGGTGAAGGTGAGCTACAACCAGAAGCCCTACCGCCGCGCGCTCATGGACGTGTGGGGCGGCAAGGTCATCGCGAGCCCCTCCACCACCACCGCCGCCGGCCGCGCCATCCTCGCCCAGAACCCGGACTGCACCGGCTCGCTCGGCATCGCCATCTCCGAGGCCGTCGAGGTCGCCGCGCAGGATCCGGAAGCCAAGTACGCGCTCGGCTCCGTGCTCAACCACGTGATGCTGCACCAGACCGTCATCGGCCAGGAGGCATTGAAACAACTCGAGCTCGCCAACGACTATCCCGACATCGTCATCGGCTGCTCGGGTGGCGGGAGCAACTTCGCCGGCATCGCGTTCCCCTTCCTCGGGCGCAAACTCGCCGGCGGCCGCAGCCCGCGCATCATCGCCGTCGAGCCCGCCTCCTGCCCGTCGCTCACGAAGGGCGTGTACGCGTACGATTTCGGCGACACCGCGCACCTCAC
>DATGXO010000192.1:0-10573 GCA_035298965.1 Opitutaceae bacterium | reverse complement strand
TTAACTTAAGTTTTGACTGGGTACTCCAATCGATCGCACTTCAGAGATTTCAAAGAAGCTTCCCCGTGAGGGAAAGAGCTCAACCGTGCCGAATGCACTTCCTTCGGTCAAGAGCTTTTTCGAAAATTTCTTTCGTTTTTTCGAAACAGCACGCTCTCGCGCGCCGCTCGCTGACCACCGTTCGTCCAAAGAGCAAAGTTGAGGCGGCGGACAGTGCCGCCCTTCACCACTCAGGCAAGAGATTTTTACAGCACTTGCCGCCAACTGCGCTTCTACCTAGTAATCATTTATTTATAGCGCTATTTCTATTTGCCGAACGGAACGCTGAATACACCCGACCACGATCTGTGGAATTGGCACCTGTGTTTTCGTTACAATCCGTTGCCAATCCAAGTTCCCTGAACGCATACCGCGTACGCCCAGTTTCACCAAGGGAGCAAAGGAGCCGGCGATTCAGAGCCGTCCCCGAAACGAAAAGGCGCAGCCATTCATATCGGAATGGCTGCGCCTTCGCGGACACGAGGTCCGGCACGGGCTCAAGACTGGAGCCTTAGTCGAGGATATACCCCTCCTCACCGTGCTCAGCGACATCCAGGCCCGACGTTTCAATCTCGGGGTCCACACGCAGGCCGCCAACCAACGAGCCCGTCAGCTTTGCAAGTACAAGCGTAGACAGCACAGACCAGACAAGAACCAACCCTCCCGCCTTCAACTGCTCGAACCAGAGAGATCGTCCAACCAGCGACGAGATCGGACCGACACCGAGATTTGGGTTTGCTGCCGTAGTCGCTAAGATGCCGGCAAAGACGGTCCCGATCGTTCCGCCGACGGCATGCACCCCGAATGTATCGAGGGAATCGTCATAACCGAATCTCGCTTTGATGGTATTGCATGCGAAGAAAGTTGCCGCACCCGCGACCAAGCCGATCAGCACCGCATGGCCAGCAGTGACGAAGCCGCTGGCAGGCGTGATCGTGGCCAGACCGGCGACAGCACCCGAACAGAAGCCGAGCACACTGGGCTTGCCGCGAAGCAGGTACTCCAAACAGGGCCACGCAAAGCAACCGGCACCCGCGGCCAGCGTTGTGGTAACGAATGCGTTCACAGCCACCCCGTCAGCGGCGACTGCACTGCCCGCATTGAAGCCATACCACCCCGCCCAGAGCATGCCCGTTCCAACCATACAGAACACCATGCTATGCGGCGGCATCGGTTCCTTTCCATGCCCCCGCCGACGCCCGAGGATGATGCACAGGGCCAGCGCGCTCCAACCGGAGGTCATGTGCACGACGATGCCGCCCGCGAAGTCGATCGCCTTGATCGCCGCATCCGGGTTGTAGAGGCCGTTCATCCAGCCGCCGTACCCCCAGACCATGTGTGCAACCGGGAAATACACAAAGAAAAGCCAAAGCACGCTGAAAATCATCACAGCTTTGAATTTCATCCGCTCGGCGATCGCGCCAATCGTAAGCGCCGGGGTGATGATCGCGAACATGAGCTGGTAGATTGCGAAGAGGTTGTGCGACACCCATTGGGAATAGTCAGCGTTCGGCGCGACGCCGACGTCGGCCAGCAGCAGATGCGCCGCGCCGCCGAGAAACGCATTGCCGCGGCCGAACGCCAGACTGTAGCCGCACGCCCACCAGATGATCGTCACGATGCCCGCCAAGCCGAGGCATTGCGCGAGGATCGAGAGCACGTTTTTCCGGCGAACCAAGCCACCGTAGAACAGGGCCAGTCCGGGCAGTGTCATGAACAACACGAGCGCCGAGCTCGTCATCATCCACGAATTGTGACCAGGGCCCGGCCCGGCGATTCGCGATTGCGCGACACCGTCCGTCGGTCGCGGCGCGTTATTGATGTAGGCCTCGACGTCGCCGAGGCGCTGTTCAACCGAGGCCTCGGGTAACGCAGCCGCCGAATCGGAGGCTGCGTACACAGGCGCTACAAGACTGCCGGCCACAAGGGCCAGTAAGAGCAGAAGGGACTTCATGGTGGGAGAGGCGCCACCGCCGCATGTCGAACCGATCAGCCGGCGTAAGGGGACGCCAGCGAACCGCGTCAACTTTCCTCACGCGTACACCCGAAGGTGCGGGAAGGTTGCGCTGCGGTGATCGGCCGTCACGAGGCGGGCGGCGCAGGATAACAACACCCGCCGTGAAGCCGGTTCCGCGCCACGCCATGAACAAATTTCATGCCGTAGATCGATGCGCTCTTCTGGCCTCCAAGTGCCCCGTGCGACGTGCGGCGTCGTGTTAGACCGGTTCGATGTGGGGCGAGCGAGCGCCCAGATTCCTATTCTGTCCTCGCGCTGGTGATCGCCAGCGTACGCGGTCTGCGCGCCCGGCCGGTTGGCCCAACCCGCCTCAGTCGCCTTCGTCTTGGCCGATCAACGCAACAGCCACGCCCTGCTCTCGATAGAGGTTCAACTTGTTCCGCAGCGTGCGGATGCTGATCTTCAGGATCGCAGCCGCCTGTGTGCGATTGCCGCCCGTCTTCTTGAGCGCCTCTAGGATGTGCTTCTGCTCCAGATCGTCGAGAGACAGGAACCCCTCCTCTGAACTAGGCGTAGCCAAGGACGGGGCCGGCGCACCGGCACTCACGCTCGGCTCCGGCGTAGGCACCGGTGTGGGAGCGACCACCGCGCCGACCGGTACCGTAGCCGGTGCAGTCACGGGCGGTGTGGGCGCCATTGTGGGCGCCACAACCGGCAAGCTCAGCAGCGCCGGCGGAATCGCCCGGCCGGGTTCGGCGAGGATCACTGCCCGTTCGACCGTGTTTTGCAGTTCACGCACGTTGCCGGGCCAGCTGTAGGCGCGGATCGCCGCCGCCGCCGCTTCGGACCAGCCCGCCGACTTGATGCCGTGTTTGCGCGCGTAGCGCTTCAGGAATGCATCCGCCAACAACACCACATCTTCGGCGCGCTCGCGCAGGGGCGGCACGTGGATCGGGAAAACGTTCAATCGGTAATAGAGATCCTGACGAAACTTCCCCTCGGCCACCGAGTGCAGTAGGTCGCGATTCGACGTCGCGAGGATCCGCACGTTGGTCTTGATGGTCTTGTTGCCGCCGACGCGCTCGAACTCCTTCTCCTGGAGCACGCGCAGCAGTTTCGCCTGCAAGTGCATCGGGATCTCGCTGATCTCGTCGAGTAGGAGCGTGCCGCCATTCGCCAATTCGAATCGCCCTTCGCGCCGCTCGGTCGCGCCAGTGAACGCACCGCGTTCGTGCCCGAAAAACTCGCTCTCCATCAGGTTCTCGCTGACGGCGGCGCAGTTGACCTTGATGAACGGTGCGCTCTTGCGCGGGCTGTTGCGGTAAAGCTCGCGCGCGACCATCTCCTTGCCTGTGCCGCTCTCGCCGGTGAGCAACACCGTGGCGTCCGTCGGCGCCACCTTCAGGATCAGTTGCCGCAGACGCCGCATGACCGGGCTGTCGCCGAGCAGGTCGCCCTCGTCACCGCTTTCGCTGAGGATGCGATTGACCTTCACGAGCTGCCCAAACGACTCCGCCTTCTTCAGCAGCACCTCGATGATGTCGGGGGTGAAAGGCTTCAGGAGGTAGTCGTATGCGCCCGCGCGCATGCACGACACCGCCGATTCGATCGAACCGTAGCCGGTCATCATGACAACGAGCGGCGGCTCGGTCGCCGCCATCATCCGCTCGAGGAAGTCCTGGCCGCTGCCGTCGGGCAGGCGCACGTCGCAGAAAACCAGATCGAACTTCTCGCGTGCGAGGGCGGCTTCGGCTTCGGCAAGCATCCCGGCCGTGGCGACCGTGAAACGCTTCTTCGGCAGGATCTCGCGGAGTGCTTTGCAGACGATGGGTTCGTCGTCGACGATGAGAATCTTTTCCAGCGACATCGGCGCCAGCACGCTAGCGGCGGCATTTCGGCAAAGTCAAAGCCTGTCAGCCGCGCCGCGCTCTGCGGTACCTCGCGAGCGCAAAAAAACCGGAGGCGGACTGCGCCTCCGGCGGGAAACTGGGCTGCGCGAGCCTCTACTCGGCGTCGCCTTCGTCAGCGGCGTCATTGTCATCCGGCTGAGCAACGAGCAGCTCGGCGAGTTTCCGGACAATCGGCTCCGACGGATAACCCGGGTCGGAAGCTAGGGAACGCCCGAGTTCGACCACGTCCGGGCGGACGGCGGGTTGCTGATCCAACGTCTGGCGGAGACGGTCGAGCGATTCGGTGCTGAAACGATCCGTCTCCTCCGCGGCACGCGGTGCCGGACGCGAAACGGGAACTGGGATGCCGCCGATCTGCGGAGTCGAGCCGGTGCGATTGGTGGAATTGATCATGACGGGGAAGCGATCTGCGGTTTCGGTTTCAATCGGCGCGGTGGCGCGGAACTTTAGATTTTGGAGGGAGCACAGCGGGTGCCGGCCGAGGTGGCAGCGTGGCGAAGACGCTGGCGAAAACATACGCTGCGTAGCGACTGGGGCTTTGCAGGGCCGCCGGTCCGGGATCGACCAACCCGCCGCGGCCGCCGGAGGCGTGCCGTTTGGCGGAGTTCGCCACCGCCGGGTCGCGCGCATCGTACAGCGTGTCGAAACTCCAAAGCGTCGCGTGGCTCTCGTCGCAGCGCACGAGTTTCGCTCGCACGCCGAGCGCGAGCGGTGTGTAGGGCCGAAAGCTGGTCACCTCGAGGAAGAGAACGGCTTCCGCGCCGTACTCCTGCGCGATCCGCGCGAACAAGGCGGGCGGCAGCAACTCGGCCGCGCTCAGGGTCGTTTTCCCCATCACTCCGCGGACGACGTCGCCTCCGACCGCCACTATCTCGAAACGCCCCTCCGCCAGCAAAGCCGCCCGCGCCGCCGCCTGCAGCGATTCCTGCGCCTCCGCCGCGACCTCGGATCCGCCGTGGATCGGCAAGACTGCCACACGGCGCACATCGGCCGGCATCAACGCCACACCTTCGAAATTCGTGGGCGTGAAAAATGGACCGCCGCGCCAGTCCACCGTCACCCGGGGCGCGTGACTACAACCGCTCCACAGCACCGCCATCGCCAGGCCACCAATCAGGGCCAAGCGTCGCGCCGAGCAAGTCCCGGTCGGGCGCGAGATGGAGATGTGGGCAGACATTGGTGGCGGAGCGATGCCGCCAACATCGGTTCGTTTTGGCAAAACTAAACCCCACGTAGCACATGGGGTAAACCACCCGTCCGCGGGGCCACGTTTCCCCCTTAAGAACTCCGCGGCGTCGACCGATACGAAACGCGACGATTCAGACACCGCATACCGCGCGTCCCCGTCGCCGAATTTCCACCTCATGACCGCCGTTCCCGCACCACCCGGCCGCCGCTACACCGACGAGGAAATCGATCGCCGGATCGAGGGCTGCCCGAAGCTCGCATCGCTCAAGAGCATCAACCGCGCGCTCACCGAGCTGGTCAACTCCGAGCAGGGTCTCAATTCCCAGATCGCCGAGATCATCCGGCGCGACCCCTCCCTCACCGCTCGCCTGCTGCGCCTCGTCAACTCCGTCTATTTCGGCCTCGCGACCAAGGTGAACAACATCGAGGAGGCCGTCTTCTTCCTCGGGCTGCGCCAGATTCGCGAGCTCGCCACCGCCACGCCCGTCATCGAGGAACTCGAGAAACTCCACCGCAACTGGCCCACCGTGAACTGGAAGGACCAGTGGAAGCACAGCATCGGCTCGGCGATCATGACCCGGGAGATCCTCGCCACCACGAGTCTGATGATCGACGACGACACCGACTACATCGTCGGCCTGCTGCACAACGTCGGCAAAGTCGTCATCGCGTACGCGTTTCCCGAGGAATTCAAAGAGCTGCTAGCGTTCCACGGACGCTCGACCGACGACGTCGTCGCCTTCGAACGCGAGCTCCTCGGCCGGGACCACGGCGCGATCGGCGCGCGTTACCTCCAGTGCCATCGCCTCTCCCCCGAGATCGTCGAGAGCGTGCAGTTCCACAACGATCCCGAGCACGCGCCGCATCACTCGCTGCTCGCCGGCGCGGTGCAGTTGGCCGACCGGCTCGTCTGCTACGCCGGCATTCCGGGCGGCCTCGAAAACATCCCGCCGCCCGAGCCCGATTCTTGGCTCGAGCTGCCCGGTTGGCGCATCCTTTTCGGCTCCAGCGAACGCGAGACCACCCTCGCCCGCGCCTCCATCCTCAACAAGTTGCAGCGCCTGCCCGGCCTGCTCCAAGGACTCGTCTGAGCGTCGATGCCCTCCGCCATGCGCAACAGCCGGAAAACCTCTGCAAAAACGCGCCCGCTCACCGCGCCCGGCGCTCCGAAAACGGAGCCCGCATTGCAGCGCCCCCCGGAAGCCCCGGCGGGCTGGATCGGCTCGTTCGACCAGCTGTTTCCCGCGACCACGGATGTCGCCTGCTTTCGCGACCCCGGCGGCGCGATCATCGACATCAGCGAGGCTTTCCTCGCGAAATTCGGCCGCCGGGAGGACCGCTGGATCGGCATCCCTTTTGAACAGATCGTCCATCGCGACGATTACCCCACGCTCGAACAGGCGCAGCGCCAGATCCTGAATCCTCCCCACCAAGGCAATGTCGAGGTGCGCTGCCGCACGCTCCAAGGCTGGCGCTGGATGCTCTGGGAACAATCCGGCTGCCGCGACACCACCGGCCGGATCATCGCCGTGCGGGCGGTCGGCCGCGATGTCACCCGGCGGCACATGGCCGAGGAACAGTCGTTCATCCTCGCCCAAGCCGTCGAGCAGAGCCCGATCGCCACCGCCATCGCTGACCCCGATGGCTTCATCCGGTACATCAATCCACGGTTCACCGAGTTCGTCGGCGCCTCACTCGAAACGATTCTCGAGCGGCGCGAACGCATTTTCCGCGACGCCCATCCCAGCGAAGAAGCCTACGAAGCGTTTCTCCGCCAAGTCCGCGGTGGCCGCCCTTGGCGCGGCGAGGTATCGACGCGCTCCCCCTCCGATGAGCCGCGCTGGGAGTTCGTCCAAGTCTCCGCGATCCGGAACCACGCGGGCGCGATTACGAACTTCATCATGCTCCGCGAGGACATCACCGAGCGGAAGCTGCTCGAATCGCAGCTGCGCCAGGCGCAGAAGCTCGAGAGCATCGGCACGCTCGCCGGCGGCATCGCCCACGATTTCAACAACCTCCTCTCCGTCATCAACGGCTACTCCGAGCTCCTGCTCAGCGCGCCGCACAACGACGAGCGCACGCAACGTTTCCTCGGCGAGATCTTCAAAGCCGGCCAACGCGCCGTGGGCCTCGTGCGGCAAATCCTCACGTTCTCCCGCAAAGTCGAGACACTCCTCGCCCCGCTCGATCTCAACCAGATCGTGCGCGAACTCGGCGACATGTTGAAGGAAACGTTCCCGCGCACGATCGACTTCGATTTCCGCCTCGCGCCCGCCCTCCCGCCCCTGCTCGCCGACCAGAATCAGGTGCAACAGATCCTGATGAACCTCTGCGTGAATGCCCGCGATGCCATGCCACAAGGAGGCACGCTCACGCTGTCCACCGGCGAGACTCCCGGCCGCGAGATCGCTCGCCTCGGCGGCGACCCCACGCGCACCTACCAATGGGTCCGCGTGAAGGACACCGGCGTCGGCATCCCGCCCGCGGTGCAGCAACGGATCTTCGAACCGTTCTTCACTACGAAGGAGAAAGGCAGCGGCACCGGTCTCGGGCTCGCCGTCGTCGAGGGCATCGTCTCCCGCCACAGCGGTTTCATCGATCTCCGCAGCGCCCCGGGCGAAGGCAGCGCGTTCTCCATCTATCTGCCGGAAGCCGAGCAGCCCGGCGCCACAGCCACTGATCGTCCCGTCTCCACCGCCGCACGCGCGCAGACCGGCCGCATCCTCATCGTCGAAGACGAAGAAAGCCTGCGCAACCTCACCCAAGGCGTACTCGAGGCGCGCGGCTTCACCGTGCGCAGCGTCGATGATGGCGCGAAGGCGCTCGATTTTCTCGAGGCGCACCCGCACGAGATCGACTGCGTGGTCCTCGATGTGAACATGCCCCGCCTGAACGGCATCTCCGTCTTCCAGGTGATCCGGCAGAAGCACGACGAACTCGGCGTGATCGTCGTCAGCGGTTTCCTCTCGGCCGAGATCAAACAGCAGTTCGTCGACCTCGGGCAGGAGGTTTTCATCCACAAACCGTTCCGGGTGGATGACCTCATCGCCAAGGTTCACCAGGTCCTCGCCGCCCGCGATTCGCATTGAGCCCATGGTTCGCAGCCCCACCAGTTCAGCCCATCTCGCCCGCCGCCTCCGCGGCGCGGCGCTGCTGGCGCTGGTCGCTGCGCAGGCGATTCCGCTCGGTGCGACGCCGCCCGCCGTGCGCCTCCCGATCCTCAACCGCCTCGGCCAGGCGCTCTTCCCCAGCAACGATCCCGGCTATCTGCCCTCGGTCGGCGCCCCCGGCCTGCGTCTGCGCGAGGTTCCCGCCACGATCCCGATCAAGGCACCTCCGGTCGCCCTCTACGCGGTGCCGGCACCGGCCGCCACAACCCCCGATGCGAAGACCAACGAGCCGAACACCGAGGCGAAACCCAATGTCCCGGATACGCCGAAGTCGATCGTGCTCACCGACCGCCCCCCCCCGCCGGTGCGGCCCGAAGACTTTCTGCCCTACTTCCAGCTGAACGACGGATCCTCCCGCGGCGCCCCCGCCGAAGGAGTCCAGTTCACGCCCGCCCGCCCCGAACTGCCCAGCAGTCAGGCCGAATACCGCCAGCAATGACCCACCGCCTCGCCCACCTAGTCCTCGTCGGCCTCTGCGCGCGCACGCTCGCCTGCGCGTCGCCCGGCGAGCATGGCTCCACGCCCGCCGCCGAACCGGCGCCCGCCCACGCCACTGCGGGCGAGTCGGCCACCGGGCCTGCGATCGCGAAAGAGGGCCAGAGCACCACCCCCGAGGCCTCGCCCGACGAGGTCGCGCAAAGTCTGCTCGTGCTCGCCAAACGACTCGCCGAACGCAACGACAACGACGCCGCCGAAACCGCGTACATCGAGGTCCTCGATTCGCCTGTCAGCGAACCGGTCCTCCAGGACACCCTGATCGCGTACGCCGAGTTTCTGCGCAAATGCGGGAAGGACGCTCGCGCCGCCGCCACCTACGAAAAGTTCCTCGCGGACTTTGCCGGCTCGCCCCGCGCCACCACAGTGCTCATCGCGCTCGGCCGCACGTTGCGCGACATGGGCGCCTTCGATCTCGCCCAAGCCCGCTTCTACGCGGTGCTGAACTCAACCCTCGCGGTCTCCCCCGAGAACATCCAGCGCTACCGCGACCTCGCGCAGCTGGCGAAATTCGAAATCGCCGAGACGTACTACCAGCAGGGCGACTACGCGGCCGCCAGCAAGTTCTTCGGACGCATCAAGCTCCTCGAGCTCCCGCCGGAAGACCGCGCCCGCGCGACGTTTCGCGAGGCATATTCGTTCTTCCTCGACGGCAAACTCGACCTCGCGGTCGCGAGCCTTCGCAGTTTTCTCCAGAGCTATCCCGCCAACACCTCCGCGCAGGAAGCGCGCTACCTCCTCTGCCTCGCATTGCGCCGGCTCGGCCGCACGCAGGATGCGCTAGTCGAGACCCTCACGCTTCTTCGCTCGGCCCAGGCCACGGCCACAGCCGATCGCGAGCTCTGGAGCTATTGGCAACGACGCACCGGCAACCAACTCGCCAACGACTTCTACGAGCAAGGCGACTTCAACTCCGCGCTCACGATCTACCAGACGCTCGCCGAGTTGCGCTCCGATCCGATCTGGCGCTGGCCGGCGCTCTACCAGATCGGCCTGTGTTACGAACGGCTGCGCCAGCCCGAGCGAGCCAGCTCCGTCTACCGCGACATCCTAGCCGAAGCCACCGCCGCGAAGAAAGTCGGCACCGAACTCGAAGCCGCCGCCCACGAAGTCCGTACGATGGCCGAGTGGCGTCTTTCGCAGATCGACTGGACGAACAACGTCGACACCTCGGTGCGTGGCTTCACCGCGCATCAAGCTCCTGCCTCGACGCCGTTGGGCGTCGAGTAGGCGGAATCCGACGTCTGGTCATTTTCGACCGCAGCGCAGCCGACACACGTCACCGCCCTGCGCGTTTTCGAGCAGGCACTGCATAAAAAGGCCCACCGCCAGGATACCCTCCCGCGGGTCGGGCCAACCACCGGAGTTTATGCTCTACAATGAGCAACTGCCGCGCCTAGATGCCGCCATGCGCGAAGTACTGGAGCGTCACCAGCGGATCTGCGACGATCTCTACCAACTCGCCCTCGACGAGAACCGCTTTCTCACCGAGAAGAAGCGTCCCTTCGGCACTGATTTGCTGCAGCGGCGGCAAGCGTTGCTCGAACAACTGACGACGAATCTCGAGGCGCTCAAGCAAGCACTCGCGCCCGCGCCGAACGAGGCGCGCGATCTGGCCGAGCTCAAGGAGAAGGTCCGCCAGCGGATTCTCCAGATCATCCACCTCGATCGCGAAAACGAGAAGTTGATCCTGCGGTACAGCCTGCAAAGCCGAGGTGGCCCCGCCGCGCCGAATGCGCCGCCTCCGCCGCCGGCAGGAAACGTCGCCCGTCTCTACGGCAAGGTGCTCCCGCCGGGTTCGCGCTGAAGCGCGA
>DATGXO010000191.1:0-17567 GCA_035298965.1 Opitutaceae bacterium | reverse complement strand
GGGCGGCCGCTAGAAAACCGGCCGGGTTCCTGCAGTCCTGCGGTCTGGTGTCGCGGGTTGCGGCGGCGCTGATTTGTTCCCAAGTTCCGCCCGTGGAGCTGAGCGACCTCTACCAGGAAATCATTCTCGAACATGCGCGGCACCCGCGCCACCACGGCCCGTGCACCGGGGCGACGCATGCTGCGCGCGCGGAGAACCCGACCTGCGGCGACGAGGTCGAGGTGCACCTCCGCCTCGCGCCGGACGGGCGGATCGAGGAAGCGACGTTCACCGGACAAGGCTGCGCGCTCAGCCAGGCCTCGGCATCGCTCCTGACGACGAAGGTCCGCGGCCGGCCGGTCACGGAGGTGTTGTCCACCGCCGGGCAGGTGCAACAACTCTTCACCGGCACCGCGCTCACGCCCGAGCAGCTCGACACCCTCGGCGACCTGCAGGCGCTGCAAGGCGCGGCGCAGTTTCCGCAGCGTGTGAAATGTGTGACGCTCGCCTGGCACGCGTTGCAACAGGCGCTCGGCGCTTCGCCACCGCCGTCGGCCGCGACTTGACGCCCCCGGCCCGCCGCCGCTGAGCTTCCGTCGTGCCTTTCGCGCCGCCACCCAACGACACCGACATCAACGACGGCGGAGCCACGCCCGGCGCGCGAGGCGAGAAGACGATGGGGTTCCTCGACCATCTCGAGGAGCTGCGCTGGACGCTGGTGAAGTGCGCGATCGCCACGGTAGTGTTCGCGACTTTGTCAGGCGTTTTTCTCACGGATGTTCGCGCCTTCCTGGAATGGCCCTGGGCACGCGCGCTCGCGGACTATCCGAACCTCACGCTCCAACTGCGGACCGACACGCCGATGGAGGTGTACGGCGTGATGGTGCAGATCTGCGTGACGCCGGCGCTCGTGGCGGCCGCGCCGTTCATGCTGTTTTTCCTCGGGCAATTCGTGGGCCCCGCGCTCTCGGCGAAGGAGAAACGCGTGGTCGTGCCCGGTGTGATCGCCGCCGTGTTTCTGTTTCTCGCCGGTGCGGCGTTCAGCTTCCTGCTGCTCGTGCCCGCATCGATCAAAGTCGCGATCGAGGCCAACCAATGGATGGGATATCAGATGATTTGGACGGTCGGCTCCTACTACAGCCTCATGACCTGGCTGGTGGTCGGCATGGGCGCGGTGTTCGAGTTTCCGCTGTTGGTGCTCGCGCTCACGTACCTCGGCATCGTCGAGGTCGCCACATTCCGGCGCTCGCGCCGGCTGGTCATCGTCATCTGCTTTGTCGTCGCGGCGGTGATCACGCCCACGCCGGACCCGATCACGCAGACGCTGGTGGCGCTGCCGCTCTGGGCGTTGTTCGAGATCTCGCTGCTCGTCGGCTCCTACATCGAGAAGAAGAAGGCGAAGCAGGCGGCCTTCGACTGGCGGAAAACCTACGGCGAGTGACCGGCGGGCGGGACCGCGCCGCCGCCGCTCGGTTTGCCAATGAGCCGACTGCGGCCGCTCAATCCTCGACGCGCACCGCCGCACGCTGGTGGCGGTAAACGGCCTTGAGCATCTGCCACGCGAGCCAGAACACACCGGTCATGCAGGCCGCGCAATAGCCGCTCCAGATCGCGATCTGCACGGGCGTCTCCGCGGGCACGTGAGTCGTTGCCAGCCAGAAGAACAGGCAAAACGCGGCCGCGCAGAGCACGGCGTCGATCGCGGCATTGAGGGCGGAAAACTTGCGGGTAGTGGGTTCGGCCATGGCCGACAATTGGGCGTGGCTCGCCGTTTTTGGCAAACCGTGCGTCGCCGGAACGCGCGTTAGTAGCGACCGCGGAATCCGGCCGCGGAAACATAATCCCGCCTTCACTCGCCCCGGCGACCGCCCACAGCACGGGAGCGGGCACGGCGTGTTCGCGGGCCCGCGGTCTTGCCCGCCGAGACCGTGGAGCCGGGCTTCTTGTCGGGTGCTGCGAGGATCTGGCGCAGGACGGCCAGATAATTGGTGAGTGCGGCGGATTCATGCTTGCGCAGCCACACCGCGAACAGGGTGAACGGCTCGCAGTCCGTCTCGACGAACCGGACCCCATCGGGGCTTTGGCGCGCGAACGCCGCGAGCGTCGGACAGACGCCTTCGCCAGCGGCGACCAGCGCGAGCATTCCGTCCATCGTGGGCGCTGTCGGACCGAGCTGCGGCGTGAAGCCGGCCTTGCGGCAGAGGCGCACAACGAGGTCGCGGAAACTCGGAGCGAGGCGCGGGCTGAACGAGACCCAGCGTTCGTTCCGCAGCTCGCGCAATGCGAGATGCGAGCGGGATGCGAGCGGGTGGCCTTCCGGAAGCGCGACGAAGACCGCCGGATCCGCGATCTGCAGCGCCTCGATGTCGCGGCGCGCGCCGAGAAAAGCCTCCGGCAGGATCGCCAGATCGATCCGATGATCGTTGAGGGCGGCGATCTGCTCGGTGACCGGCAGGTCGACGAAGTTGATCCGCGCTGCATGGTCGTCGTTCTGGCGTAACTGGCTCACCGCCCGTACGAGCGGGTGCAACGGCAGCTGCCAATCGGTGCCAATGTTCAGGGTACACGTTCCGCCGTGGCCGATCTGCTGCGTCTCGGTCAACACTGCGGAGAGCCGCAGCGAGAGCGCCGGCAGCTCGCGCTGCAGGTGCTTGCCCGCGGCGGTGAGCTGTACCCGGCCATGTTTGCGGCTGAACAATGCCACGCCGAGCTCCGCTTCGAGATCGCGGATCTGTCGGCTCAGCGGCGGCTGCGCGATGTGGAGACGCTCCGCCGCGCGGCTGAAGTTGAGCGTTTCGGCGACGGCTTGGAAGTAGCGCAGGTGGCGGATCTCCATGACTGTCCGCGAGCTTGGACGAAGCGGATCGAGGAGGCGAGACGGCGTCTACGCGATGCCTCCAAGGTATCGTGCCGCATCCCAAGAAGTATTTCCGTTTCTCCTGCTGTGGAATAATATGGAGCCCGTCGGCGCCGACCGTTGCGCGCCTTCTGAAAACGCCGCCCACATGCCGTTCCGTCACACTCGCTTCCTGACTTGGATTATCGCGCTCTGCGCCGCCGCTCTCGCCGCCTCGGCGGCCGAACGCCCGTACGTAATCGCCATCGTGCGCGACACGAACTCGTGGTTCGGCGACTCGTACGAGACGAAGGTGCGCCACAGCATCGAGGAGATGGCGGCGGGACGCTGCGCAGTGAGCTTCGTCGAGCAGGCCGCCGATGCCGCGGACGACGCCGCGCTGCGGGCCGGCTTCGAGCGCGCGCTCGCCGACCCCGGGGTTGACTACGTGCTCGCGCTAGGCCCTCGCGCGTTGCGGCTCGCGGGCGATCCGGCGCTGCCGCTGACCAAGCCCGTGCTCGGCGCGGCCTTTGTGGATCCGGACCTGCAGACGTCGCCGCTCGATGCTGCGGGGCATCCCACTAAGGCGAATTTCGCGATCGTGGTCCTGAGCGCGCGCACGAGCGAGCTCCTTGCGCGGCTGCGCGAAACGGTGTCGTTTTCCGCGGTGCAGTTGCTCGTCGACGATCATTGGGCGGGTGGCGCGGCGGAGATCGAGGCGTGGCGACGCGGGCTTGCGAATTCGCTCGGGGCGGAGGTTCGGGTTGTGCGTGCCAGCGAAACGGCGACATCAGCGCTCGCGGCGCTGGACCGCGCGGTGCCCGCGGTCTTCATGCTGCCGAGCGGGCGCCTCGGTGCGGCGGAGCACGCGGCGCTGCTCGACGGCCTGCGGACGGAACGTTTTCTCGCGCTCTCGTATCTCGGGCAGGCGGAAGTGGAGGCGGGCGCGCTCGCCGGCGTGCTGCCGGCTGCCGGAGCGCAACTGGCGCGGCGCACTGCGCTTGTTTTCGACGAGTTGACCTCAGGCACGCCGGTCGAGCAGCTCGAGCTCACGGCGCCGTGGCGGCCGGGCCTGTATTTCAATGAGGCGACGGCCGCCGCGGCCGGCTTCGCGCCGAAGTTCGGCGCGCTGTCGGACGCGACACTGGTCGGAACGCGCACCCGCGAAGGGGAGCAGGAGCTACGTTTCCGCGACGCACTCGCGATTGCGCTCGAACGCAACTACGCGCTGCGTGCGCGCGCCGCCGGCACCGACGCTTCGCGCGAGGATGTGAAGGCCGCCGCGGGCCAGCTGCTGCCGCAGGTCGCCGCAGTCTCGACCTACCAGCGGATCGACCTCGATCGCGCGCAGGCCTCCGGCGGGATTATTCAGGAGAAAACGTGGTTCGCCGGACTGGGCGTGAGTCAGCCGCTCATCGACGACGAGGCGTGGACGCGGGTGCGCCTGGCGCGCGCGGCGCTCGAGGCGGCCAATGCGCTCGAGCGAGTCCAGCGGCTCGACACCGTCGCCCAGACGGCGCAGGCGTACCTCCAGGCGCTTGCGGCGCGGGCGGCGTTGCGCGTTACCGAGCAGAACGCCCGCACGATCGCGCGGCACCTGGAGCTCGCCCAGCTGCGCCAACGCACCGGCGTTTCCGGTCCCGAGGACATCCTGCGTTTCGAATCGCTCACCGCGCAGCAGCGCTCCGAAACCATCGCCGCGCGTTCCCGCCTCGAACAAGCGCGCACAGCGCTCAACCGCGTGCTCGGCGTCGAGGCCGACGCGCAGTGGACGCTGCGCGACGTGGCGCTGGGCGATCCGGAGTTCGCCGGTCTCACGGCGCCGCTCACGGGACTCATCGACGACCGCGCCCGTTTCGGTCGTCTGCGGCAGTACCTTGTCGCCTTCGCGACCGGGCATTCGCCCGATCTCGCCGCCGCTGAGCAGGGCGTGACTGCGCAACGGCTTTCCGCCGAGCAGAAGGTACGGCGCAGCTACGTGCCGAAGGTCTCGGCCACGGCGAACGCCGGACGCCTGGTCGAGCTCGACTACGGCGGGCCTACGCTCACTGAACAGCTCCTGCGTGCCGGGCTTCCGGTGACTCCGGTGGACGTGAACCGTTTCACCTGGACCGTGGGCGTGCAGGCCACGTTGCCGCTTTATGCCGGTGGCAGCCTCACCGCCGACCGGCGCCGCGCGCGCGCCCAGCTGCGCCAGCTCGAGTACACCCGCGACGGCGCACGCGAGGCGATCGTGGCGGCCGCGCAGGCGGTGTTGCAGTCGATCGAGAGCAGCTACAGCGACATCGCGCTTTCGCGCACCTCAGCCGAGCTGGCGGAGCGCAATCTCGCGGTTGTCCGCGACAAATACGAGCAGGGCACGGTCTCGATCGTGACGTTGCTCGAGGCGCAGACCGCCGCGTTCGCGCGTCGGCAGGCGGCGGAGGTCGCGCTGTACCGTTTCCTCGGTGATGTCGTGCAGCTCGAGCGCGTCTGCGGTCGCTTCGAGGCCTTGAGCACCGGCGCCGAAAACGCCGCCTGGCTCGCCGAGATCGAGGCGGCCATCGCCCAGTGAACTTTCCGCCCACCATGCATCTACACCCTCTTCTTCCGCTTGCCGTCGTTCCACTACTGCTCGCCGGCTGCCATCCGAAACCGGACGCGGCAGCGGCGCCCTACAACGTCCGCTACGTCGTGGCGCGCGCCACGGCGGCGACCGCGGGCGAGCCCGGACCGTCGTTCCTCGGCGTGATCCGCGGCGACACCGAGACGAATCTGAGCTTCAAGGTGAACGGCCAGCTCTCGCACATCGGGCCCGAAGGCGGCACCGAAGATTGGCGACAAGGCGAGACGGTAGCCGCCGGCGCGGTGCTGGCGCAGGTCGACACGGCGAACTTCGTCAACGCCGTCGCCGCCGCGCGGGCGCGGGCCGAGCTGGCGCGGGCGAACTTCACGCGCAACCGCGAGCTCTACGCCGCCGCCAACCTCTCGCAGAGCGAGTACGACGCCACGCGCGCGCAGCGGGACATGGCCGAGGCCGATCTCGCGCAGGCGGAGCAGTACCTCCGCGACACGACCTTGCGCGCGCCGTACGAGGGCGTGGTGCTCGTGCGGCTGGCACGCTCCGGCGAGTTTGCCGCGGCGGGCCGGCCGGTGCTCGTGCTCGGCGATTTCCGGCGCGTCTCGCTCGAGGTGGGCGTGCCCGACAGCGTGCTCGGTCGGATCGAGGTCGGGCAGAGCTGCGAGGTGCTCGTCTCGGCGTACGAGGGCGGGCGATTCACTGGAACGATCTCGGAAATCGGCATCGCGGCCGATCCGACGAGTCGGCTTTTCCGCGTGGTGCTGAAGATCGACAACGCCGCCGCGCGGTTGAAGAGCGGCATGACCGCGAGCGTGCACCTCGGTGGACGCGTCGCGCCGACGCAGTCCGGGATCTGGCTACCACTTTCGGCGCTCGTCGGCGGCGGAGCGAACTCCGCCGGCACGGCCGTGTTCATCGTCGGTGACGACGGACGGGTGCACCTGCGGCCGTTGCGCACGGCGGAGATCGTCGCCAGTTCCATCCTCGTCGTCGACGGACTGCACATCGGCGACAAGGTGGTGACGCTCGGCGCCGGCCTGTTGACCGATGGCATGTCGGTGAACGCTCAACCCGTCGCTCAATAACGCACTTCTGCCATGAGCGAAAAAGCACCGTCATCGGGCGGCATTGCCCAGTATTTCGTCGAACACCGCGGGGTCGCCTGGCTCTTCATGATCGCGGTTCTGATATGGGGCTGGGCGTCGTTCCGGCAGCTGCCGCAACAGGAGGATCCGAAGATCCCGCTCCGCAAGGCCGTCGTGGTGACAGTGTTTCCCGGCGCCACGGCCGACAAGGTCGAGAACCTCGTCACCAAACCGCTCGAGAAGAAGTTGGCCGAACAATCCACGGTCGACGAGATCTCCTCCGAGTCGCGCAACGGGCTCTCGGTGATCAAGGTCGCGTTGCAGCCGCAGAGCCGCGCGCGCATGGACCAGGACTGGGACAAGCTCCGTGCGAAGATCGCCGAGGTGCCGATGCCCGAGGGCACGCTGCCGACGTGGTTGAACAGCGATTTCGGCGACACCGTCACGCTGCTCTATGCGATCGCGAGCGAACCGATCACCTCGGCGGAGGTAGCGGCGCGGGCGCGATTGGTGGAGTCGACGGTGGCGGAGCTGCGCGCCGGGCGGGCGGCGACCGGTCGCGCGGCGATCGCGTTGTTTTATCCGGAGGCGCTTGGTCGCGATTACCTGTGGCCGGTCGTGCAGCGCTTCATCCGTGCGGCCGGCGAGCGACGGATCGCGGCGGACCTCACGGTGGGCGAGCGCCCCGGGCTGTTCGTGGCGGAGTTCGCCACCGATGCGACGCGCGAGGAGATCAACCGCGCGTTGCGCGAGTTCCGCCGTGAGGCGTACGGCTCCGATGGCGAGCTGCATCCGGATCTCCAGGATCCGTTTGTCCTGCTGGCCGACGAGCCCGCCGCGCCGCTCATCGCCGCGCGCCGGATCCCGCGGATGACGTACCGGCAGCTGGAGAAGATCGCCGAGGATTTCGAGGACTCGCTGCGGCAGGTGCCCGACGTGGGCCGGACCAAGCGCGTGGCCACCGTGCCGGAGACGGTCTATCTCGACTACAGCACGGCGCGACTCGCGGAGCTGCACGTCTCGGCGCAGGACCTCGCGGGCGCGGTGGCGCGGCGCAACGCCGTGGTGCCCGGCGGCACGTACCGTACCGAGGGCAACGCGTTTCCCGTGCAGGTGACCGGCGAGTTCGCCAACGAGCGCGAGTTGCTCGACACCGTGGTGGCCACGGCGTCCGACGGCACGCCCACGTACCTGCGCGACGCTGTCGCCGTGGTGCGCGGCTATGAGAATCCGATCGGCTACAACTTCGCTTTCTTCGGGCGGGAGGGGGAGCGCGACGAGTTCCAGTCGCGGCGCGCGGTGCTGGTCTCGATCGAGATGCGCGAGGGCGCGCAGATCGGCGGGTTCTACGAGGAGGTGAAAGCGTGCCTCCGAAGTTTCGAGACGCAGCTGCCCGGTGGTGTCGCGCTCGAGGCGCTTTCGAACCAGCCGGAGTCGGTGCGGCAGCGCATCGGGCTCTTCAGCGCGTCGTTTGCGGAGGCGGTGGTGATCGTGGTGCTCGTCGCGCTGCTGTTGATGGACTGGCGCTCGGCGATCGTGATGGCATTGGCGATTCCGCTCTCGGTCGCGATGACGTTTGGCGGGATGCACCTGCTCGGAATCCCGCTGCACCAGATCTCGATCGCGGGCCTGATCATCGCGCTCGGCATGCTTGTCGACGTGCCGGTCGTCGTTTCCGACGGCATCAACCGCGAGCTGCACCACGGCGAGCCGCGGCTGCGCGCGGGCTGGTTGGGCCCGCGGCGGTTGTCGCGCGCGATCCTCTTCGCGACGCTGATCAACGTTGTCGCGTTTTTGCCGCTGGTGCTGCTGCCCGGCGACAAGGGCGCGTTCATGTACGGGATGCCGATGGTCGTGACGCTCGCGCTGCTCTCCGCGCTGGTCGTCTCGGTGACGTTCGTGCCGCTCCTCAGCTACTACCTGCTGAAGGGGCAGAAGGGCCTCGATGAGGGCGGTGAGGTGCGGGCGTTTTTCCTGTTCCGCTGGGTCGACCAGGCGATCAACGCCGTGCTGCCGCGCTACCGGCGCTTGCTCGAGGGCGGACTGAATCATCCGTGGCGCACGATCGGAATCGTGTACACGTTGTTCGCGCTGAGCCTGTGCCTCTCGCCGTTCTTCGGGCGGCAGTTCTTCCCGCCGGCCGACCGTGCGCAGTTCCTCGTGGACATCGAGCTGCCGCGCAACGCCGCGCCGGCGCAGATGCGCGACACCGCCGACCGCGTGGCGGCGATCATCGCCGAGGAGAACGAGGTAGCGAACTTCGGCGTGTTCTACGGCGGCAGTGCTCCGCGTTTCTATTACAACGTCGAGCCGAAGGAGCCGGGCGCGTTCCTCGCGCAGGTCGTCGTCAACACCCGCACGGCGCACATCGTGCCGCTGCTCGCGCGGCTGCGCGGGCGGTTCGACGCCGAGGTGGCGGGCGCGCGCGTGGTCGCCAAGCAGCTCGAGCAGGGCGTGCCGATCGACAACCCGATTCAGATCCGGCTCTCCGGTCCCGATCTCGACGTGCTGCGCGGGTTGGCCGATCAGGTTTCCGCGATCGTGCGCGCGCACGGCGGCTACAAGGTCACGGACGATCTCGGCCAACGGCTACCGAACCTGCGCATCGCGATCGACCAGGAACGTGCGAACACCCTCGGCGTGGACAACCGCTCCGTGGGCGCGGTCACGGCGGCCGCGTTTTTCGCGGCACGCATCACGCAACTGCGCGAGGGCGACCACCTCGTGCCGGTGAACTTCCGCCTGCGCCGCGACGAGATCCCCGACGCCGACCGACTGCGCTCGCTCTACGTGCCATCGACGCGCAACGGGCTCGTGCCGTTGACGAATTTCGCGAGCGTCGAGATCGCGCCTGCGTACGCGACGGTGCCGCATTTCCAGCAGCTCTGCACGGTCACGGTGAAGAGCTTCGGGCCAGTCGGCATGTTGCCGGCCGCGATTCTGGCGAAGTGCAAACCGGAGATCGCGAAGCTCGCGTTGCCAGCCGGCTACACGCTCAGTTATGCGGGCGAGGACAAGGAGCTGGCGAAGAGCCAGAGCGAGATGGGCGTGGTGTTCGCGATATCGCTTTCGGCAATCTTCCTGGCGATGGTGCTGCAGTTCGGCTCGGTCGCGAAGTCGGTGGCGGTCATGATCACGGTGCCGCTCGGCGTGATCGGCGCGTTTGCCGGAATCGTGCTCTTCCAGACGAACTTCGGGTTCATGGCGCTGCTCGGCCTGGTGAGTCTCGCGGGGCTGGTCGTGAGCCACATCATCGTGCTCTCCGACTACATCGAGGAGGCCCGCGCCGAAGGCATGGCGCTGCGCGATGCACTCATCCGCGCTGGTCTGGTGCGGTTGCGGCCGGTGGTCGTAACCGTGCTCGCGGCGGTGTGCGGACTCATCCCGCTCGCGTTGCACGGCGGCGAACTCTGGCGGCCGCTCACGGCGGTGCACATCGTGGGTCTGACCTGCGCGACGCTCGTGACGCTGGTCGTGCTGCCAGTCTTCTACCTCGTGTTTTGCGAGAAGTTGAAGTGGATCAAGTGAGCCGCGCCGCGGTGGCGCCGACCGGCACAAGAAAGCCCAAGACCTGCGGGTCTTGGGCTTCAAGAGTGGCTGCCCGACTAGGGATCGAACCTAGACAAACAGATTCAGAATCTGTTGTGCTACCATTACACCATCGGGCAGTGCTCGCCGAAACGAGGTGGCCGACGGTAGGGTGCGACCCTCGCGGCTCAAGCGGAATTTTCGGAGAGTTTTCGCCCGGGAAAGACGCCGCGATTCCAGCCGCCGGCGACGCCGTTTGCCCCCGCGGCAGCCCTGGAGCCGGCAGTCGGATTCGAACCGACGACCTACGGTTTACAAAACCGTTGCACTACCACTGTGCTATGCCGGCGTGAGGAGAGGCGCATGTGTGGAGCGGCGCGCGCGAATTCGCAAGCGCGGAGGCGAACGCTCGTCGCGCGGGTGGCGCCTGCCGCCGGTTCGAGGTTGGCGTCTGCCCCGGCGCGGCTTCAGCGTGGCGCCGATGGAACGCGAGAACTCGAGCGCCGCGCGAGCCTGGAGCTGGATCCCCACGCTGTACTTCACGCAGGGGCTGCCGAATGTCGCCGTGGCCACGCTCTCCATCGCGCTCTACAAGAGCCTCGGTGTTTCGAACGCGCAGATCGCGTTCTACACGAGCTGGCTCTACTTGCCGTGGGTGATCAAGCCGCTGTGGGCCCCGCTGGTGGAGCTGCTCGGGCGCAAGCGTGCCTGGATCGTGGCGACACAGTTCCTCGTCGGCGCGCTCTTCGCGACGGTAGCGTTGACGGTGCCCGGGCCGGCGTTCTTCCAGGCAACGCTCGCGCTCTTCTGGCTGGTGGCGTTCAGCTCGGCCACGCACGACATCGCGGCCGACGGCTTTTACCTGCTCGCGTTGCCGGAGCATCAGCGCGCGGCGTTCGTGGGCGTGCGCAGCACGTTCTTCCGCATGGCGATGATCGCTGGACAGGGTGGGCTGGTGTATGAGGTCGGCCGCTGGATCAGATCCGGCGCGCAGCCGGCGCAGGCCTGGAGCTGGGCGTTCGCGGGGCTGGCGGGGCTGTTCATGGTCGTGGCGCTCTATCACCAGATGGCGCTGCCGCTACCGGCGAACGACATCGCGGGGCGGCGCACCGGGAATCTGCTCGCGGCATCGTGGGCGGTGTTCGCGTCGTTTTTCCGCAAGCCGCGGATCGGGACGGCGCTCGCATTCATGCTACTGTATCGGCTCGGCGAGGCGCAGTTGGTGAAGCTGATCCAGCCTTTCCTGCTCGATGAGCGCGGGAAGGGCGGACTCGGACTGTCGCTCGATCAGGTCGGACTCTACTACGGCACGATCGGCACCGCGGCGCTGCTCGCGGGTGGGCTGCTCGGCGGCTGGCTGGTGTCGCGCTGGGGGCTCAAACGTCTGCTCTGGCCGATGGTCTGCGCGATCCACGTGCCGAATCTCGCCTACGTGTGGCTCGCGATCGCGCGGCCGGAATCGCTCGCGGCGGTGGGCGGGGCGATCGCGGTGGAACAATTTGGTTACGGCTTCGGATTCACCGCGTACATGCTCTATCTGATGCTTTTCGCCGAAGGGGAGAACAAGACCGCCCACTACGCGCTCTGCACCGGCTTCATGGCGCTGGGCATGATGGTGCCGGGCATGTGGGCCGGTTGGCTGCAGGAGCATGTCGGTTACGTGAGCTTCTTCGGCTGGGTCTGTCTCGCGACGATTCCGTCGTTTGCCGTGACCGCGTTGATCAAGGTCGACGACCGCTACGGCAAACAACGCGCGGGCTGAGGCGACAGCCCAGGGGACGAGGTGTGCCGGGGTTGTCTCTTCCGGTCCTGAGCGGTACAGATTGCCGTTGTGAAGATGGCCCGGTCGCATCGCCGCCAGGGACCGGCCCTCGCGCTAGGCGAGGTGTTGCTCGCCTGCCTTCGCGCCGCCCGGGAAGCCGCCGGGCTCGGGCCAGGTGCCGCGGACAACGCGGTGCACCGGGTCCGACGCGCGATGAAGAGGATCCACGCCACGGTGACGCTGGTGCCGAAGCCGCGCGCGGACTGGCTCGAGGCTGTGCGGCGCGAGGCGCGTGCGTTGCACCGGCAGTTGGGGGCGCAGCGGGATCGCTTCGTCGTGGAGAGGACGTGGGCGAAGCTCCTCGCGCGGCATCCGCGGCGCTGGGGGGCGCTGGACGGTGTCGTCGTGTGGGGCGCGGCTGATCCGGGGGCGAGCGATGAGCCGGACTGGTGGGAGATCGAGCGGCGTCTGACGGAACTCGAGGCGCGCGTCGGTGCGTGTCCCCGTGCGCCGGCGGTCGATCTCGCGGAAGCGTTGCGCCGAAGTTACCGCAAAGCGCGCCGTGCGCGGTCGGCGGCCATGGCGTCGCCGAAGTGGGGACGGGTCCACGTTTGGCGAAAGGCGCTCGCCCGGCTTCAGGCGCAGCTGGAACTGAACGACCGGTGGCTTCCGAGACGGGCGCGGCGGCTGGGCTGCGTACTGGAAAAGCCGACGCGGCAACTGGGCCGTTGCGGCGATCTCTCGATGCTTCGTCGCGCTCTTGCGCGATGCCGTTTCGCGGACGCGCAAACGCTGGCGGCGCGCGACGATCTTCTCGCATGGATCGAGCGCCGCTCCGGCAAGCTGCTGGAGAAGGCGCTCGCCGCCACCGAGGGCGCGTTGGCCAGGCGTCCTCGCGCGATCGCGAAACGCTTGCTTCGCCGCGACCAGCCGGCGCGTTGAGCGTGAGTCGCCGGTCGGCGGCGCGCGCCGGAGTCGCCGACCGTTGGATGCGGCTGGGGCGGGGGTCGGGCTGCTACGCCCGGCGCGCCCAGCGGAGCTTGGCGGGCGCGGCGCGCGGGTTGCTCCCGCACTCGGCGGGCGACGGGCGGATGACTTCCTCGGCGATCGCGGCATAGACGCCGTCGCGCAGGCCGGCGGCGAAAGCTTTCTTCACGCGGCGATCCTCGCCGGAGTGGAACGTGAGGAGCGCGGCGCGGCCGCCGGAGTTCAGGCACGCGGGCAGGTTGCGCAGCAAGGTGTCGAGCGCGGAGAACTCGTCGTTCACGGCGATGCGCAACGCCTGGAAAACGCGGCGTACGGTGAGATCGACCTCGTCCTTCTCCCGGCGCGGCAATGCGGCGCGGATCGCGGCGGCGAGCTCGGTCGTGGTGGTGAAACTGCGGCCGGCGAGGAGCGGCGCGAGGGTGGCGGCACGAGGCTCGTCGGCGTTGTCGGTGAGGAGTTGCTCGAAGGCCTTCGGCGACAGTTTCGCGAGCAGGACCGAAGCGGGCGCGCCGCGCTGCGGGTTCATGCGCATGTCGAGCGGGCCGGCGAGTTTCACGGAGAAGCCGCGGGCGGGATCGTCGATCTGCATCGAGGAGAGGCCGAGATCGGCGAGCAGGCAGTCGACGCTGCCAACGCCTGCGGCGGCGAGCACCTGTGGCAGCCCGGCGAAGTTGCTGCGACGTGCGGTGAAGACATCGGGGCCGAACCCGAGGGCGCGCAGGCGAGTCTCGGTTTTCGGAAGCTCGATCGGGTCGGCATCGAGCCCGAGAAGCCGACCGCCGGGGAGTAGGCGCGGGAGGATTTCGCGGCTGTGCCCGCCGTAGCCGAGTGTGCAGTCGACGGCGACATCGCCCGGCGCGGGCGCAAGCGCTTCGAGGATCTCCGCGACCATGATCGGCCGGTGCGTGCCGGCGACGGTCTTGCCGGAAGCGATGACCTTCGCGACGGTGTCGGCGTAACGCGCAGGGTCGTGCTCCTTGTACTTCTCGGCGAAATGCCGCGGGTGTTTTCCCGCGTAGCGCGGCCGGCGGCGGTGCGGAGGGGGAGACGATTCAGGTGTGGGAGTCGCGCCCGGCGCGGGCTCGTCGGTCATCATGGTGCGGACGATCAGTCTTCGCCGAGGGGGACGCGAAGCTTGTTTGCGAGCCAGGTGGCGAAGCCGCGGGTCTGCGTCTCGTCGGCCCAGAGGGCGAGGCGCTCCGACGCACGATCCTTCGCCTTGAGCGCGAGGGCGAACTTCGCGTGCGTGTCGCCGTCGCTGTCGGTCACGAGCTCGCGGGAGAGCTGCACGGCGGTCAGCGCGGAGGCGGGGATCTGGACACGTTGCGCTCGGCCGTGGGTCGGCGGGAGGTCGACGTTTCCCGAGACTTCGTCGATGAGCAGCCGCTGGCGATCGGAGCGGTTACGTGCCGCCTGCCAAAGCGTCGCGACCAGGCCGCCGCCGAGCACGAGAATCCAGACTCCGGTGATGGTCGGGAACGACGGGCGGAAACCGAGCGAGGCGAACCCGACGACAAAGATGCTTGCGAAGGAGACGCCTGCGACCGCCGCCAATCCGGCGCCGAGCGCCGGCATCCCGCCGAGGCGCACGCTGGTGCCGCGAAGGCCGCTCTCGATGCGGAGTCCGCCGGCGGGAGGCCGGGTGCGCTTCAGCCACAACCATTTCGCCACGGCGGCCCAGAGAAAGAGCATGACGGCGTTGAAGGGCGTGAGGAACAGGGCGAGAAAGAGCTGTCGGGCGCTGAGACCGGGGCGGAGGAGGGCGTCGGTCGGATCAGCGGGATTGAAGTAGACGCGGATCGCGGCGCCCGCGGGAAAGGCGGCCACCGCTTCGTTGGCCGAGTCGGCGCCGGAGGCGAAGAGGTTTTCGTAGCTGAGGCGATCGCCGACGAGCTCCCGTTCACCGACCTGGTAGCGGTAGCGCACCTCGGGACGATAGACCGGACCATCGCTATCCTCGCTCGTGATCACCGTGCTGGAAATCACCGTGCCTTCGGCGACGGTGTAGGAGTTGGCCCGCAGCTGGCGGAAGGCCGTGAGGGCGAACTGGCCATCGAAGACCAGGACGATCGCGGACCAGAACAACGCGAAGACAACGGTCATGCGGCCGACGGGGATGTTCATGGGGATGGGCGGATACGAGGCCAGCGGGGCCGCGTAGGGTCAATGCTGTGGGGCGAGGCTTCCGACATGGGGAGGGCTGCCCCGAAGAGCGGAGGCGCATTTCGGGCTTTCCGCTTCTGTAGTGCCTGTCTAGGCATGCGCTGCCGCCGGTTTTCCCCCAGTTCCGACGGCCACGGCGGGCGGAGCATGGTGCCCCGGCCGGCCATGCATACCCCATGGAGACGAACACAACGACGGCGGGATTCACGATTGCGGCGGCGACCGAGGCGGAGTTGGCGGAGTTCCGGCAGATCCGGGAGCGATTGCCGCGCATGCTGGCGGCGTGGCGCGAGTACGAGCAGGGCCCGATCTTCGGGCGTCATTTGCATCGGTTCAAACTGGCGGATGAGCGGGTGAAGAATGCCGTGGCTGAATTGCGGGAGCATTGGAATGCCGCGCTGGTTGCGATGCTGGCGCACGCGGTTCTGGACGTTCGTGCGGAGTTCGGAAAACCCGGGCCGAGCGAGTGCGAGCGCCGCGCCTTGGCGACAATCATGAAGCGGTTGGCGAACCTGATCCGAAGCTGCGTCTCCACGCGAGATACAGCCTTCAAGTTCTTTGCCAATAGGCAGCTCGGCCTGCCGTATGAGCCAGCGGCCACCGAATTTGGTGCGATTCTCCGCAAATGGCTTTTTCTCGAGCCCAGGACGGAATGTGCCGTCACGGAGCGGGTCAGGCAGATCCTAGACCGATTCCTGCCGCGGCTGGATGACGATGCGGTGGCTTACCTGCGCGTGGCGCTTCCGGAACAGCTGGCGCCGGATGATATCGAGGAGTTCCAGCTGACGGTCGGCAAACTGGCGCGCGAGTACACTTCGGCGGAATTTCCGAAGCTATTTGCTGCGGAGCTGGCCAAGACGCATGAGCTTCTGGCACAGCTCAATACCTTCCGCCAGAAGTGCTGGACGGCACTGGGCTGTCTCCTCGCCGAAGGAGGGATACCGACCGAGCTCGCGATCCGCGAGTACGGCATCTGGGAACGCGTGGCGACAGCGCGGATGGAGACTGCCGCCAAGACGAGCTTTGCCCCGTTCGGTTTGGAGTTCGGCGATGCGTTTCTGAGCCATTCAGAGTGGTTCACCAAGATGGGGCCGATCTGGCAGTTCCTCCTCGCCTCGGCTGGAGCGGTGCCGGCGGCGCAGCTGGGCGAGGGCCTCGCGCGCTTTGTGCTCAGCCCGCGGACACTCCCGCGCTGGGCCGTGCCGGGCGACTCGCCGGCGGAGAAACTCAAGCACGTGCTGCGCGCGCTCTCCGACCTCGCGCTGGGCGATGTGCGCGAGACCGCTCAGTTCCGCCATCTTGCCGCACGCATGCAGAGCCGCGAGGCCGCGCTGCCGGAGCGGCTCGCGTTGTTTGGGCAGTTCCTAGCGTTTGCATTCGAGCGCACCCAGCCGGCGGACACGAGACTGCGCGCGACCGTCGAGCGGCTGTTGCATGACGCGTTGGCGCACGCCGAGCCGATCCTCGCCAACGCCGACTGCGTGCTCTGTCCGGAGCGGTTGCAGTCGCCCGACGATGTGGCCTTCAACGCCCTGCTCGCCGCCGAGGCCGAGGAGGCCCGGCGGGCCAACGACGAGTTTCAACGCTGGATGGCGGAGGCGCTCCGACCGGAGAATTCAGCCAACGGGGCGGAAGTGCCGGAGGCGGAGAGCGGGGCGGAGTTGCCGCCGGAGGAGCCGGTGGCGCTGCGGTATGTCGAGAACCTCGGCGCCGAGCAGTGGCGGCTACGGGATTTCGTGTCGGCGCGCGAGCGGCTGGGCGGCGACCTGGAGCGCTTCCTGGACGAGAACGGGATCGAGTCGGTCGTGCCGGCGCGGAGCGTGGCGGAGGCGTTGCGGCATTTCCTCTACGATCTCACGCCCGAGCAGCGCCGCGAGTTGCCGCTGGAGAAGATCGCCGGCACAGGCTGGCGGAAGATGAAGCGGGGCGGGCAACGCATCTACGTGCTCGAACGCGACGGCGCCGTGTATTTCCACCTGCTCAAGCGTCGCGACTGGGTCCACGCCGACCTGCTGGAGGCGCGGTACTGAGAGTGGGAGCGGCGGAGCCGGCCGTCGCCGGCGCCCAACAAGGGCGGAAATGCCCGATTCCCCACGGGGTAGGTCGAGCAGACCAGTGGGTAAGCGCGGCAACCCGGAGGGGACGACCGGTTACCCTTTGGGTAATCGAGCCAACCCCTTGGGTAACCGTGCTTACCTCGTGGGTAATCAAGGCAACCCAGCGGGTAATCACGCTTACCCCTTGGGTAATCGAAGAAACCCACTGGGTAATCGCGGTAACCCCG
This sequence comes from Opitutaceae bacterium, assembly GCA_035298965.1. Lineage (GTDB taxonomy): Bacteria > Verrucomicrobiota > Verrucomicrobiia > Opitutales > Opitutaceae > CAJCBL01. The sequence goes on along the minus strand of DATGXO010000191.1, from coordinate 383 downwards.
TGGGTAAGCAGGCCAACCCACGCGAATAGCGCGCTTCTACGAGGGAAACGGGCGCAGTCGGGTTCAAGTCATGAAGTGGCGCTGGAGGGAACGGGGAAGTGGGCATGATAACCGCGGCGTGGAAGGCTCGCCGTTTGAGGAGGATGGCGGAGCCGTCTGGAACCGCTGAATGGCTTCGCCAACGGCGAAGCCTTGGAGGAGTCCTCCGGCTGATCGCCTCCGGGCCCCGGTGGTCGGCGCCTGCTGATCGCGGGCGGGGATGGATGGTCAATGCGGATTAAAATGCCGCATCAGTGCGGACTATTTCTCCCCATGGTTTGAGCGGGGGAAGGAGGTGTGGAGGAAGGGGGCAGGCACCTCTGCTTTGAGAGGTGCCGGTCAGG
>DATGXO010000190.1:0-3591 GCA_035298965.1 Opitutaceae bacterium | reverse complement strand
GTAGGCCTCGCCGCAGCGCCGCCGCACCCGCGCCGCACCGGCGAGCGGCACGCCGTCGGTGAGTTGCGGATTCACTCCGACGAGAAACACCAGCGCGTCGCCGCGCGCGATCGCGGTCTGCACGCACTCGGTGGAGCGGGCGAGTTGCGCGGCGAACTCACCCGCGTCGTCGCCGCCCGCCGCCGCGCGCCACGCCTTCTCGTCGCCCCACAGCGTCTCGACCTCGCCGCCGCCCGCGTTCGCCACCGCCGCGGCGACGGCGTCGACCAGCGGCGCAGCTGCGCGCGCGACGCCCTGCAGTTCGTACGGCTCGGTCAACAGCACCCGCTGCCCGGCCCGCAGGTTCAGCCCGAATCGCACGATCACCTCGGCGTAGCGGCGGAGTTGTTCATCGAAACCGGGAAACACGTCCCGATCCCAGTCTCCGCGCCCTCTGCCGACAAAGCCAAAACCGACGATCCGCACCGGCCGAAGCGTGCAGTCGATCGGAGCGGCCCGCCGGGGCGCCATTCCTGTTCTTGCACCGCTCACGCCGGCCGCTGCTTGATGGATCTCCCGCATGAAGATCCTCGTCGTTGTCGCCCACCCGAACCGCGCCAGCTTCAACCACGCGCTCGCCGCCGCCACCACCGCAGCGCTGCGCGAGATCGGTCACGAGGTGATCACGCAGGATCTCTGCGCCGAGGGTTTCGAGCCGTGTCTGCCGACCGCCGAATTCGCCAAAGACGCCGCCCTGCCCGCCGACATCGCGCGCCGTTGCGCCGAGCTCGCCTCAGCCGATGGCCTCGTCGTCGTGCACCCGAACTGGTGGGGGCAGCCGCCCGCCGCGCTCAAGGGCTGGCTCGATCGCGTGGTGCGCCCGGGCGTCGCCTACGAATTTCGCGTCCGCGCCGACGGCAAGCCAGGCCCCGTCGGTCTGCTCAAGCTCCGCGCCGCGCTCGTGCTCAACACCGGCAACACCCCCCTCGAGGCCGAGCGCGCCCTCTACGGCGACCCGCTGGAAAACCTCTGGAAACGCTGCGTCTGCGGCATGTGCGGCATCCCGCGCGCCGAGCGGCTCTATTTCACATCGGTCGTGGTCAGCACCCCCGCGCAACGCGCTGCCTGGCTGGCCGAAGCCGCCTCCGCCGCCGTCGCGCTGTTCCCTCGGGAGTGACCGCAGGGGCGGCCCCGCGGCGTTTCCCGGCGTGGCGTTTATTGACCGAAAATTGGGGACACGCCGGCGCGTTTCGGCGTCGCCAGCAGCTGCGCGAATGGTCAACTTGCCCCGCATGTCACCCCGCATAGTCGCCCTGAGCGTGCTCCTGTCGCTCGGTGGCGCCGCCTCGGCCGAAGATACCCCGCCCGCCGTCGATCTTTTCGCCGGCGAGACCTTCGCCGGCTGGAGCGTCGTCACCGCGGAGCCCGTCGATATCCGCCACATCTGCACGCGCACGCCCGAAGGCATCGCCATTGCCGGCAACCCGCTCGGCTACCTCGCGACCGACGCCACCTACGAGAATTACCGGTTGCGCTTCGAGTATCGCTGGCCCGCGGCCACCACGTCGCGCAGCAACGGCGGCATCCTGCTGCATGTCGCCTCCGCGCCGGTCGCGCCGAGCCCGTGGCCGACCTGCATCCAGCTGCAAACAAAGGTCCGCTACGCGGGCGACCTGCTCCAGATGTCCGGCTCGAAATTTGCGGAACCGATCACGACGCCGGGCAAGGGAAACACGCCCCCGATCCGCGCCCACCAGCAATCCTCCAGCGAGCTGCCCCTCGGCGAGTGGAACACCGTCGATATCCTCTGCAACCGCGGCACCATCGAGGTGCGCATCAACGGCGTGCTCCAAAATCGGGTGACGCAGGTCGAGCCGCACGCCGGCCGCATCGGGCTCCAGCTCGAAGGCGCGCCCTTCGAGGTGCGCAACCTCCGCCTCACGCCGCTCGTGTCCGGTTGAGCCGGCTGCCCGCCCCACCTCTTCCGCATCCCGGGCCGTGTTCACACGAACACGGCCCGCGTGTTTTCAGACCGCGATCGGCGCCTTGATGGCCGGATGCGGGTCGTAGCCGGCGAGCGTGAAGTCCTCGTAGCGGAAGCCGAGGATGTCCTGCACCGCGGGATTGAGCGTCATCGTCGGCAGCGGCCGCGGCTCGCGCGAGAGCTGCAGTTTCGCCTGCTCGAGGTGGTTCGAGTACAGGTGCAGGTCGCCGAACGTGTGCACGAACTCGGCCGGCTTCAGCCCGCACACCTGCGCCACCATCAGCGTGAGCAACGCGTACGAGGCGATGTTGAACGGCACGCCGAGAAACAAGTCCGCACTGCGCTGATACAGCTGGCAGCTCAATTCGCCGTCGACCACGAAGAATTGGAACAACGCGTGGCAAGGCGTGAGCGCCATCTGGTCGAGCTCGCCGGGGTTCCACGCGCTCACGATGTGGCGGCGGCTGTTCGGATCGCGTTTCAGCCCGTCGATGAGTTTCGCGATCTGGTCGACCGAGCCGCCGTCGGGCCGCCGCCAGTCGCGCCACTGCGCGCCGTAGACGCGGCCGAGGTTGCCGTCCTTGTCGGCCCACTCATCCCAGATCGTGACCTTGTTCTCGTGGAGGTAGCCCACGTTCGTGTCGCCCTGCAGGAACCAGAGCAGTTCGTGGATGATCGAGCGCAGGTGGAGCTTCTTGGTCGTGAGCAGCGGGAAACTCGAGCGCAGGTCGAAACGCGCCTGCGCGCCGAAGACCGAGTAGCAACCGGTGCCGGTGCGGTCGCCCTTGTAGCGGCCCTTGTCGAGCACGAGGCGGAGAAGCTGGTGGTATTGCTCCATCGCGCCCACTCCACCGCCCCGCCGCCCGCGAACCAAGGAAATTTCCGCGGCCCGCGCGCGCCGCACTGAGGACGCGAACGACCGGCTCAGTACCCGCGCCGTGCCCTCGTCCTCCCCGGTGCAAAAACTCGCCGACGCGAGGCGCCGAGTCGCCGCGCGCGTACGGCGGTCGGCTTGACCGCTCCTGTTTCCCGGCGCATCGCGGACGCGTCATGCATCCCCTCCCCTTCTTGCCCCTCGCGCTCGCGTGCGGCCTCGTGGCCCGTGCCGCGGCGCAACCCGCCAACCTGGTCTCGCCCGAGATCACCACCGACGGCGCCGTCACCTTCCGTTTCTACGCGCCCGAGGCGCGCCTCGTCTCGCTCGCCGGCCTCCGCCGCCCCGCACCGGCGCCGATGGAGAAGTCCGCCGACGGCGTCTGGAGCGTCACCGTCTCCGGTCTCGCGCCCGACATCTACAGCTACGTCTTCAACGTCGATGGCGCCGTCGCGCTCGATCCGCGCAACCGCTCGACGAAGAAATGGATCAACTCGGAAAACGCCTTCGAGTTCACCGGCGGCACCACACCCGCATGGTCGCTCCAGCCCGTGCCGCACGGCGTCGTGCACCGCCACACGATCACCTCCGCCACCGCCGGCCGCGAGTACACGCTCCAAGTGTACACACCGCCCGGTTACAACGCCCGCGCCGCGCAGGCGTACCCCGTCGTCGTGCTCTTCCACGGCTATGGCGACGACGAGACCGCCTGGATCGACAACGGCCGCGCGCACTGCATCGCCGACAACCTCAT
>DATGXO010000189.1:0-12547 GCA_035298965.1 Opitutaceae bacterium | reverse complement strand
CGGCGAACTCTCATTCAAGGACCTCGGCGGCGCCGGCTACTCCCTCAAGGCGTATTGGGATCTCGCCTACAACACCACCGCCGAGGACCGCGTCCGCGAGGCCTACGCCCAGCCCGCCTCCGTCGACGAGGATCCCCTCGCGTGGCTCGTCGGACTCAGCTACGGCTACGGCGCCGGCAAGACCGCCGGCGACTGGAAGATCTCCGCCGACTACCGTCAGATCGGCCTCGGCTCCATCGACCCGAACATCAACGACTCCGACTTCGCCTTCAGCCGCCTCAACCAGGAAGGCTTCAAGATCTCGGCCGCCTACAACCTCACCGACTTCGCCTCGCTCAACGCCACCTACATGAACACCCAGGAGAAGGAAGCCCTCCCCGGCGCCGGCCCCGGCGTCGCGAACCTCGACTCCTCCGACCTGTTCCAGCTCGACCTCAACGTGAAATTCTAAGGCCCTCGCCTGAGTTTACGTCACTCGAACGTCACGCAACCACCGCCCGGCATCGTGTATCCTAACCGCATTCGCTCATGAAAAAATTCCTCGTCCTCGCCACCGCGCTCCTCGCCACCGCCCTCTCGGCCTCCGCGCAGAAGCTTGTCATCAAGGGCTCCGACACCCTCGGCGCCAAGCTCGTGCCCCAGGTCGCCGAGTCCTTCAAGGCCCAGCACCCCGATGTCGCGTTCGAGATCGCCGCCGAAGGCTCCACCACCGGCATCGCCGCCATTACCGATGGCACGGCCCAGATCGGCATGTCCTCCCGCCGCGCCAAGCCCACCGAGCTCTCCGCTGCGCTCGCGAAGGGCGTGAGCATGAAGCCCACGATCGTCGCCTACGACGGCATCGCCGTGATCGTGAACGAGGCCAACCCTGTCGCCCAGCTCACCCTCCGTCAGGTCGAGCAGATCTTCACGGGCGATGTGACCGACTGGAGCGCCGTGGGCGGCAACGCCGGCTCGTTCTCCATCTACACCCGTAACACTTCCTCGGGCACGTACTCCGACTGGAAGGAACTCGCGATGAAGAAGCGCGACTACGCCGGCTCCTCGCAGAAGATGGCCGGTAACGAGCAGATCGCCGCCGAGGTGGCCAAGAACCCGAACGGCATCGGCTACGTCGGCCTCGCCTATACGAATGCCCCGGGCATCCGCGTTGTCGCCATCCTCGGCAAGGACGGCAAGGCCGTGCTGCCGGACGACGCGACCGTGCAGGCCAAGGCGTATCCCTACGCCCGCCCGACGTTCTTCTACACCAACGGCGAGCCCACCGGCCTGACCGCGCTGTTCGTCGAGTTCATGCTCGGCTCCGAGGGCCAGGCGATCGCCAAGAAGGTCGGCTTCGTCCCGGTCGGAAAGTGATCGGAACGCGCTCCGGCTCGCGAGCGGTACGCTCCCGAGCCGGCCGCCACGCCGGTTGTCCACTATAGGCCACGTCGTTGACGTGGCCTTTCCTTCGCTCCCTCCTCGTCTTTTCCGCCTCCTCCAGCCGCATCATGCCTTCCGACACCGAGCCCGTCGCCGTCTCGCACACCGTGCGCAAGCAGCTGCTTGCTCCGGGCAAGTTCCGGCTCTTCGGGCGCAACCGCGACTGGTGGATCAAGCAGTACTTCGAGATCAACGCCGGCATCTCGATCCTCGTTCTCCTGCTCATCGTCTTCACGCTCTTCCGCGAGGCCGCCGGCTTCATCCCCGGCAATCGCGCCAACCTCGAGGTCTATCGCCGCGCCGGCCTCGAGTACGTCGACATCCTCAAACGCGAGACCGACGAGTTCGCCGCCCTCGGCCGCGAACTCTCCGCGACCCGCCTTGCCTGGTTCGGCCAACTCCGCACCGGCGGCCTCGAGGTTGCCGCGGCCAACGCCCGCCTCGCGCCGCTCGACGCCCTCGACGAACGCCTCGCCGACTCCGCCGGCCCGTTGCGCGACATCGTCTCCGAGATGACCGAACACGCTTCCGCCGTGAAGGAGCGTGTGAAGGTCGCAGACGATATGCGCGAAGTGCGCGCCAACCTCCTTGCCGGCGTCGCGAACGCCGACGCCACGCGTGCCGCCAGCCTCAAATCGCAGGCCGACGCCGTGGAAATCGAGGAGGTCGATTTCGTCGCCGAGGCCAAGGTCCTCACCGCACGTTTTGCCGAGGTGCAGGCCGCCCACCGCGAACTCGCGGCGCAACTTGGCGAGATCACTGGCGCGCTGCCGCAGGTCGACGACTCGGCCATCGCGCGCCGCGTGGCCGCTCTCGCTTCCGATCTGAGCGATTTCCGCGAGGCGATCCCCGCCCGTGAACGTGAGCTCGCGCAGTGGCGCGCCGACAAGCCGGTGTCGTTTTTCGAATCGCTCAACGCCTTCGCCTTCGGCCGCGACTGGATCACCGCCAGCTTCTGGCAGGACTGGTACGGCGTGCTGCCGTTGTTCTTCGGCTCGTTCTTCATCTCGATCCTCTCGCTTGCGATCGCGATCCCGCTCGGCGTGTGCGCGGCCGTGTACGTCAACCAGGTCGCGAAGCCCTGGGAACAGCGGTTCATCAAACCCTACATCGAATTCATCTCGGCGATCCCGAGCGTGGTGCTCGGTTTCTTCGGCATTGCGGTGCTCGGCGAAACGCTGCGCCAGGTTTCGCAGGTGCCGTGGCTTTCGTGGGTGCCCGGTTTCCCGATGCAGGAGCGGCTCACCGCCTTCACCGCCTCGGCGCTGCTCGCGCTCATGGCGATCCCCACGATCTTCACCCTCGCCGAGGACGCGTTGCAAAACGTGCCGAAGGCGCTGCGCGAAGCCTCGCTCGCGCTTGGCGCCTCGCGCATGCAGACGATCATCCACATCATCCTCCCCGCCGGGCTCTCGGGCATCACCGCCGCGGTGCTGCTCGGCTTCGGCCGCGTGATCGGCGAGACGATGGTCGTGCTGCTCTGTGCCGGCAACCGCATCGCGATCCCCGACCTGTCGAGCGGCCTCGGCGTGGCGTTCCAGCCCGTGCACACGATGACCGGCATCGTCGCGCAGGAGATGGGCGAGGTCGTGCGCGGCAGCCTGCACTACCGCGCGTTGTTCATGGTCGGCTGCCTGCTCTTCCTCCTCTCGCTCGGCATCAACTACGGCGCGCAGAAGATCGTGCTGCGTTACCGCCTGCCGCAGAGCTGATCCGCCCATGAGCCACTCTTCCTCATCTTCCTCCCGTCGCTCGATCCTCCGCCAGCCGTCATGGCGGGCGCGCACCGAGGCGGCGTTTTTCGTCCTGCTCCGCGCCGGCACCTACGGCGTGCTGCTCGCGGCGGCGGCCATCTTCCTGGACATCGGCATCAAGGGCGGGCGCGTCGTTTTCCAGCTCGCGCCGCCGTTTGTGAACGTGCCGTTCCTCACGCAGGCGCCGGAGACGCTCAACGTCTTCAAGCTCGATGGCGCCACGGTGAAGATGGGCGACCGCGAGTTTCGCGCCTACCGCGCCGAGCATCCCGAGAAGTTGCGCAACGTGCCGGTCGAGACGTACGTCTATTCCGCGGGCGGCATCTTCCCGAACATCGTCGGCACCGTGCTGCTCGTCGTGGGCTCGATGGTGATCGCGCTGGTGCTCGGCGTGGCGAGCGCGATCTACCTGAGCGAGTACGCGAAGGACGGGCCGTTCATCCGGCTGGTGCGGCTCTCGATCGCGAATCTCGCGGGCGTGCCCTCGATCGTGTTCGGCCTGTTCGGTTTCGGCCTGTTCGTCGTCGCGTTCGACTGGAACGTCTCGCTGCTCGCCGGCTGGTTCACGCTGGCGTTCATGGTGCTGCCGATCGTGATCACGGCGAGCGAGGAGGCGTTGCGCTCCGTGCCGAAGGGCCTGCGTGAGGGTGCGCTGGCGCTGGGCGCGACGAAGTTCCAGACGATCCGCACCAACGTGCTCCCATACGCGTTGCCCGGCATCCTCACCTCGTCGGTGCTGGCCATCGCGCGTGTCGCCGGCGAGACCGCGCCGATCATGTTCACCGCGGCCTACGTCGTGCGCGACCGCATGCCGTGGCAGGTGGACAAGTGGACCGACTTCTTCTTCCAAGGCGTGATGGCGCTGCCGTACCACATCTACGTCGTCGCCTCGAAGATTCCGCAGAACGACTACACGCGCGACGTGCAGTACGGCACGGCCTTCGTGTTCCTCTTCACCGTCGCCGCCATCGCGCTCACGGCCATCCTCCTGCGCGCCCGGCTGCGCAAACAATACCGTTGGTAATGCCCCCGCTTTCCGCCATGCCCATCGAGCAAACGTTGCCTGCCGCACCGACCATGCCGCCGAAGACCACGCCGCCGCCGGCGAATCCACCGATCGTGGAAATCGACGGGCTCAACTTCTTCTACGGCGAGAAACAGGCGTTGTTCGACGTCACGCTCGACATCCCGGAGCGCCAGGTCACGGCCTTCATCGGCCCGTCCGGCTGCGGCAAGACCACGCTCCTGCGCTGCCTCAACCGCATGAACGACCTCGTCGATGTCGCCCGCATCGGCGGCGGAGAAATTCGCATCGACGGCATCAACATCTACGACCCGCATGTCGACGTGATCGAGCTGCGTAAGCGCGTGGGCATGGTGTTCCAGAAGTCGAATCCGTTCCCGAAATCGATCTACGAAAACATCGCCTTCGGCCTGCGCCTGCACGGCATCAAGCAGAAGGCCAAACTCGACGAGATCGTGGAGCGCAGCCTCCGCGGCGCCGCGCTTTGGGACGAGGTGAAGGACCGCCTCCACGACAGCGGCCTCGGCCTCTCCGGCGGTCAGCAACAACGCCTCTGCATCGCCCGCGCGATCGCCGTCGAGCCCGACGTGATCCTCATGGACGAGCCGTGCTCGGCGCTCGACCCGATCGCCACCGCCAAGGTCGAGGAGCTCATCCACGAGTTGAAGGACAAATACACGATCGTGATCGTGACGCACAACATGCAGCAGGCCGCCCGCGTCTCCGACCGCACCGCTTTCTTCTACCTCGGCAAGCTGATCGAGTTTGCGGAGACCCAGAAGATCTTCATGAACCCCGACAACCCGCAGACGGAGGCCTACGTCTCCGGCCGCTTCGGTTGATTCCTCCAGTAGCGACCGGCGAGGAGCGAGTAGTGAGCAGACCGAACCCGATGCCCCCACGCTTGCCGCCGGCCGCCCTCCGATCTACTCGCTCCGCACTACTCGCTACCGGCTACTTTCTTCCATGAAACGTTTCTTCGACTCCGAATTGGAAACCCTCCGCTCGCACCTGATCCAGATGGGCGAGAAGGCGATCGAGCAGGTGCGCCTCTCCGTGCGCGCCGTGGTCGAGAACGAGCCCGATCTCGCCCGCCAGGTGCGCGCCGGCGACGATGTGCTCGACCGCCTCGAGGTGCTCATCGACGAGGAAGGCGTGCGCTACATGTCGCTGCGCAATCCGATCGCGACCGATCTGCGGCTCGTGGTCGTCGGCATGAAGGCCGGCCATGATCTCGAGCGGGTGGGGGACGAGGCCAACAACATCGCCAAACGCGCCATCCGCCTCGCCGGCGAACCGCCGGTGAAGCCGTTCGTCGACCTGCCGCGCATGTCGGAGATCGCGCTCGGCATGCTGCGCGACGCCCTCGACTGCTTTCTCCATCACGACAATGACAAGGCGCTCGCCGTGATCCGGCGCGACCAGGAGGTCGACGACCTCAACAAGCAGATCTACCGCGAGCTCTCGAGCTACATGGTCGAGAAGCCGGATACGATTTCCCGCGCGCTTGAGCTCATGTTCATCTCGAAGTCGCTCGAGCGCATCGCCGACCACGCCACCAACATCGCCGAGGAGATGGTCTACCTCGCGAAGGGCGAGGACATCCGGCACAACGACGAGTTGAAGAAGTCGTCCGCCGCCGGCTCCTGATCTCGCTCGGCGGGTAGGGCGGGGCCGCTGGGCACGCAGGATCGACGCACGGCCCGTCGCGCAGAGCTTCGGCCTGAGGCGATGGACATCGTCGTCGGTTTCTGGTGCGCGCACCTGGATTTCTCCGTCTCCGAGGATCCGGTTCCAACCCACGCCGCGGTTTTCCACCGCCTCCGCCGGCAGCGGATTTGTCCTCAACCTTCGGGCTTCCCTCCGGCGATGCGCGCAGCTACCACGTCACGCGATGCGCACTCTATTTGCCAGCACCCTGCTCCTTTCCGCGTCGGCCCTCTGGGCCGCCGATCCGGCTCAGCCGGCCGCTCCCGCCGCCGCTCCGGCCCCTGCTCCCGCTCCGGCCCCGGCCGAGCCTGTCGCGCCGCCCGCGCCGGCCCCGAAACTCACACCCGAGCAGGAGAAGCAGGTGTTCATGGCGCAAGGATACGTGATGGCTCACAACATGGGCCTCTCCGGCATGGTGAAGGAACTCCAGATGGACCGTACCGAGATCGCCGCTCTCGCACGCGGCATCGAGCTTGCGCTCGGCGGCGAGCAGTTGCCCTTCGATTTCCAGTCGCTCGTCCCGGGCGCGCAGGCGTTCTTCGGTGAGCGCGCCGCGGCTTCGGCGAAGTTGCGCGAAGCGGCCAACAAGGATTGGGCCGACACCAACGCCGCGTACCTCGCGAAGATCGACGCCGACCCCGCCGTGACCAAGACCGCCTCGGGTCTGCGTTACCAGATCATCGCCGCCGGCGCGGCCGAGAAGCCCGTCGCGACGAACACCGTGAAGGTCCGCTACACCGGCAAGCTCTGCAACGGCCAGGTGTTCGACAGCACCGCCGAGAACGGCGGCGAGCCCATCGAGTTCCGCCTCGACGGCGTCATCAAAGGCTGGACCGAGGGTGTGCAGCTCATCGGCAAGGGCGGCAAGATCCACCTGTGGGTCCCGGCCGATCTCGGCTACGGCGCGCGCGAAAGCGGCCCGATCCCGAGCGGCTCCGCGCTCGATTTCGAAGTCGAGCTCGTCGACTTCAAATAACCGGCCCCGACGCGGCGCGTGTCGCCGCACCGAAACGACGAAGGCGCCCTGTCTCGGGGCGCCTTTGTTGTACTCGCGATGCTGGTAACGGAACTCGTGAGAGTCTCACCGTTCCCGTTCCTGCGGGAACCAGACTGCTTCCGCTGCGCTGCGAACGATCCGAGCTACTCGCGGGCGCGCAGGAACGCCTTCAGGAAGGCCACATTGTCGTTCATGGCGCGCAGTCGTTTCGCCGTGCCGGCGGCGATGGCCTTGTAGAACTTCGCCGCGGTCGGCGGGTTGGCCTCGAGCAGCGCCTGCAACGTCGCGTACGGGATGAACGCGAGCTCCGTGCGCTCGAGCGCCGTGCCGGTGGCGGAGCGACGGCCCGCACCGAACAGCGCCATCTCGCCCAAGTAGCTGCCGCTGCCGAGCACCGCGAGCTCCTCGTCGTCGCCGGCCGGGCCGGACTTGGTGAGCCGCAGGGTGCCGGTCGAGATGACGACCAGGTGGTCGCCGGCTTCGCCCTCCCGGAAGGCGGCGGCTCCCGCTTCGAGCAGCGTGCGCTGCGTGATCGCTTTCAGGGCGGAGAGTTCTACCGGCGTGAACTCCGCGAACAGTGGGCATTTGCTCAAGTCCATGGTGGATCGTGGATCAATGACCTCGGCGGCTGTGGGGCTTCCGCCGAGTGAAGAGGTGAAGCGTGGCGCGACGCTATGTCACGGGACGGCCGATGCGAGATCGTTTTTCCCTGTGCGGTTGCAGAGGGTTGGGTGGGGCGGAGCGGATGTGGGCGCGTGGCTCAGAGGTGGTTTCGGGTGCGCGTTTTTCGTGCTCTCGCGGGCTCGCGCGAAAAGGGGGATTGACCGTGAAAACGGCCGCCGCGTAGCGTCCCCAATTCCACATCTAGAACCAATCTGCCCGATTTCCGCCGTGAACATCGAAATCCAAGACGTCTCCGTTTCCCGCAAGAACCTCGTCGTGACGCTCGACAAGAGCGAAGTCGAGGCCGTGCACCAGTCCGTGGTCGCTGAAATCGCGAAGGTGGCGAGCCTGCCCGGCTTCCGTCCCGGCAAAGCCCCGACGGCGGTCGTCGCGAAGCGTTTCGCCAAGGAGATCGAGGGCGAGTTCAAGAGCAAGGTCGTCAACAAGGCATACAGCGACGGTCTCGAGAAATCGAAGCTCGAGGTGTTCAACGTGGTGGACGTGAAGGAAGGCGCGATCGAGCCGTCGCTCTCCGCCGCGATGACATTCACCGTCGACCTGCGCCCCGAGTTCAAGCTGCCCGAATACAAGGGGCTCTCGACCGAGATCACCGCCGTCGAGGTGACCGACGCCGATGTCGACGCCGCCATCGAGGGCATGCGCGCCGAGCGCGCCGACTTCGCGGTCGTCGAGCGCGCCTCCGCCAAGGGCGACTACGTGAAGCTCTCCTACGAGGGCAAGATCGGCGAGCAGGCCGTGGCCGACCTCGTCCCGGACCGCACGATTTTTGGCAAGGCCCCGCAGACTTGGGAGGAAGTTGAAGGCAACGAAGGCCTCATCCCCGGGCTCGGCCAGCAGATCGGCGGCCTGAACAAGGGTGACAAGAAAGAGGTTACGATTTCGTTCCCGGCCGACTTCCACGTCGCCGAGCTCGCCGGCAAGGAAGCCGTCTACTCCCTCGAAGTGATCGAGGTCCGCGAGAAGGTTCTCCCGGCGCTCGACGAGGCCTTCTTCAAGGGCCTCCAGGTCGACAGCCTCGACGCGCTCAAGCAGCGCACGCGCGAGCACCTGAAGTACCGCAAGGAGATGGACAATCGCGCTTCCCAGCGCCAGCAGGTCACCGAGAAGCTCGCGACCGGCGTCGATTTCGAAGTTCCCCAGAGCCTCATCGAGTCTGAGACGCAGAACATCCTCCGCCGATTCATGGAGGAGAACATGCGCCGCGGCGTGCCGCAGGACGCGTTCGAGAAGAACAAGGAGAAACTGTTCGAGGACGCGCGCGGCGCCGCCGCCCGCAACGCCAAGGTCCAGCTCATCCTCGCGCGCATCGCCGCCGAGGAGAAAATCGAGCTGCAGGACGTCGACATCGACCGGTTCATCCGCGTCGAGGCGATGCGCTCCGGCCAGCGTCCGGACAAGCTCGCCAAGGACCTCGGCAAGGATCGCGATCGCGTGCGCGCGATGCAGCAGTCTCTGCTGTTGGACAAGGCCCTTGATTTCGTGGTCTCCCAGGCTACGGTCGTGCCCGCGCCCGTGAAGGCCTGAGCCTTCGCCGCAACGCGCACACCCAGCCGCTATCACACCACGTGAGCTACTACGTCCCGATCGTTCTCGAGAATACCGGCCGCGGCGAGCGGAGCATGGACATCTACTCGCGCCTGCTGAAGGACCGGATCATCTTCATCGGCACGCCGATCGATGACACCGTCGCGAACCTCGTGATCGCCCAGATGTTGTTCCTGCAGATGGAAGATCCCAAGAAGGACATCCATCTGTATATCAACTCCCCGGGTGGTGTGGTGACCGGCGGCATGGCGATCTACGACACGATGAGCTTCCTGCAGTGCGACGTGGTCACGTACTGCATCGGCATGGCCGCCTCCATGGCGACCGTGCTGCTCGCCGGCGGCACCAAGGGCAAGCGCTTCGCGCTCCCCAACAGCCGCGTGATGATCCATCAGCCCACCGGCGGCGCCTCCGGCCAGACCGCCGATATCGCCATCCAGGCGAAGGAAATCCTCCGCTGGCGCCGCACGCTCAACGAGATCATCTCCCGCCACACCGGGAAGACGCCCGAGCAGGTCGAAAAGGACTCCGATCGCGACTACTACATGAGCGCGCAGGAGGCCATGGCCTACGGAATCGTCGACAAGGTCTACGAGACCAAGAATGAAGTGAACTCCGCGCTCAAAGTAGCCTGAGCGCGGGCTCCTCAACTCCTTCGCGCAGCGGTCGCGCACCCACCGATGGCCAAGTCCTCGCGCATGACGCTTTGCTCCTTCTGCGGCAAATCGCAGTCGGAAGTCCGCAAGATCATCGCCGGCCCCGGAGTCTACATCTGCGACTCCTGCGTGAACGTCTGCAAGACGATCATCGACCGTGAGCTGAAGGCGCCCGTTGCCGAACCGGCGTCCGGCCGGCCGACCTTCCGCCTCGTCAAGCCCGCTGAGATCAAGAAGGTGCTCGACGATTTCGTGATCGGGCAGGACCACGCCAAGAAGGTCCTCTCGGTCGCCGTCTACAATCACTACAAACGCCTGTCGTTCGACGCCTCCCGCAACGCGCCGTTGCCGCACCTGCACGGCGAGCTCGCGGCCGAGTTCAGCGACGTGGAGGTCGAGAAGAGCAACATCCTCCTCGTCGGCCCCACCGGCTCCGGCAAGACGCTCCTCGCCCGCACGCTCGCCAAGATCCTCGACGTGCCGTTTGCCATCTCCGACGCCACGACGCTCACCGAAGCCGGTTATGTCGGTGAGGACGTGGAAAACGTCGTCCTGCGGCTCCTTCAGGCGGCGAACTACGACGTGAAACGCGCCGAGTGCGGCATCGTCTACATTGACGAGATCGACAAGATCGCCCGCAAATCGGAGAACCCGTCCATCACTCGCGATGTCTCCGGCGAGGGCGTGCAGCAGGCGCTGCTCAAGATCCTCGAGGGCACGACCTGCAGCGTGCCGCCCCAAGGCGGCCGCAAGCACCCGAATCAGGAGTACATTCAGGTCAACACCTCGAACATCCTCTTCATCTGCGGCGGCGCCTTCGTCACGCTCGACCAGATCGTGCAGCGCCGCGCCGGCAAACGCATGCTCGGCTACGGCTCGGCCGATGCGACCGCGAAGCCACTTACGCCCGAGGAACTCATGCGCACGATCGCGCCGGAGGATCTCTTCCAGTTCGGCATGATCCCGGAGTTCATCGGCCGCCTGCCGGTCGTTTCCGTGCTCGACCAACTGACCGTCGAGGACCTCGAGAAGATTTTGCTCCGCACCAAGAACGCGATGGTGAAGCAGTACTCGAAGCTCTTCGCGATGGACGGCGTGAAACTTCGTTTCAGCCGCGATGCCATCCACGAGATCGCGCTGAAGGCGATGGAGCTGAAGACCGGCGCCCGCGCACTGCGCTCGATCCTCGAGAAGCTCATGCTCGACGTGATGTACGAGGTGCCGCACCGGCAGGGCGTCTCCGAAGTGGTCATCGATCGCGCCGTCGTCCTCGGGAAGAAGAAGCCGATGGTGCGTCTCGCGAGCACGATCGTGGCCGACAAGGACGCCGCTTAGGCCGGACGTTTCTCCTGGCGAGAGCCGCCAACGCTCTCGACCCGGCGACGCAGATCGTAACTCCGGCGAGATTTGCCACAACGCTCGGCGTCCGCTTGCACGGGCTTGCGAGATCTTCGGGTACGCGCCGCCAGCGCAATGCCGGAGCCCGTATTCCCCTCGGTGTCTGGAGCGGCTCGCGTTGCCCGCTGCTCGCAGCGGATCAATGCGCGATGCCGACCACCTCGGTCCTTACGGGCTTCGGCCACCAGCCGAGCTTCTGCAGCTCGAGGCGAGGCTGATCGGCGTAACAGCTACCGAAGGAGAGCAACAACTTCTCGCGTGCGGCCGTGACGGCCTTCGGCGTGAGCTTGTGCTCCCGCCACGCGATCGCGCGGGCGTCGAACGCGAAAGCCGCCGGATCCGTTTCTTCCAACACCGACTCGATGAGACCCGCGTCGTTGCGCAGCGTCGCGGCAAAAGTCGCCGCCACGAGCAGGTTGATGAACCCGTGCATCGGATTCGCACCTGTTCCCCGCAACGGGCGATGGAGTCCCCCCGTGCATTTCATCGGCAGCTGAAGGGCCGCGGCACAGCCGAGAGCAGTCGCGACTTGGGCCGGGGAGGGCGCCGCAGTGGCATCGCTGCCGCCGGTGCGCAACTTGTAGCCCAGCAATAGTGACACCTCCGATGCGCCCCCGATGCTCGGGTCCGCGAGCAACTCCAGTTGGCTCGCGAGTTGCGCCCCGGGCGTCAGTTCGACGAAGACTTGGCGCACATCGGCGGCCCGGCGCGACAGCAATGCGCTTACCGCCGCGAGCAGTTTCCGCAACGCTGGCTGCTGCAGCGCGTCGCCCGGCGGCCGTAGCTCGATCGTGTCGATGACCAGCGCACCGCGATGCAACTGCGCGATGCGTTGGATCGCCGCGAGATCGGCCTCGAGGTTGGCGAGGAATTCGCCGGCACTTCTTCCCCCGCGCGGGAGGATGGAAACAACTAGGGACGGACGCTCGCCCGCGTCGGGCACGGCGGCCATTTCCTCAAGCCGAAGCACCGGACAGACGAAACGGGAAAGCATTCCGGCCGAGTTCGCCGAGCGCTCCTCCTCGAACTGTTGCAGTGCGGCGGGCACCGGGAGCGAAGCGGGTGGAAACACCCCGGCGTAATCGAGGCTTCGGTGGAGTAGAGTGGCGATCGTGCTGGGCATGTTCGGACGCTGTGGCGACGGGAGCAAACGGGTCAGTTAAGGGGAGTGCGTCACTGCGCCGCAAGCCGACTCTGCGGAGTTCTCGGGGGCGTGTGCAGAGGCCGAGAGAATGGTCTGCAATTTCGAGAAAAAGCCCATTGACAGTGTCCCACTCGCCTCCCACGTTCCCGCCCCTCATCACCTATTGCAGGGTGGAGCAGTCTGGTAGCTCGTCAGGCTCATAACCTGAAGGTC
>DATGXO010000188.1:0-3092 GCA_035298965.1 Opitutaceae bacterium | reverse complement strand
GTCCAACTCCATCGTGGAGACAGACGCATCATGCAAGGGCAAAGCGAGAAATTCCTGACGCATTTGGTGGACGTGCGAAGGTTGTCTAGGTCGTACTCTTCCAACAAACAAACGTGGCGTTGTTGGTCGATGTGTTCGCTTTACGAGGGCACGGGAAGACAGCCCAGGTAGCCCCTGGGAACTCACTCCCCCGAGCGCCGGTGGTCTTGGCAGCCGACCGATGGGAATACCGTCGGCGGTGCTCCGAAAGTGAACTCGTCGTTGGGTGGGGCGGTGGTCCATTCGGAGCTCCCAGGCAGCGTCGTGAAATCTCCATTCTTAAGAGCACATCTCGTGCCACAAGGTGGACGCGGGGGTTGTTCAACAAGCGTTTTAACGATGAGCGCTTCTCCGATGACCCGCTGATCGACGGTTGAAGGACTCGGCAGCCGGTGGCCGGGTCCCTCGGAGAAGCGGCGTGTTGGACAAGCCCGGAGCGGCGGGGCGCCAGACGCGTCAGGTCACGCTATGGGCATTTCGTTGTTCGGTTCGGGCCGTGTCGAGCGGCGCTGCAGATTCGGCTGGTGCTGGCGACAGGCGGGCGGCGCTGGCGAGCACCGCGACGGCGACGTGGGCGGACGGTCGAGTGGTCGCGAGAGCCGCTACGAGGCGCCGCGGGCAAGGCGGTGCCAGGCGATCTGCGCGGTCGCGGAGGATTGAGTCGATACAGACTCACGCGGCGCTCTCCGACTCCGACGTTCGTGGCGGCGCGCGACAGGTCGGCCTTGCAACAGGGCGATGTTCGATCTGGCCGCCGCAGAGGGGACAGTGCTCGATATCGTGCCCGGTGAGCTCGCGCAGCTGTTCCGACCAGGCGGGCTCGCACGTCACGCTCACGTTGGGCGGGCTCACCGGCGGCGCGAGATGCTGGTGAGCGGCGAGTCGCATGTCTTCGCTCGCGCCGGCGTACAGACCGAAGTGACGGATCTTCTGAAATCCATCGGGCAATACGTGCTGCACGAAGCGTTGGAGAAACTCGACTGGCGCGACGGTGACGGTCTTTCCGTTCTTGGTGCGGAAGGTGATGGCCTCATCCTGCACGTCGACGAGACGACTGTTCGAGATGCCGACACGGTGGGTATAGCGGCCTAGGTACTTGAGCACATGGTCCACCTCGCGGAAGGGCTTCTTCGCGTAGACGATCCAGGACTTTTTGGCGAGCCTTGCCATCAGCACATCGAAAGCTTCAGGATCTGCAAAGGCACCGAAGTTCGCGAAACGGCCACTCGCGTGCAGGCTGCGCAGCTTTCCCATCATCTTGCCGCGTAGAAGGATTCCCATGACCTGCACTGGAAACAGGTATTTTCTGCCGCTCGACACCCAACTCGACCCGTCGGTGGCGAAGCCGCCGGCGGTGACGAGCGCATGCACGTGCGGATGAAAGCGGAGCTCGCGCGTCCAGGTGTGCAGCACCATCGTGACGCCGAGTCGTGCCCGTAGACGCGACTCGCCCAGTTCGAGCAGGGTCTCGCTCGCCGCCGCGAAAAGCGTACCAAAAAGCTCACGCGGGTAGCACTGCCCGAGCGCGCGTAGCTCGCTGGGCAACGTGAAGACGACATGAAAGTGGCGCACCGAGAGGAGCCGCTCGGTGCGCGCGGCGATCCACCTCTCTTGGCGCAGAGCCTGGCACTTGGGGCAGTGCCGGTTGCGACAGGAGTTGTAGGCAGGGCGTTCGAAGCCGCACGAGCGGCAAACGTCGACATGGCCACCGAGCGCGGCAGTTCGGCACAGCGCCATAGCCGAAAGCACCCGGCGTTGCGCCAGCGTTAGGTGCGTCTCGGCTTCGAGCACCGACCGATGTTGCCGCACGATGTCGGCGATGTCGAAGCGTGGCCGCCCGGCGGGTGCCGGGCAGGGCTCCACGCAGAATTACCCGGTCT
The DNA here is from genome assembly GCA_035298965.1 of Opitutaceae bacterium. GTDB lineage: Bacteria > Verrucomicrobiota > Verrucomicrobiia > Opitutales > Opitutaceae > CAJCBL01. Next base: position 1,173 of record DATGXO010000188.1, on the reverse strand, counting down.
TTAGCTTGTCGAGTGGGCTTCGGGCCCTAGCGATGACCTCGGTCGACACCCGCGCGTAGCGCGTGGTCGTCTTGATGCTGGCGTGGCCGAGCAGCACTTGGATCACGCGCAAGTCGGTGCCGCATTCGAGCAAATGCGTCGCGAAGCTATGACGCAATACATGCGGCGTGACCTGCTTCTCGATACCAGCCTTCGCCGCAGCGAGCTTTAGCGCGTTGCGCGCCATGTCGGGGTTGAGGTGATGCCCGCTCGTGGTCGATGCGAACAACCACGGTGCCGGCGGCCGCTCTAAGGCCCAGTACGCGCGCAGGATCGCGAGCAGGCGCGGGCTGAGCATCACGAAACGCTCCTTCTGACCCTTGCCTTCGCGCACATGAATGACTCGGCGGGCGGCGTCGATGTCGCGCGTCTCGAGTTGGCATGCCTCCCGCATCCGCAGCCCCGTCGCGTACACCGTCGTGAAGAACACGCGGTACTTGGGCCGCTCAAGCGCGCCGAGTAGCCGCTCCACCTCATCAGCAGCGAGCACCGTCGGTAGCTTCTGAGGATCCGACGGCCACGAAAGAAACGAGACGTTCTCCGGTTTCCACAGCGTCTTCGTGTACAAGAACTTCATCGCCGCCATGTGCTGGCGCACTCGCTGAGGACTGATGCCCGCCTCCTTCGTCAGGTGTGCCAGCCACCTCCGCACGTCGTCCGCGTCGAGCTCCGCCGGCGACCGCCGAAAGTGCTTCGCGAAGTCGCGGATCGCGTTGAGATAAATGAGCCGGGTCTTCGGCATGTAGCCGGCCAGCTCCAAGTCGTGCATCATTCGGTCTCGTAGTTGACCCATTGGCAGCCTCCTTGGTTTGCAGTGCTGCGAACACCGCTCGCCAAGGAGGTTGCCGCTTTCATGGCTACGGCCGCTTTTCGGCCCGCGAAAATCCAGGGAAATACGCCATCAGGCTCGCAACCCCGCGGCTGACACTACCCCCGCCGCGCAGCGGCTTCGTTCAACGGCCAAATCGGCGTCGTGAACGCCTAAATCGGCCGACGTGAACACCCCGCCACGAAGGGGGTGACGCTGGGAGGTCGGCTCTGCGACCAAGAGCCTCGAAGGAGGCTCGAGGATGGCAACGGAGCGACTGCCGATGAGACGGATTCGAGAGATTTTACGGATGCGGCGCCAGCAGG
>DATGXO010000187.1:0-21338 GCA_035298965.1 Opitutaceae bacterium | reverse complement strand
ATGGGCAAACGTTTCATGAGACGCTCCGCCAAGCCGACCGAGACTCCCGCTCCCGCGACCGCCTGAACGGCCGTCTGCCGATCCACCGCCAGCCCCGGAGCCCACAGCTCCGGGGCTTTTTGTTCCCGCCGGTCCCGCCGGGGCGGACCTCGGAGCGGAGAATCTGGAACTCTGGAACTCAGGAAACGGATTCGGAGAACGTTGAACCACAGGGGCGCGGAGAACACGGAGGGCGAACTGGCGGAGCTCGGAAGCGGAAGGGTTAACCGCAGAGAACGCCTGGAGCGTAGAGGGCGCTTCCCGTACGTGGCGCCGCTCGCGAGAGGGGCGATGGCGGGACGCGGAAGGGTTCACCGCAGAGAACGCAGTGCGTAACGGGTGCCGGTTTCATCGGTAGGGCGAACCCTCCGGGTGAGCCGCGGCTCGTCGGGGACGACTCGCCCTACCTCGATCAAATCCCTTCCACCGTGACGGTTCAGCCTCTTGCCAAGCGTAAGGGGCTGTTCTCTTCGCCGTCCTGCGCTCGTCGAACTCGCCTAACACATTGTTCAGGAACAGCTCCCGTCGTGTTCTCGGAGGTTTTCCACGCTCGCGGTGTGCTCCGCCGCTCTTGCCCGACTGCGCCATGCCGGCGCTCCGCGCGGCTGCGGCCTTGTTCCGAGCCAGCGGCTCCTTGTTCGGAGCAAGTCCGTCCTGCCTCCGAGGTGCAAAACCGTTGCTCCGAGGTGCAACGTCCTAGCTCGGAGGTGCAACGTCGTTGCTCGGAGGTCCGACGGTCTTGTTCCGAAGTACGACGCCCTTGATCGGAGCTTCGAAGTCCTTGTTCCGAGCAAGGACACCGTTGTTCCGAGCAAGGACGTCCTTGTTTCGATCAAGCGCCTCCTTGTTCCGAACAAGGACGGCGTCGATTCGAACACGGGCGGCCTCGTTCCGAACAAGGCCGCGCTGCCTCCGCGCAATGCCCGCCCTGTTCCGATCCTCGGCCCGCTCCCGCGGAGGCTGCTCGGCCTCCCTCCGAATTCCGGCGTCCTCATTCCGAGGTTTCGCGCCCCCGCTCCGAACCGCATCAATCTCGCTCCCGACCTCCGCCGCCACCTTTCCGGCCGTGTCGCCGCTCCCCGCATCAACACCCCGGAGTCTCCATTCTTGCATTCCAAGGCGCGTAATGCTCCGATGCTACTACGTCGATTGCCGGATTAATCGAATACCTCTTTGCCCATCGCAATCTTCTGTTCGCAACTTTCGAATCTATCGCGGAGATCGCCATGCCAATTCCACCTCCTCCTGCTATAGAGCATATCATGGCGGCGTTCCCGGAATTAAACGCCCTCGTGCACATCGCAACCGGAGGCTTTAAGTATGTCTATCGTGCTGGGGTGTCTGGTCATACAGAAGCTTTTAAGCTTCTTGCTCTTCCGGCGGCTGGAGCGACTGAATGTGAACGTGCCGCCCGCCAGGAATACATAGGCCGTGCTCGACGGGAGATTAGTCTCCTCGCCCACTTTACGTCGAGGGAGCTGGTGAAGCTAGGGACAGTAATTCCGCGTGAGGTCCTGATTGGCGGAATCAGCTTCCTCGGCTATTCGGAGGAGTTTCTTGATGGCGAAAGCATACAGTCGTATGTGCATCGTGGTGGTCCTCGCCCCCGGGAGGAGGACGCTAAACGGCTCTTTGGTTGTTTGTTGAGGGCAATTAAAGAGCTATGGGAAAACGAGACCGTTCACCGCGACATAAAGCCGCTGAATGTAATGATGACGCAGGATACGGCGCGGCCATTTGTGCTTCTGGATCTCGGCATCGCGTACCAGATGCGAGAGCCGGGTTTGACGGTTAATCCGGAAGTCCGGCCCGCGACTCTCAGGTATATTGCGCCTGAAATGTTGCAGGCGAATTTTCGTCAGTCACTGGATTACAGAGCTGATATCTATACTGCCGGGATCACAACGTTTGAATTTGCATCCTTCAGGCACCCTCTGGACCTCCATGGTGTGGATCCTGTCGGCACGCTAACGCAAGTCCTCCGGCGCCCATCGACTCCACTCAAGCTTTTGCGGCCTGACTATTCGGACGATTTTTGTCGTTTGATCGATCAAACGCTAAAGAAGGCGCCGCCGCTTCGTCCGGCAAACATAGAAATGATGCTCCGGAGGCTGAATTCTACGATATGAAACTATATGCTCAGCACGGTTACGGTGACGGCCAGAAAATTCGCCAAGGAATTAGGCAGGGATTTATTGATGGTGTGATTTTCAGCCCTAAGGATATTAGCGTAACTCGCCTTCGGGAAACGTTAGTGGACCTCCGTTCCGGGTATGCAGATGCTGAACGTTTATTTGATCCTCAGTTTTATGCGACGGTAGTAGCCAACGAGCCGAATTCTCGATGCGGATCCTTGATTACGGACTATTCTGATTATTTCGTGCCTAGACGTCGATCAGAGCTAGAGACGGAGGAGCGGGTGCGGTCTGATCTGGGCCGTACGCTGGCGTTTGCGCGGAATCTCGACATCACGTCTGTTATTTCTCCAAACATCCTGGTGCCGCGTTCACTGAACTCTATTGAGGCGGCGATCGCCAAAAATTTCATCCGAAATGCGAAACCGGTTGCTAACAATTTGGGTGAAACGCGGCTGCTGTTCGCTACGCTGGCGATTGGCTGTGAAGCATTGCGTCAGCATCGGGACCTCATCGAGTTCTTGACTGACCTAACGCTTCTCGAGGTCCCTCCCGATGGGTTCTATGTCTTGGCCGGTGTTTCCGCAAACGACGGACGACTAGATACTTTCGATGCCGACACGGTCGCCGGAATCATGTTGTTGAACTACGTACTCAAGCTTAATGGGTTTCGGGTGATCAACGGGTACTCGGACCTGATGACGCCATTTCTTGGAGCATGCGGCAGCGATGCCGGAGCCACCGGCTGGTGGGGTAATCTCCGAGCGTTTGGACTGAACCGTTTTGCCCCCGAGTCATCGGGGGGGCGCCTTCCGATACCTCGGTATTTAAGCTGCGCTTTGTTGAACCGAATTACGTTTGCAGAGCTTGAGCAACTCCGCGGCGTAGTGCCTGAGGTGTGGAATCAACTTGTGACTGATGAGCTATATCCAGCGGTGAACGGCTCAGAGCCAGAAAGGTCTGTCGAAGTTCTTCAAAGCTGGAATTCGCTCAATGAGCTCTGTCGCCGGTTGATTGTTCCAGGCGATGTGCTTCAGAGCGTAAATCGGTGCCAGCGTTCAATCGAGAGGGCGTTGCAAGTATACTCTTCAGTCGAAGACGCGATTTTCGGCCAGCTCGATCCCAAGTCGGATTCTAGCCATCTCGAGCCGCTATTAACGGGCCTAGTCAGGTTTCTGGAGTTGGCAGAAATTGGTGCGTCGGAGGAATAGCTGTACTGCTTTTTCTTTTGCTGCTTGGTTTCGTGCCTTTAGCTCGCGTGGCGTATAAACCCGATTGATGGCTTCGGATCGCGGATCGAATCCCCACAGCCCGATCCGGAGCCGGTGAAATACATCAAGATGTGGAATTGCTCTAGAGAGAGTGTGGGGGGGTAACACAACAATTGATCTGTCGGCAAAGTAGCTGTAACGGAATGCTTGTTTCAGCGCCTTTTTCCACTGGGTCATCTTCAGCTCAAAAGCAAATAGTCGGATCTTTCTCGGTAGTTGCTGAAGTGAGAAGGCCGTGGCGTCTTCTGATTGTTCGTTTGCGCGGAACCCAATCCAGATCCAGTCGGCGATTCCGTAGCCGCTTATCTCGATATCTCGACCAACGATTCCACCGGTCTTACATGTCTTTCTGAAAGCGCGCTCGAACGCGCAGAGAAAGTTCGACTCGGTTCGTTTGCGGGAGAGATGGAGCGGAAGATTGCGCCTTGGGTTCGCACCACGAAGCATCAGTTTTTCGGAACGCATGGGACTGTGGAAGAATTGCTGCGGGCGGCGCCTAAAGCCAGCTTTAGTGCGGCGGCGGTTGCGTGACTGGAATGTTAATCGAAAGCGAGTTTTAGGAAAGTCCGTCGTCGGGAAGGCAGAAGTGATGCTGAAAGGTGCAATCGCGGGCCGGTTGCTGCGGGTGGGATTCACAGCACTGTTACCGGCAACGGCTTTGGTTTCCGGAGGGAAGGCCGATAAGACGTCGCCCAGATGAGCGCCACCGACGAGTACATCCAGCAGCTCGATGCCGTGGGTTTCCCGGCGGCGCCGGAGGTCGTGCTGCGGCTTTCGCAGTTGTTGCACACCGATTGGGTGATGGCGGAGCAGCTCGCGGAGGTCGCCATGCTCGACTCGACGGTGTCGGCGCGCGTGTTGCGGCTGGCGAACTCGGTCTACTACCGAGGCAAGGGCGTGAAATCCATCGCCGAGGCCGTGATCCGCATCGGGATCGATGGCGTGCGCGATGTGGTGTACGCGCTCTCGCTGATGCGGACGCTGCGGCCGATGCAGTTTTCCCACCGGCAGTATTGGCGGCATTGCCTGGCGGTGGCGCAGGCGACGCAGATCCTGCATCACCGCGCGCGGCGGATCACGATCCCGGCGCCGGAGCTGCACGCGGCGGGGTTGTTGCACGACATCGGCATGCTGGTGCTGGACCGCACGCTCGGCGTGGGCTACGGCCGGGTGCTCTTGAACGCGCACGAGAGCGGGCGGCCGTTGTTCGAGATCGAGCGGCACATGATCGACACCGACCACGCGGATGTGGGCGCGCGACTGCTGGAGCATTGGCATCTGCCGGAGCCGCTCGTGCAGGCGACGGCGGCGCACCACGATCCCTCGGGCGAGGGCGACCAGTTGGCGCAGATGGTCTATCTGGCGGATTACGTGTGCAACCTGCACGCGGTGCACCACGGGACGGCGTACCGGCCGGAGTCGAGCGCGTCGGATGTGTGGCACGCGCTCGGGATCGAGGAATCGGAGCTGCCGGACATCCTGCTCGAGGTGGACGCGAGTCTGGAAAAGGCCGACGCGGTGCTCGCGGTGGCGGCGTAGGCGCGGTCCGGGCGGGAGCGAACCGCCACGGGAGGCCCGCAGGGTGTCGTTCCGGCCCAACGCTGCGAGCGAGCTCGCGGCCGAGGCCGCCGGCGAAAACCTCACGGTTTCCGCTACGGGTCAAATGGCGCGGGTGCCATTCTGGCCTGAGGGTGCGAGCGAGCTGGCAGCCTGCGCCGGCTGATTGACTAACACTCAGTTGAACACGGTGTCGTTGGCGGCGAGCTGGCGCCAGGAATTGCGGACGAGCGTGGGGGCGCCGCCTCCGGCGGGGGCGCCGGCGGCGCTTTGGTCGAAGTGGTAGGCGAAGCCGTTGGAGCCGGTGACGAGGATGTCCTTCGCGATGAGGGCGCCGCAGAAATCGGACATCTTGCCCTTCTGGCCGGTGGCGCTGAGTTGGGCGTAGGAATACGGAGCGTTGATCTGGCCGACGAAGGTGGAGTTGTCGTCGAAGTTCATCACGAGCGTGGCGCCGTCGGTCGGGTTCTGCGCGGCGGCGGTGGCCTTGGCGTTGATCGTGGCGGGATCGAGCGAGCCCGAGCCGATGCCGCTGTTGCCGGGGAGCATGCCGATGGTGAGGCGCTTGGCTTCCCAGTTGGGCACGGCGGCGGAGGCGCCGGAGAGCTGCTGGGTGGTCTTGATGACGCCGCTGATGTTGTTGGTGCTGTAGAGGGTGAGTTTCGCGTTGGGCGAGCGGTAGTTGATGGTGAGCTGGCCGTTGGTGTTGATCGGCTGGCCGGCGACGACGAGCACGACTTCGCCGGTGACGTCGATCGTGCTCACGTTGGCCAGATCGGTGACGGCGAGGTAGGTCTTGCTGCTGTCGGTGAGGCCGACCGAGACGGTGCTGCCGGAGCGGACGACGATGGGGCTGCCGGCGTCGTTGCAGTCGGCGAGTTTGCCGTTCATGCGGAACTGCGTGTTCTCCTTCGCACTCGTGGGGAGGACGTGGATCCAGCCGTCCTGCGCGGCGGCGGCGGGCGGGATGACGGGCTCGATGGTGAGCGCGAGATCGTGTCGGACGAGGCCGGCTTTGTAGGTGACCGGGTCGGCGATCTTGTCGTCGGGGTCGTCGATCTTCGCGAGCACCTCGTAGGGGGGGCTGGCGTTGGTGGCGGTCTTGACGGTGGGCGCGGGGGTGGCGGCGGAGGAGCCGGTGGCAACGGTGCCGAAATAGCTGCCGTTGCTGAGGTTCAACGCGCCGTTCTCGGCGCTGAGCGTGCCGACGAGGGGCTTGTTGTCGCGGTTCTGCGGACTCGGCGCGAGGTTGTTCTCGCTGCGGTAGCTGTCGACCGTCACGCCGACCTGCGTGGGGCTGATGGCGGAATCGCCGTGGCTGCCGGCCTGAAGGGTCTTGAGCGCGATCCAGCCGGCGAAGGCGGTGGCGGTGCCGGCGGAGGTCTGGCGTTCGAAGACGACCTCGACGGCGCGCTCGCCGCGGGTGGTGGCGCCGTCGTTGGCGACCCAGCCGCGCGAGGAAACGGTGTAGCGGGTGCCGTTCTGCTTCACGACGACGTCGTAGCCGCCGCGGCGGCCGGCGAGCGAACCGCTGTCGGCGCCGAACGTGCGGGTGTAGGTCTGGCCCTGTTGGCGCCAGGGCGAGTCGTTGGCGGCGAACGCGTCGGCGAGGATGGTGGGGGTGGCGCGATCGACGCCGGTCTCGGCGAGGGCGAAGGCGGCGGCGTTGAGGTAGGAGCGCTCGGCGTTGCGGTGCTCGCTGATGGCGGTGCCGATGAGGGCGGCGAGGCCCAGCAGCAGGACCGAGCCGAGGACGAGGACGAGGAGAAGCGCGGAGCCGCGACGATTCGGGATCATGGCGGGTCAGCTGTTGATGTTGCGGAGTTGGACGAGCGCGGAGGTGAACGGCGCGTTGGTGCCGGTGGTGAGGCCGGCGGCCTGGCGGGCGGTGGCGAGCGGCGCGAGTTCGAGCCGGACGGCGCGCACCTCGGAGGCGGTGGTGGTCGTCACGCCGGAGCGGTTCGCGTAGGCGAAGTGCGAGGTTTCGCTGCCGTTGGTGCGGAGCTCGGCCATGACGACCTTGGTCTCCGCCGTGCCGCCTGAAATGGTGACGCGGCGGACGAGATTGTTACCTTGGAAAAAGTACGCGATCTGGCCGGTGTGGCCAGTGGCGTACTCGACAAACTCGCCGGCGAGCGCCTGCGGGTCGGACTGGGTGACCTTGGTGAGGGCGCGCAGATCGAAGGCGATGCGCTCCTGGGCGACGCGCGTGCGGGCGTTGAGCGCGACGGCATCGGAGAGGCCGTACATGGAGCGGTTGATGGAGAGGAAGACGCTCAGGGCGGCGGCGACGACCATGAGCAGCACGGTCGACGCGACCATGATCTCCACGAGGGTGAAACCGTGGCGGTTGTTTTTCATCGGCTGTGGGGAGCGGGGCTCAGGTGGCAGCCGATTCGGCCGTGAGGATGCCGTATTTCGCGAAATACGAGTAGGCGCTGATGGAGGCGGCGTGGCCGGCCTGCACCCAGGAGACGGTGACGACGACCTTGACCATCGAGCCGGACACATCGGCCGCGCCGCCGTCGACGGTGCGCGTCCACTGGAACGAGCGCACGCCGGTGCCGGTGAACGCGGCGTCGGTCTCGGCGCCCGAGGTGAAGCTCGCCGAGGAGAGCTTCGCATTGAGATTGGTGAAGGTGAGCGCGCGCATCTCCTCCAGTTTCTGGTTGAGCACGGCGACCGCGCGGGTGCGGGTCTTCGCGGCGGCGACAACCGAGCTCACGTGGACGACCGCGGAGAGCGCGGCGCCGAAGACGAGCACGAGAACAAACATCGCGAGCATGACCTCGAGGATGGTCAGGCCGGCGCGGGATTGACGACTGAGTGGAGAGCGGTGGGTGGGCTTCATCTGACGGTACGAAGGGGCCGAATAGTCGGCGAAACGGCTTCGCATCGAGAGGTGCGTGCGCGACATCGTTGACCGGTGGCTCCGCGGGTGGGCGCGGCCGGCGTGGCGAACTGGAGTTGGGAGTGAGGAGGTGGTGTGAGCTGGCTGCATCTGGCGAAACGGGCGACGGATGGTGCGTCACCCTTTCGGGCTAGTGTAGCCGGCCCGGTCGGAAACAAGGGTATGCCGCCGGTCCGGATCTGGGGTGTGGACCCCGGCATGGCGGAGTCCGACGCGGCGTCGGCGTGCGACGGGTTTTGAGGCGTTCCTCGGGTTGGCGAAACGCGGCCAGCCGCGAGCGCGCGGCCAAGTTGTCGCCGTTATGCACGACAGACGGCGAAACGGTGGAGCAGCGCCGCACGTACGCCGGCGGTCCACCCCGCCCGCCTCCCGCCGCGCTCACCGGCCGCTCACAGCGGCGCGACCTTGCACGCCACGAGCCGGCGCACGAGGTCGACCTGCGCCAACGAGGAGACCGGGAAACGGATGCTGCGGCCCTCGACGTACGGCTTCGCCTCCTCGATCAGGCGCTTCGTGGATGCGGGCAGATCGCCGGCCAGCGCCAGGATCACCGCGCGCGGACCGAGCACGACCGACGCCTCGAAGTCGCCTTGGCGTGGGATCAGGTAGACGAGCGTGCGCGCCTTGTGCTTTAGCAGGCACACGCGGCCGAACTCGAGCTTCGTCGGCTTCCACTCCTGCTTCAGCCCCGGGAAATCGAACTCGAGATCCTCGACGAGCAACCGCCAGGCTGAGGCGGTTGGCCCGAGGGCGGCGGCGAGTGCGTCGGCGGAGGGAGCCTGGGTGGTGGCGGGCTTCTTCATCGGATCGGGAGTTGCGCAGAGGACTGCCATGCCGCGCCGGGCGAGGCAAGCGGCCGGCCCGTGTGTCGTTGTTTCATGGGGAAGATGGATTCCGCGCTTGCTCCCGCCGGCGACGCGGCGGCACGTTTCGCAGTTTCCTGCCACGCGATGACCAAACCGACCTGCCCTGCCTGTTCCCTCGAAGACGTGCTCAGTCACTCCGACCACTGGGAGTGCGCCACCTGCGGCCACGAGTGGCCCAAGGAAGCCGCGCCCGAGGCGGCGAAGGTGGTCAAAGACGCCAATGGCACTCCGCTCGCCGACGGCGACACCGTGGTGCTCATCAAAGACCTGAAACTGCGCGGCGGCTCGGGCGTGCTGAAGGGTGGCGCGAAGGCCAAGAACATCCGCCTCGTCGACGGCGACCACGAGATCGACTGCAAGATCGACGGCGTGGCGATGGCGCTGAAGGCCTGCTTCGTGCGCAAGAGCGAGTAAGGCCGGACGGCTGAGCGGCGGCGCCGTGCGCGGAACTCGTGAACGTTTCGCGTCAGCCGCGAAAGCCGCACGGTTGCTGCGATCACGGGAGGCTTCGCTCACACGCCGAGTTTGGCGCGCACAGCGGAGAGATCGAGACCCTCGATGCGGAGGAGTTTCTGACGCGAGGTGTCGCCGCGATCGACGGAAACGGCGCGACGCGGGAGCCCGAGTTTCGCGGCGAGGAACTCGACGAGCGCCTCGTTCGCGCGGCCTTCGACCGGCGGCGCGCGCAGCTTGATCTTCACGGCGTTGCCCATCGTGCCGACGACTTCGTCGCGCGAGGCGCCGGGGATGACCTTCACCTCGAGCCGGCAACTGGCGGCGGGCGGCGGCGGTGTTTTCGGGGCGGCCATCGGTGGGTGGAAGGAAACGTGGATGCGGGCGGTGCGGCGTCAGGCGGCGTCGACCACCGCGACGCGCGTCCAGCAGTCCTTGTGGTCGGCGACGAACTTGAGGTGCGTCGGGTGCGACTGGTAGGTGTCGTGACCGGCGAGGTCGTCGAAGAGCACCGTGAGCGCGAAGCCGTACTCGTTGTCGATCACCGGGCGCGAGGGCACGGGCGCCGGGGTGCCGACGAGGAGCTGGCGCACGGTCGGAATCGTACGGAGCGATTCGAGCCCGGCGCGAAGCGCGGCGCGGCGTTCGTTGGCGAGATCGGGGCGCAGGTAGAAACGCACGAGGTGGACGAGCATGGCGGCGGAGCGTGGCGGCCGGCGCGCAGCCCGGCAAGCGCGCGGCTGGCGAAGCGGCGTCTGCGGTCGGAATCATCGGCCGCTCCGGCTCTCGACGCTCGTCTCTCGACCCTGGACGGCCGCTTCAACGCAGCTGTTTCCAAATCACGCCCACGAGCGAGACGAGCATGCCGATGCGCAGTGCTCCCTCGAAGGTGAGGATGACGAGCACCCATTTGCGCGGCGAATTCCGGCGCAACGTGAAACCGGCGAGACTGATCAGGAACAACGCCAGCGCCTGCAACCGGCCGACCGAGCCGCCGAGCAGCAGCCCCATCCAGATCCAGTAGAGAAACAACGCGACCGTCCACGCGAAGGCCCGTCGCTCGCCGAGCGGCAACGTGCGCGGGTCGCGCCCGGTGGCCAACTGCCGCAGCCCGAGGTAGCGCTCGCAGAGCACGAGTTGCCAGATCTCGAAGGCGAAGAAGAACGGGACGAGCGTGAGCAACCAGACCATGGCCGTGCCGCCGAATGCTGGCGGCGAAACGCGTCGAGGCAAGGAGTTCGGTGTCTGCGGCCCATCGCGGCACTTGCGCCCGCCGCCGCCGGCTTCGATGCCGCGGAGCGCCCCGGGAAAACGCCCGGTCGCGGCGTTTCGCGGCTCAAGTCCGTCGCGGCCCGCGCCGATAGGAAGGCAACCCCTCCGAGCGATGAACGCCTGCCATTTCTCCGGTTGGATTCCGTTCGCGCCAGAAACCCGTTACACGCCCTCGGGCCGGAAGGTCATCTGCTTCGCCGCCCGTGTGCGCGACGAGCACGGCGCCGAGTCGATCCTGCGTTTCCAGATGGATGGCGACCCCGTGGCGCCGCTGCCGCCCGAGCTAGCGCCCGGTCGCGCCGTCGAGATCGAGGCCGAAGCGACCACCCAGGCCGTGCACCGGCCCGACGGCCGCACGGTCTCGCGTCTCGTATTTCACGTGACGCGGCTCGCCGCCTCCGGCCGGCGCCGGCGCAAGTCCGCCGACTCGTCGCTGCAACTCGCGCTCTTCTGAATCACGGAGGCGAAGGCACCGAGACGCGATCTCGTGCCGCTGCACTCCACAGCTGACCGCGCTCCTGGCCGGTCCGGCGCGGGAGACGCGTTCACGGTATCGTCGGCGAGGGCATCCGCGGTTCGAAGACAAAACGCAGGCCGCGGTTGAACGCCTCCGCCACGGTGCCGCCGTGGCGCTCGCCCTCGATGAGCTGGAACTTGTACGCGAAGTCCGCGTAGGCGCCGGACAGGATCGTCTCGTTGAAGCTCTTCACCGCGCCGACGAACTCCGGCCACTCCGCGGTGCCCACGCTCATGTAGAGCCGAGTCGGCACGCGATAGGTGCCCTTGTAGTCGTCGCCGCGGGCGGCGTCGCGTAGTTCGCTCTCGCGGCGCGCGAGCCAGCGATGGTCCCAATCGACGGCCGGCGAGGCCGCGATGATGCCCTGAAACAGCCCGGGTTCCTCGTACATGCAGAACAGGCTGAACAGCCCGCCGAGGGAGCCGCCGGCCATCACGCGGAGCGAGGGATCCGCGCGGAGATTGTTCTCCACATACGGAATCACCTCGGTCTTGAGCGCGGTAAGAAACTGCCGCGCGCCGCCCTGATGCTCCACGCCTTTGGCGAAGCCGTGCTTCATCGCGCTCGGCGCGAGTTCGAAGAGCCGCTCCTTGCCGTAGTCGACGTTGTCGCTGGTGTAGCCGATCCCGACGACGATGTACTCGGGTACGATCTGGTCATACCAGAGCGACGAGCCGAGCGAGTACGTTTTCACGAAACCCCAATAGGCATCGGTCAGGTAGACGACCGGATAGCGGCGCTCGGGGTGGCTGCGGTATGAATCCGGATAGCCGATATAGAGCAGGTAGTCGCGGCCGGTGACGGTGCTGTGCAGCGGGCGCAGCTCGGTGTTGTCGAGCACGACATGGGGAAACGCCGCCGGGGCGGCGGCGGGCGCGGTCGGAGTCTGGCCGGAAAGTCCGGCGCAGGCGACGAGGGCGGAGGTGGCGAGAGCCAGGGGACGAAGAAGCGAGCGCATATCCCAGTTAACGCCACAACCCCGGAAACTACACGGGAATCTTCGGCGGGGCGCGGATCCGTCCGGTGTATCGGTTGATACGGTGGATCGGGCGGAGTCGCCAACCGGAGCGCCCGAGTCGCGCAAAACGGGACACCCGTCCGGCGGGTGCGTTGACGCCGTTGCGGCCCGGCGGTTTTCTCACGCCGTGTCTATTCGTTTTCCCGCGGACTGGTTCCGGATGTGCCGTGTCGCGGCTGCGGCTTGCCTTGTGGTCTCATTGTGGTGTGCAGCCCCTGTTTCGCTCGTAGCTGGCACGGCGGAGCCGCTGGTGGGCGAGCCCCCGGCGGCTCCGGTGCCGGACGCTCTGGCGCGGCTCGGCTCGAACCTCGAGCTGATCGACCAGCTGCGGCGGCAGGGTGTCGAGGTCGATGCCGATCGCGCGATCGAGCGTCGGCTGCTGGACGAGGCGGCGCAGCTGACCGGCGGACGTGTGCGCACCCGAACCGAGTTGAATCAAGCCACCGGCGTGGCGGCCGGCCGGAGCGAGCGGCGGCGCGGCTGGTTCACCTTCGCGCACGTCCTGTGGACGATCGGGGCGGTGATCGTCGTGGCGGCATCTGGATTTCTGGCACGTCACTACCTCGGGCGGCTGCTGTTGCGCGTACCGCCGTGGGCTTGGGAGACCGGCTTCTATGCGTTGTGCGGCGCGGGGGTTCTCGCCGGGGCGATCATGCCCGCCGGCTTCCGGCTGGCGCCGGTGTTACCGGGCTGCCTCGGGCTGGTCGCGGTCCTCGCGTACAGTTGCCAGAGGCACCGGCTGAGTTGTGAGCAATGGGCTCCTTGGTTGTTCGCGGTGGTGTGGGGTGGGGCCGCGGCAGGCTACGGCAGCGAGACGCTCGGCTTTCTCGCGGTGGGCGCGGTGCTCACCGGGCTGGGCTTCGCGGCGGGGATGATTCCCGGGCTCGTGATGATCGGCTTTCGCGACCGGGCCGCCGTCCCCCGCGCGACGATTGCGGCGGGGGTGTTGTTGGCGGCCCATGTGGCGCTGCACTGTGCGGGCGTGGCGGCGGACTGGCTGAAGCCGTTTCGCGCAGGGATGGGGTTTCTCGGGGCGTTCGTGCTGCTGCTCGGATTGTTGATCCTCGCGAGCCGGCGTTACGACGGCCGACGCTGGGCGGGCCGGCGGTTCTGGTCGCGGTACGCGGCGATCCAGGTGGTCACGTGTGTTGTGGGAGTGGCGACGATCTATTTCGGCAGCGTGCACGGCGTGCCGCACCTGCTCGGGCTCGGCGGCACCTTCTTCTGCCTGTTTCTGCTGGAGAAGTACTACGATCTGCCGTGGCGCGGCATCGGCTGGGCGTGGTCGCTGTTTGGCGCGGGCGGGCTGCTCTACCTGTTTGCTCTGTTCGTGCAGGCGCGGCCGGAGTGGTTCTTCTTCACGCGGTGAACGTGGCGGCGCGGTGCGTTTGACCCCATTGGGCTCTCGCGCAGCTTGCGCGGCCATGTCCATCCGTGCCTTTGCCGCCAACACCGCGGGTCGCCCGCTCGAGTCGTTTTCCTACGAACCCGGACCGCTCGGTGACGAGCAGGTCGAGGTCGCTGTCGAGACGTGCGGCGTCTGCCACTCGGATCTCTCGATGCTCGACAACGAGTGGGGGCAGACGAGCTACCCATTTGTCGGCGGACACGAGGCGGTCGGCCGGGTGATCGCGGCCGGACCGGCGGTGAAACGGGTGAAGGTCGGCGATCTCGTGGGCGTGGGCTGGTACGCGGGGAGTTGCCTGTGTTGCCCGCAATGCTTGGCGGGCGACCACAACCTCTGTTCCAACGGCGAGCAGACCATCGTCGGCCGCCACGGCGGCTTCGCCGAACGGGTGCGCGTGCACTGGCTCTGGGCCACGCCGATCCCGGCGGGCGTCGACGCGCACCGGGCTGGTCCGCTGTTCTGCGGCGGCATCACCGTATTCAACCCAATCATCCAAGCCGGCGTGCGGCCGACGGACCGTGTGGGCGTGGTCGGCGTCGGCGGGCTCGGGCATCTCGCGCTCCAGTTTCTCGCGAAGTGGGGCTGCGAGGTCGTGGCGTTTTCGTCGAACCTCGCAAAGGCTGCCGAGGCGAAGGCGCTCGGCGCGCACGAGGTGGTCGATTCGCGCGACGGCGCCGCGGTGAAGAAACTCGCCGGGCGGCTCAACTTCATCCTCGTGACGGCGAACGTCGCGCTCGATTGGGACGCGTACTTCGCCGCGCTCGCCCCGAAGGGCCGGCTGCACTTCGTGGGCGCGGTGCTCACGCCGGTGCCGGTGGCGGCGTTCACGCTCATCGGCGGGCAGAAATCGGTGTCAGGCTCACCGCTCGGCAGTCCGGCGACGACGCTGCAGATGCTCGAGTTCTGCGCGCGCCACCAGATCGCGCCGGTCACGGAGGATTTTCCGCTCTCGCGCATCAACGACGCCCTCGACCACCTCCGCGCCGGCAAGGCCCGCTACCGGATCGTGCTGACAAACGACTTGAAGTGAGATGCGACGCGGCTCGCAGCGCGCCGGCTGGTTGGACAACTCCGCCGGACGCGCTCCAACTTCCCGCCATGGCCGACTCCGAACCCACGTTCCCCCGCACGGCATTCGCGGCGTTGTCGCTCGAGACGGCGCGGCGCCACGTATTTCTCTGCGTCGGGCCGGATTGCTGCGATTCGGCTGCTGGCCTCGCGACATGGGATTGGCTCAAGCGCCGGCTGAAGGACACTGGCCTGCCGGTGCTGCGCACCAAGGCCGCGTGTCTGCGCATGTGCCGCGGGGGGCCGTGGCTGGTCGTGTATCCGGAAGGCGTGTGGTACTGCGGCGTCACCCCCGAGCGCTGCGAACGCATCATCGTCGAACACCTGCAAGGTGGCGTGCCCGTGGCCGAATGGGTCGCCGCCGTGCACCCGCTGGCAGAGTGAGGGTGAGGCCGCGCGCGTGGTTGGCATTCGGCGGCGAGAGCGCTTCTTCCGGCCGCGAGGAACTCGAGTACGCAGACAGTTCACCCGCTTCTGTGCCGCTTCACTTACCATTCCATACGCCGACTTTGCGGAGGACTTGCGTTCCGGCTCCGACGACAATCGGCAGCCCAAAGCCGTAGCTCAGGAACAAGGCGATCTTGCGCAGCGATGTCTCTTCCTTTGGCAAAAGCCAGAGCCCCAGGAGAGCGGCGACGAAGGCGCCGAAGTAGACGATCAAAAAACGGCGGTTGCAACTTTGCTCGGCAGCTTCGGCCGGGTATTCGCGCTCTGGTTCATCGAAGGCGACTCACGGACCCTGCTTGGCCGGCTGCCGGTCCTGCTCGGGAAGTGCGGTCTTTTCCGGCTCCGGGGCTACTGCTGCGGGCTGCGGGTTTGCTTTATCCAGCTCCAGAAGGGCTGCGCGGAGCTCGATGTCCTCCCTTTCGACGACCAACCTGCGCATGCCGTGCGCGATCTTCATCAAGGCCGCGGCTTTGCTTCCGACCGGCGGACACCACACCGTCCAGAACGCCGCGTTGGAGTGTGCATCGCAGGCGCCAAAAACCGCAATGACTCCATCGAGGCCGAGCGCCTGCGCTGGTGGGCGATCGCGGAATACCGCCGCTTGCCAGGCACGCAAAACGCGTTCACCCAGATCGCGAGGAATACGGCCTTGATAGAACTTCACGACGCCTTCTTTGGCCGCGAGCTCCAGAAGTTCCTTCCGACTCCGGCCCGCGCAGCGGGGGTTGTCTTCCGCGGGAGCCATGAATCCGGCCCAATACCAAAGGTTCGTCGTCGCCTCCGACCAGACGACCACACACGTCTCGCCGTCGGGGCGCAGCCAGAATCCGCGCTCGGGGCCGAATGCCGGCAGTTCAGCGTAGGAGACGTGAGCGATGTCTTTGTAGCCTGAGAACACCGACGCGGACAGGAAGAGCCGATAGTCGGCTTCGACGTCGTCGAACTCGAAGATTCCGCTGCGGTTCGCGTAGCTGCTACCACTACTGCCTTGGGCTGTTGAGCCTGCGAGCAGCAGCAACACGAGCGTGAGTCTTTTCATGGTAAGCTCCAAATGTCGGCGTAGAGCTGGGGTGGGCGAAAGCCCCGAGTGAACTACGGAAGACGGTTGGGTGCGTCGGTTGATGTTCGGTTCGTCCATCGTCGGACTTCGTCGGATTCACACCCGGGCCTTCTACGATCTCAAGGCCGTAGCTGACCTGTGGTGCTCACCGACTGAGCCGCACGCAAGAGAATGACGCCCACCGGGCAAACGGACGGCTCGGAGAGCCGTCCATACCTCATGCAGGCGAGCGTGCGGGGCCCGGTGACCCCAACGTTCCGTTTGCTGCGGCGCTTCAGAATTGGCGTTGAAGCTTCCGGCGTGGCGGCGGTTTCATGCGGGGGAATGGCCGAGGCCGATGTCGTCAACGTTTCCCGCCACCTCTGGACGCAGGCGGCGCAGCAACCCGCGGTGCCGGCGTTGCGCATCCCGCTCGGGCGTGCGGCGGGCGGGGCGATTCGCTACGCGGAGCTGAACTTCGCCGAGCTCGCCGCCGAGGCGGATGCGTGGGCGTGGCGGTTGACGCGCGCCGGCGTGCGGCGTGGCGACCGCGTGCTCGTGCTCGTGCGGCCGGGACTGCCGTTGATCGCGGCGGTGTTCGCCCTCTTCAAACTCGGCGCGCCGCCGATCGTGATCGATCCCGGCATGGGCCGGAAAAACTTCCTCTCGTGCGTGCTGCGCACGCAGCCGCGGGTGCTGCTGGGCATCGCGAGCGCGCAGGTGGTGTCGTGGATCTTTCGCGACTCGTTCCGCTCGGTCGCACGGCGGTTATGGGTGAGCGGCAACCCGGCGCAACGACTCGCGCGCGGCCCGGTGCCGGTGTTTCCCGCCGTGGCCACGGCGGCCGACGACCTCGCGGCGATCCTCTTCACCTCCGGCTCCACGGGCGCGCCGAAGGGCGTGTGCTATGAGCACGAGATGTTCGAGGCGCAGGTGCGGCTCGTGCGCGCCACGTACGGCATCGCGCCCGGCGAGGTCGATCTCGCGGTGCTGCCGGTCTTCGCGCTCTTCAATCCCGCGCTTGGCATGACCACCGTCGTGCCACAGCTCGATCCGTCGCGCCCGGCGGCGGCCGACCCCGCGCACCTCGTGCAGGCGATCCGGCAGAACGGAGTGACGAACAGCTTCGGCTCGCCGGTGATCTGGACGAAGGTCGCGCGCTACTGCGCCGACCGCGGGATCACGTTGCCGGGCGTGAAACGTATCCTGATGGCGGGCGCACCGGTGCCGCCGCCGCTCTTCGCGCTGATGCGGCAAGTGTTTCCCGGAGCGCAGCTTCATTCGCCGTACGGCGCCACGGAGGCGTTGCCGGTGAGCAGCGTGTCGGCCGAGGAAATCATCGGAAAACCGGAAACCGGAGAGCGGAAACCGGAGTTGCCGCTCTCGGGAGCGGCGCCACAGATGTCCCGCGCACATGCAGGTGCCGCGGCGGAGACGTTGCGCGGGCGCGGCACGTGCGTGGGGCGCACCGTGGGCGAGATGGCGGCGCGCGTGATCGCGCTCGTCGACGGCCCGATCGCCACGCTCTCGGAGGCGCGTGAGCTGCCATGCGGCGAGATCGGCGAAATCATCGTGCGCGGGCCGGTGGTGACGAAAGCCTACGACCTGTTGCCGGAGCCGACCGCGCGCGCGAAAATCTACGAGGGCGGCGCTGCCGACTCAGAAGACGCGTTGCCGGCCAGTCCCCAATCCGCGTTCCGCATTCCGCCATCCGCGCCGGCCGGCGCGGCGGTCTGGCATCGGATGGGCGACGCCGGTTACCTCGACGCGGATGGGCGGCTCTGGTTTTGCGGCCGGATCGCCGAGCGCGTGGAGACGCCGCACGGCGCGCTCTACCCGGATTGCGTCGAGCCGATCTTCAACGTGCACCCCCGCGTGCGGCGCACCGCGTTGATCGGTTTCGGTCCACGCGGAAAACAGGTCGCGGCGCTCGCGGTCGAGTGCTGGCCGGAACGGCGTCCGCGGGGCGACCACGCGAAGCGCGCGCTCGGGCGCGAGCTGCGGGCGCTCGGCGAGTCGTTTCCGCACACGGCGCTGGTGCGCATCTTCTATTTCGTCGACCGTTTCCCGGTCGACGTGCGGCACAACGCCAAGATCCACCGCCTGCAGCTCGCCCGCGCGCTCGCGGGTCAGCGCGGGCTGGAATTCGACAAACGCTGAGCGCGGACGGGGCCGGGATGCGGCGGACGAGGGACGAGTGTCGAGCGGCGAGAGCCGGAAATCCGGGGTGACGCCGAGTTCGTCGGCGGGCTCTCCTGCGGGAAGATCGCTCGCGTCGTTCGTCAGCCCGACAATCGACACGCCGCTCCGCCTCGTCTCACTGCACGGCGGTGATCGTGTGCTCGACGGTGCGCGCGCCCTGCGGGAGCGCGACGCGTTCGCCGGTCTTGCGGCCCATGAGCGAGCGGCCAAGCGGCGAGGAAGGGGTGACGACCATGACTTCGTCGCCGTTGACCTGCACCTCGAGACCGCCGTGCGCGGGCCCGAGGAAATAGACGCTGCGGGCGCCGCGCGCTTCGAGGCGGATAACGGCGCCGACGGCCGCCGGTTCGCCGGGCGAGAAGGCGCGCAGGGTGAGATTGCGGAAGGCGTTGATCGCGGTGGCGACCTCGTCGGCGAGTTTCGCCTGGCCGGCGGCGAGATAGGCGGCGAGTTGCCCGCGCATGTCGTACCGGTCTTCGGCCCTGCTCTCGTCGTTGGTCGCCTCCTTGTGGGCGTCTTCGGCGGCTTCGTTCTGCATCGCAAACTCGGCGGCCAGCGCGGCGACGATGGCGTTCAACAGGGCGGCTTTGTCCATGGTTGGGCAGGCTCTTCTGGTTGGGGATGACCGCACGAATTGGGGGCGAGCGGTCTGAATAAGCCGCCAAGCAAAGTAGCCCTGCCGCCTTCGCCAAGCCTCGATTTCGCCCGCTGGGTGGAAAGTGCCACGGGCGCGCTCCGCGTCCCCGCTGCGGAGATTTCCCGCTGGCGCGCGACCACATCGCCCGCGAGCCGCGCGACTTGGAAGTTGCGGGAAACGGGCTTCCGACAACCTTCGGCCTCCCGTCGGCCTACCCGCCGCGTATGAACACTCCGGAACGTCATCCGTTTCTCCAGGGCTTGAGCAAGCACCGCGGCGCGCCGCCGACGGTGCTCGTCATCTTCGGCGCCTCGGGCGATCTCACCGCCCGCAAGCTCCTGCCCGCCCTCTACAACCTCGCCGCCGACAATCTCCTGCCGGCCGAATTTCACCTGATCGGCTTCGGCCGCTCGCCGTTGCCCGACGACGAGTTTCGCCGCACCGCGGCGGAGGCCGTGCGCGAGTTCTCGCGCCGCTCGCCCGCGCCCGAGATCTGGGAACGCATCGCGAGCCGCACGCATTTCCTCGCGGGCGGCTACGACGAAGCGGCGGCCTTCGTGCGATTGCGCGAGGCGATCGAGGCGCTCGAGCGCGGCGCCGGGCGCGCGTTGCAGGTGCTGTTCTACATCTCGACGCCGCCGACGGTCTTCCGCCCGATCCTGGAGAACCTCGGCGCGAGCGGGCTCGCCGCCCGCGGCGTGGGCACGGCGCTCGCGACGAAGGTCGTCATCGAGAAACCCTTCGGCCGCGATCTCGCGACCGCACGGGAGCTGAACCGCACGATCGCCGGCGTGCTCGAGGAGCACCAGGTCTTCCGCATCGACCACTACCTCGGCAAGGAGACCGTGCAGGACCTGCTCGTGCAGCGGTTCGCCAACGCGATCTTCGAGCCGCTGTGGAACCGCAACTACGTCGATTGCGTGCAGATCACCGTGGCGGAGGAGGTCGGCGTCGGCACGCGCGGCGGTTACTACGAACAGAGCGGCGCGCTGCGCGACATGATCCAGAACCACACCATGCAGCTGCTCGCGCTCACCGCGATGGAGCCGCCGGTGTCGCTCGATGCCGAGGCGGTGCGCGACGAGAAGGTGAAGGTTTTGAAGGCGATCCGGCCGCTGCGGCTCGGCCGCGACGGCGATGCCGCGCGCGCGCAGTACGCCGCCGGACTCGCGGGAGGACAGAAGGTGCCCGGCTACCTCGAGGAGCACGGGATCCGGCCGGAATCGGCGACGGAGACGTACGCCGGCGTGCGGTTGTTCATCGACAGCTGGCGCTGGGCGGGCGTGCCGTTCTACCTGCGCTCGGGCAAACGCATGGCCCGCCGCGTGACCGAGATCGCGCTGCATTTCCGGCGTCCGCCCGGCGCGCTCTTCGCCGGCAGCGACCACTACGCCGTCGCGCACAACACACTCGCGTTCCAGATCCAGCCCGACGAGGGCATGACCGTGCTGCTCAACGGCAAGGTGCCCGGCCTCGAGACGCGCATCCAGCCGGTGAAGATGCGCTACGCGTACCACACGACCTTCGGCTCCAACACACCCGAGGCCTACGAACGGCTCGTGCTCGATGCGATGATCGGCGACGGCACGCTCTTCATCCGCGGCGACGAGGCCGAGGCCTCCTGGCGCCTCTACACGCCGTTGCTCGAGTCCTGGGCCGCCGCCGGGCGCGAGGGCATGGACAGCTACGTAGCCGGATCCTGGGGGCCGGCGAGCGCGGACGCGTTGCTCGCCGGAAGCGGCCACGAGTGGAGGAAACCGTGAGCGCCGGCGCCTCCAGCCCCGCACCGGCTGCGCTCGCGAATGCCGTCTTTGCCGCCTTGCCTGGGATCGAGGTGCCGGTGGCCGACATGCGCCGCGCGCTCGAGCAGATCTGGGAGAGTGATGTGCCCGCGGGGCAGGGCGCCCCCTCGGAGTTTCGCGCCTCGCAGCTCAACCTTGTGATCCATTTCGGCCTGCCGACCACGCCCGACGAGGCCGTGGCGCAGTTCGGCCTGGCGCTGCGGTTTGCGCAGGACCACCCGTGCCGCGTGATCGCGCTTGTGCCGCTCGCCGAGGCGGCTCCCGACGCGCCGATGTTGGCGAAGCTTTACTCGCAATGCTTCGTCGGCAGCTCGCGTCGCGAGATGAGCTGCACCGAGGCGCTGATCCTCGCGTACCCGCAGGAAACGCGGGCGTTCGTCTCCGATCGGGTGTCGACGCTGCTCGAGCCGGATCTACCGGTCTACTACTGGGCGCACCATTTCTCGGCCTGCCGCAAGATCGCGGACTACCAGTATCTGCTCCGCACGGCGCGGCGGTTCGTCTTCGACAGCGCCCTTGTGCCCGAGGAGGCGCTTACGTTTCCCTGGCCGCGGCCGGAGACGGTGCGCGATCTCGCCGCCGCGCGCCTGCTGCACGTGCGGCAACTGCTCGGCCAGCATCTCGCCGGCATCGAGCCCGCGCGGCTGGCGGAAGGTCTCGAACGCGTGCTCGTGCGCGCCACGCCCGGCGTGCGCC
>DATGXO010000186.1:0-19499 GCA_035298965.1 Opitutaceae bacterium | reverse complement strand
CTTCTCCATATCCTGCAACGTCACCCACTCGCGCTGGCTGTGCACCTCGTGCATCCCGGTGAAAACGTTCGGCGTGAGCAGCCCGCGCGCCGTGAGCTTCGAGCCGTCCGTGCCGCCTCGCACCGAGCGCAGCTTCGGTTCCAGCCCGCAGGCCCGCACCGCCGCCTGCGCGAGCTCCACCGAGCGCATGTCCTTCTCGAGCCAGTAACGCATATTCCGGTACTGCTCGGCGAACGCGACCTCGACCTGCGCCCGCGGCTCGGCCGCGCGCAGTTCCGCCGCCGCGCGCTCGACCACCGCCCTCTTCGCCGCGAGTCCGCCGAGTTCGAAGTCGCGCAGAATCAGCCGCACCGTCGCGCGCTCGCTGTTGCCGGAGATCTCCGTCGGATGCACGAAGCCGTCGCGGTCCGCCGTGCGCTCCGGCGAGCACTCCATCGGCAGCGAAGCCACAAAGCGCCCCGCAAGCCGCAGCGCGTTCACCATCACATCCTTCGCCCAACCCGGATGGCTCGCCACACCGCGGATGGTCACCGTGGCCGCGTCGGCCGAAAACGTCTCCCAGTCGATCTCGCCGGGCGACTCGCCATCGAGCGTGTACGCCGCCACCGCGCCCACACGCTCCAAGTCGAGCTTGTCCACGCCGCGACCGATCTCCTCGTCGGGATTGAAACAGAGCCGGATCTTCCCGTGCTTGAGCTCCGGATGCCGCAACAAGTGCCGCGCCGTCGCCATCACGATCGCCACGCCCGCCTTGTCGTCGGCGCCGAGCAACGTCTTGCCGCTGGCCGTGATCACATCCTGCCCGATCGCGCCGCGCAGGTGGGGCGAGTTCTCCACGCTGAGCACCTGCGTCGGATCGTCGGGCAACACGATCGGCTTCCCGTCCCACGCGCGGTGCACGAGCGGCGTCGCGCCGCCGGGCAACTCCGTCGCCGTGTCGGCATGCGCGAACCATGCGATCGTCGGCGCCGCCTCGCAGCCCGCCGCCGCCGGGATCGTCGCCAGCACATAGCCGTGCTCGCCGATCTCGACTTCGCTCGCGCCGATCTCGCGCAGTTCGCGTTCGAGCAGGCGCAACAGATCCCACTGACCCGGCGTGCTCGGCGTCGTCTCCGAGTGCCCGTCACTCCGCGTCTCGAGCCGCACGTAGCGGCAGAACCTTTCCAGCAGGTCGTTGGCGTCGATCTTCATGCAGCCCATCGGAACACCCTCGCCCGCCCGTCGCGACCGCAAACGCGCACCATGCGCCTCCCGACGCCCGGCTTGCGCCTCGCGGCCGGATCCCGTTTCCTGCCCCTCCCATGAAAACGATTCGCGAGTTCGCCGCCGCCAAGGCCGAGGGACGCAAAATCGTGGTGATCACGGCGTACGACGCCTGGTCCGCTCGCCTTCTGGCCGACGCGCCCGTCGACTGTCTGCTCGTCGGAGACAGCGTGATGATGACCCTCTACGGCGAGCGCGACACGCTCGGCGCCACCACCGAGATCATGGCGACGCATACCCGCCTCGTCGCGAAAAACGCGCCCGACAAGCTCATCGTCGCCGACCTCCCGTTCCTCGCCGTGCGCAAAGGTTTCGCCCACGCGCTCGACAGCGCCGCCGCCCTCCTCCGCGCCGGCGCTCACGCCGTGAAGGCCGAGGGCGTCCGCGGCCACGCCGACGTCCTCCACCATCTCGTCGAGTCCGGCATTCCCGTCATGGGCCACCTCGGTCTCACGCCACAATCCGTGCACGCGCTCGGCGGCTACAAGGTGCAGGCCAAGGAACCCGCCGAGGCCGCCCAACTCCGCGCCGATGCGCTGGCCGTCCAGGAGGCCGGTTGTTTCTCGATGGTCCTCGAATGTGTGCCAGCCGCTTTGGCGAAGACCGTCACCGAATCGCTCAAAGCCTCCACCATCGGCATCGGCGCCGGCCCCGATTGCGACGGCCAGGTGCTCGTCTTCCACGATCTCCTCGGTCTCACCCCCGACTTCAAACCGAAGTTCGTCCGCCGCTTCGCCGATTCCGCCGCCGTCATGAAGACCGGCATCGCCGCCTACGCCGAAGCCGTCCGCACGGGCGCCTTCCCCAGTGAGAAGGAAAGTTTCCGCTGAATGGAAAGGAGTTAGGAGCTAGAAGCTAGAATCCAGAAGTTCAATCCGGCAGCCCGCAATCCCGCTCCGCTTGTTTGGCTCCCAGCTCCTAGATCCTAACTTCTAGATTCCATTTTCCCTGCCCCCATGCCCTCGAAAAACGTCCTCTTCTTCCTCACCGGCTCGATCGCCTGCGCCAAGGCCACCACCACCATCTCGCGCCTCGCACAAGCCGGCGTGACGGTGCAAACGGTGACGACCCCCGCGGCGCTGCACTTCATCGGCAAATCCACCCTTGAGGGCCTCACCGGCCGCCGCGTGTACGACGACATGTGGACCGACGGCGCCGCGCTCGACCACATCGAGTTCGCCCGCAACGCCGACCTCGCGCTCGTCTGCCCGGCCACCGCCAACTCCATCAACCGCCTCGCCGCCGGCATCGCCGACGATCTCCTCGGCACGCTCTTCCTCGCTTGGGAACTCGACAAGAAACCGTGGCTCGTCGTCCCCGCCATGAACCACCGCATGTGGCTCCATCCTGCCACGCAGGCCGGCGCCGCCAAGCTCCGCAGCTGGGGCGTGCGCTTCATCGAACCGGCCGAAGGCATGCACGCCTGCGGCGAAGGAGGCCCCGGCCGTCTCCCCGATCCCGAGTCCATCGCCGTCGAGGTCCTCAAGACGCTCGGATGAACGTAACAGAACCGCGTTCCCGCAGGTCAGGCTTCACGCCCGATTCTTCCGGCAGTCGGGGATAAACCCGACCGACACGGGCCAATCCGTCGTACTGTTCGCCGCACCTCTCGACTCTCCCCTCTAGCCTCTCGCCTCCCGCCCATGCGCCTCCTTGTCACCGCCGGAGCCACACGCGAGCCGCTCGATGAAGTGCGGTTCGTTTCCAACGTCAGCTCCGGCGCGACCGGCGCCGCCCTCGCCGACGGCCTGCTCGCGCTCGGGCACGATGTCGCACTGCTGCGCGGGGAAAACGCGGCGCGGCCGCAACACGTCCACGACAGCGAGACTTTCTCCTCCTGCGCCGACCTGCTCGCGAAACTCCAGCGCCGGCTCGCGGCCGGCGGCTTCGACGCCGTCGTCATGACCGCCGCCGTGGCCGACTACCGACCCGACCTCGCACAAGTCGGGAAAATCCGCTCCGATGTCGACGAACTCGTCGTGCGCCTCGTGCGCACCCCGAAGATCCTCCCGCAGCTCAAGGCCATGTCGCCGCGCCCGCTGAGAGTGGTCGGTTTCAAGTTCACCGTCGGCGCCGATGCAGATTCGGCGCGCGAGGCTGTCGCCGCGCAATGGGCCGCGGGCGGCGTCGATCTCACCGTGCACAACGACCTGCACGAGATCCGCCGCGCGCCCCTGCATCCGTTTCATCTCTACCGCGATCCGGTCAGCACACCGCAACGCGTCGCCGGCGTGCCCGCGCTCGTCGATGCGCTCCACGAGTTTCTGCGGAAGTAGCTGCCCGGCCTGCACCGGCGCCGCAGCATCGGTCGTTCTCTCCGTCTGTAGGTCGGGCTTCACGCCCGACTCTTCCGGAAGTCGGGGGTAAACCCCGACCTACCGATCGGCCGTTCCTGATTTCCTGAGTTCCAGATTTCGCTTTCCGAATCCGTCGCGCGCTGCGCCGCTCTACTCGAATCGCGCAGGCTGGCCGGTCGCCGAGAGCGCGGAGCGCCACAGGGCGCCGTCCGGGTCGACGCGTTTGCGCTGCGTCGCCAACAATTCGATCGGCACGTGCACGAACTCGTCGTGCATCTGGCCGATCACAAGACCGGTCTTGCCCGCCATCGCCGCGTGCACGGCGTGCCGCGCAAACTGGTCGCAGAGGATCGCGTCCTCGGCATCGGCCGGCACGCTGCGCACGATGTAACTCGGGTCGATGTAGCGGATCGTCGTCTCGATCTGCTCGGCCTTGAAGTACGCGGCGATCTCGTCGCGCAGAAACGCCCCGATGTCCTTCAGCTTCGCGTTGCCCGAGGCGTCCTGGCCCGCGGCCGGGCCGTTCACCAGATCCTGTCCCGCGCCCTCGGCCACGGCGATGAGCGCGTGGTTGCGGTCGAGTACCCGTTTCTTGAGTGCAACAAGAAAACCGCCGCGGCCCTCGAGGCGGAACGGCACCTCCGGGATCAGGCAGAAGTTAACGTCCTGGCTGGCCAACGTCGCGCCCACGGTGATGAACCCCGCGTCGCGCCCCATGAGTTTAACGATGGAGATGCCGTTGCGCACACTGTGCGCCTCGGTGTGCGCACAGGTGAGCACCTTCGCCGCCTCCTCGACCGCGGTGAAGTAGCCGAACGTGCGCGCGACGAATGCCACGTCGTTGTCGACCGTCTTCGGCACGCCCACCACGGCGAGCGGGTAGCCGCGCCGGCGCGCCTCCTGGAACAGGTCGTTGCCGCCGCGCTGCGTGCCGTCGCCGCCGATGGTGAAGAGCACGTTTACGCCGAGCGCCATGAGGTGGTCGACCGCGATGCCGGTGTCCACCGGCCCGCGCGACGTGCCGAGGATCGTGCCGCCCTCGGTGTGGATCTGGTCCACGTCGTCGACGGTGAGCCGCAGCGGCGGCCGGCCGCGCGCCGGGTCGAGTCCGCGGTAGCCCTCGCGAAAACCGAGGATCTCCGTCACGCCGTATGCGTGGTGCAGCTCGAGGAACAGCGAGCGGATGACGTTGTTGATTCCTGGGCACAACCCGCCGCAGGTCACGATGCCCGCGCGCACCGCGCCCGGGGCGAAGAACAGTTTCGTTCGCGGTCCCGCGAGTTCGAACCCCTCGTCGGCCGGCGCCGGCGCGCCGCGCGGGCGCAGGAGCGAGGCGGGCACGCGCACATCGTCGCATACGTGCTGGCGCAGCGGGGAGTCGAAACGGGGTTCGCCGAGGGTGGTGATGGTCATGGCGGAAAAACGCCGCCACTCTGGCGCACGCGGTGCCCCCGTTTCGAGCACAACGTGCGGTGGTCCGGCCCCGCCAAGTTGCAGTTGGCGAGCGGCGTTCGGGAAACTAACTTCCGCGGCGATGCGCGTTCTGCTTCTCACCATCGGCAACACTTCGCTGGCCGGCGGCATCATCGACCTCGGCCGGCTCGAGCGCCGCTTCCGCACGCCCGTCGCGGACGTCAAAGCCGAGGCGAAGCTGCGCCGCTTCGTCGGCACGGAAGCGCGCGGCGACTTCGATCGCGTCGCGCTCTGCTCCGTCGTGCCCGAGCTCACACTACCGCTCTGCGCGGCGGCGAAACATGCCACCGGGCTCGCGCCGCGCGTGCTGCGCGCCGAGAGCGCTCACGGGCTCACGATCGCCTACAAGCGCCCGCGCGAGCTCGGCGCCGACCGCGTGGCCGCGGCACTCGGCGCGCACACGAGTTTTCCGGGGCGCGACCGGATCGTGATCGATTTCGGCACCGCCACGACCGTCACGGCCGTGACGGCGACCGGTATCGTCGCCGGCGGCGCGATTCTCCCCGGTTTCGGTCTGTGGAGCGAGATGCTCGCCACGCGCACCGCCCAGCTGCCGAAGGTCGGCGGCGCAGCCCCGGCGAGCGCAGTGGGCCGGAGCCCGCACGAGGCGATCGCCGCGGGGTTGCACTTCGGCCATGTGGGCGCGGTGCGCGAACTCGTCGGCCGGATCTCGCAGGAAATCTACGGGCGGAAACGCCCGCTCGTCCTCGCCACGGGTGGAAACGCCGCCAGATTTTCGCGCGATAATCTCTTTGCCGAGCTCGTGCCCGATCTGATTCTCCTCGGCCTTCACGCCTTCGCCTATGCTTAGGACTTTCCTCCGCGCCAAGCTCCACCGCGCCGTCGTCACCTCGGCCGATCCCGATTACGAGGGTTCGATCTCGATCGACCGCGCGCTTTGCCGCGAAGCCGGTCTGCTCGAGTTCGAGCAGGTCGACATCTACGACATCAACAACGGCGCGCGTTTCACGACCTACGTGATCTACGGCGAGCCCGGGCAAATCCAGATCAACGGTGCCGCCGCGCGCCTGGTCGATGTCGGCGACCGCGTGATCATCTGCGCGTACCTCGGACTCGAGCCGAAGGAAGTGCCGCAACACTCCGCGCGTATCGTACAGGTCGGGCCGTCCAACCAAGTCGTCTCGGTCCATACCAACTCCATCCGCGAGCCGTAAGCGGCCGCGCTGCCGGAAGCGTTTTCGTCCCTCTGCGTCGTGGAGCTGCTCGCGAGAGCAGCTTCTCCGTCGCCCGGCGCGATATCCCGCCATCGCCGCTCTCGCGAGCGACGCCACTCAAGCGGAACTCAGCTCGCAGCGCGCGGCCCGGCTGCGAGGCGTTTCGCGATCTCGCCATCGAACTGGATCGTCTGCGTCGGGAACGCCATCGACAGACCGCGGGCCTCGATCGCGCGCATGAAGGCGAGGTTGAGGCGCTGCCGCAGGACCATGTGTTTCGCGAAATCGGGATCCTTCACGTTGAAGACGATCCAGATGTCCATCGACGAGGTGTTAAAGTCGCGGAAGTAGACGTGGATCGACGTCGGATCGATCTCGGCTTCGGCCTGCAACATCCGGCGCAGCTCGGCCACGAGCTCCTCCATCTGCGCCGCCGTCGTGGCGTAGGTCAGCCCGAGCACCTGCTCGACGCGCCGACCGTTGAAACGCGAGAGGTTGACGATGTTCTCGCCGGCCACGGCTTTGTTCGGAATCACGACGAGGCTGCGGTCGACCTTGCGGATGCGCGTCGAACGCAGGCCGATGTCCTCCACCGTCCCGGTGTTACCGCCGATCTGCACGGTCTCGCCGACCTTGAACGGCTGGTCGATCGCGACGACCACCGAGCCGAAGACGTTGGCAATCGTGTCCTGCGCCGCGAGGGCGAAGGCCAAGCCGCCGATACCGAGGCCGGCGAGGAACGCCTTCACATCAGCACCCAGGCTCTGCGCGATCAGCAGCACGCCGAAGATCACGAAGAGCACGATCAGCGTCTTCTTGATCCACGGCATGAACGCCGCGATTCCCATCTGCCGCTGGGTCGCGACCTCCTGCGCGTGGTCGAGGATCGCTCCGAACGCCCGCAACAACCCCCACAGGACCACCACGGAAAACGCGACCGTCGACACGTATCGCACGGTGATGTCGCTCGTCTCGGAGAGCTTGAGAACCTTGAGCGCCGCCACGGCACCGGCGACCGAGATCAACGTCGCCACCGGGCCCTCGAGTGCGCCGAAAAGTTTGTCGTCGAGCGTCGTCTCCGTCTTTGACGCGAGGCGCTTGAGCAGGCCGAACAGGATCGTCGTCACCACGTGGCGCAACAGAAACGCGCCCACGAGAAACAGCGCCGCGATGATGTAGTGCGTCGCGGTGTTGCCGCTGCTCTTCACGTCGAAAAGCGCGAGCACCACGTCGACCAGGTGCTCGAGGAAGTCTGGCGGGCGCGGAGCGTCCTTCGCGGTGACCACCGCGGCGGCGGCCTGAGTCGTGAGCGTCGCCTGGTCGACACCGGCGGCGGGAGCCGGCGCAGTCGCCGACGCGGCGGGCGCGGCCTCCTGGGCAAACGACCAGACCGCGGAGCCCACGATCAGACCAACAGCAAGGATACGGCGGACGAGCTTCATGGGAGCGGCGATGACACGAGCCGGCCCCCGGCTGTCAATCCCGCCGCCGCGCGACGCGGCGCGCGCCATGACCACAAGAAACGAAAACCCGCCGGACGCGCTGGGCGCCCGGCGGGGTTACCCCAAACAATCCTGCACACAGAGTGGTCGGGCGCGCCCCTCGGCGCCCGGTCGGCGGGATCAGCTGATCGCGATCTTCCGCGGTTTGATCGATTCGGATTTCGGCAACGTCACGCGCATCACGCCGTCGCGGAGCTCGGCGTTCACCTTGTCGGCGTCGAAGGTGTTGTCGTGCGACAGTGTCAGGCTGAAGTCGGCCAGCGGCGTCTCGCGGTAGAGTTGCGACCAGCCCTCCGGCTTCTTCCAGCTCCGGCGACCCACGATGGTGAGCTCGCCGTCGTCGATGGTGAGTTCGAGTCCGTCCTTGGTCACGCCGGGCAGCCAGACTTCGAGGCCGAAGGCGTCCGGGTTTTCTTTGATTTCATAGCGCGGGGTCACGGTCGGCGCTGGCGCAGCAGCGCCGGCGGCCTGCGCTTGGTGGCGGTTGGAAAGAAGGGTGTTGAAGAACGTCATGGTGATTCCTCCTGGGAATTGGGTTTCGGGTTTAGCGTTTCGGGTTGGTGGATTGGCGGCATCGATTTGCTGGTGCAGTGGTGAGCAGAGCGGCGGCAGCTTTCGTTGCCTGATCCGCCTGCTCGCTACCCGCTACTCCGCTGTCATTTCACTTCGACGCTGACCTTGCGGGGCTTGGCCTCTTCGCGTTTCGGCAATGTCACGGTGAGCACGCCGTTTTCGTAGGCGGCCGAGACCTTGTCGGCTTGCACGCTCTCCGGGATGGCGATCGAACGGGAGAACTCCGCCGCAGCGGTCTCCTTGCCGTCGGCACCGAAGGTCTGGCGCGAGCCGGAGATCGTCAGGTAGTCGTTGACCATCTCGACAGAGATCGCCTTGCGGTCGACACCCGGCAGCTCGGCGCGCACGTACGTGTTGTCCTTGTCCTCGTAGAGATCGACGGCGAAGCGGGCGCCGGCGCCTCCACCGAGTTCCGGCGCGAGCGTGAACATCTCGCCGACGGCACCATTGAACAGACGGTCGAACTCGCGCTCGAACGCGACCAACGGATTGCGGCCGGCGTAGCCCGCGAAGGGCGAGAGAGCGGAAGCGGTGGGTTGGTGATAGCGAACGATCTTCATGGCGGTTTCCTTTCTGGTTTCGGGTTTCAGGTTCTCGGAAGTTGTTTGCTGAACTGCCCCCCGAGGTTGCACACGCGGTGCCGGCGTCGTGCCGCGCGCTACTCGCTCACAATCAAAAACCTGCTCGCGGAGGGCGCGCAGTGAGTTGCGTCATGCTGTCCGCGTGTGGCATTTCGCCGCGGGAAATTCCGTCGCGCCCCACCGCCAACTCACCCGCCGCGAGATATACGGCGCGCGTCCGCACAAGCCCGCGGCCCGATTTCCGAATTCCGCAATCCTGGAACTCCTCCGCAGAAGGGCGCATTCCGCATTCCGGAATCTTGAAGACTCTTCCGGAGGGAGAGCGCATTCCGCAATCCTCCCCCTCGCCGACTCCACCGTTGCCAACGCCGCCCCGGCGCACTTTCTCGCAGCGATGCCCTTCGACTTCGACCACGTCATCGACCGCCGGAACACCGGCAGCGAAAAATGGGAACGTTACGCCGGCCGCGACGTGCTCCCGATGTGGGTGGCCGACATGGATTTCGCCTCGCCGCCGTGCGTGCTCGAAGCGCTGCACCGCCGTGTCGACCACGGCGTCTTCGGCTACACGCTCCCGCCGCGCACCACGATCGAGGCCATCGTCGCCTATCTCGCGCGGACCTACAACTGGACGGTCGATCCCGACTGGATCGTCTTCACGCCCGGCGTGAACCGCGGGATGAACCTCGTCTGCCGCGCCATCGGCGAGCGTGGCGACGCCGTGCTCGTGCCCACACCGGTCTATCCGCCCTTCTTCGGCGCCGTCGCCAACTCCCAACGTCGCCTCATCGACGTGCCCCTCGCGCGCCGCGCCGGCGAGCGCTGGGAAATCGACTTCGTCGCCCTCGCCGACCGCACCCCGGCCGACGCCCGCCTCCTGCTCCTCTGCCACCCGCACAACCCGGTCGGCCGCGCTTGGACCCGCGACGAACTCGAGCGCCTCGGCGCCTTCTGCCTCGAGCGCGACCTCTGGCTCTGCTCCGACGAGATCCATGCCGGACTCGAGTTCGACGGCCGCCAGCACATCCCCGCCGCCACGCTCTCGCCCGAACTCGCCGCGCGCACCATCACGCTCCAGGCACCGAGCAAGACTTTCAACCTCCCCGGCCTCGGCCTCGCCTTCGCCATCGTGCCCGACGCCGACATCCGCAAACGCATGCTCGGCGCCCGCGCCGGCCTCGTCCCGCCCGACCTCTCGCCGCTCGCGTACGCCGCCGCCGAGGCCGCCTATCGCGATGGCGAACCGTGGCGCCGCGAACTCGTCGCGTATCTGCAAGGCAACCGCGACACTCTCGCCGCCTTCATCGCCCGCGAGGCGCCCGAGCTGAAGCTCCCGCCCGTCGAAGCGACCTACTTGGCGTGGATCGACGCCACCGCACTCGGCCAACCCGAGCCGGCCAAGTTTTTCGAGCAACACGGCCTCGGGCTCAACGACGGCGCCGGCTTCGGCCTCCCCGGTTTCGTCCGCCTCAACTTCGGATGCCCCCGCTCGACGCTCGAAGAAGGCCTCCGCCGCCTCCGCACCGCCGTCGTCGCCGCGCGGCGCTGACCTCCGGTCATCCCGCCCCCGAATGTGGCGCTGCTCGCGAGAGCAGCGATTCCGCCCGTAGCGAAGTCCGCCAGAACTTCTGGCCGACCGGCCCTGCTCGAAAGCCCCGCGGCGGCTTTCGCCACAGCGATCTCAACCGCAGCGCCACGTTCACCGCCCCCCCCGGCCGCTCACAGCGCCTTGTAGTAGATCGCGTTCTTCGTCGGCGTGCCGTCGGGATCCAGCGCGTAGCCGGGAATTCCGCCGACGTACGCATAACCCAGTTTCTCGTAGAACGCCCGCGCGCCGCCCGCACCCTCGCTTGTGTCGAGGAACAGCAGCGTCACGCCGCGCTCCCGCGCCCGAGTCTCCACCGCTCCCATCAACCGCGTGCCGAGGTCGCGCCCGCGCAGCGCCGGGAGCACCATCAACTTTTGCACCTCGGCGCGATGGCGGCCGTTGCGCCGAGTTTCGAGCGCGAGCTGCACGCTGCCACCGATCGACCCGCTCTCGTCGCGCGCGACGAGCAGGAGTTTCGCGCCGGCAGCGACGGAGCTGAAGACTCCGCTCCAGTACGCCTCCGCTTCCGCCGCGTCGATGTCGGCGAGAAACCCGATCGACGCCCCGCCCCGCACACAGGCGCACAGCAGGGCGTTCAAGTCGCGCTGCTCGGCGGTGGTCACAGCTGGCTTCAGTGTTTCGATGCGGAGGGGCATGGTGCCATTCTGCCCGACACGCTTTGCCCCGTCCACTACCCGTTCGCTACCGTACCGATCACCAATCGCCACTCCACGGAGCTCCGAGCTGGTCGTGACCACCGCCAGCGGAGTCATGAACCGTAATACGCCCCTCTGAGCCCATCCGCAGGATACCCGTGCCTTTCGCGAGGGCATGCTTGCGCGTGCGGCCGCTGGAACCGTAACATTTCCCCTACGAGGTTCGCGGCAGATCCTGCACCACGGGTCCCGCCGCGCCGGCGGCAGAATTCCGCCAGCTGCTGGTGCTGGGTTTGCCGCGCGCCGCTGTCCCTTCCCGACGGCGTGCGCCGCACAGAGCACCACGTTCCCTCTTCTTCCGCCTCCGCCCTGTCCTCCCATGAAACATCTCCTTCCTCTTCTTGCACTGGCCGCCGGCGCCCTGCCCGCGGTCCGGGCGCAGTCCACCATCAGCCCCGACGCCCCCTTTGCCTACGGCGCCAACATCGGCTGGATCGACTTGCGCGGCGACGGCACCCACGGCGTGCGCGTCGGCGAGTTCTTCCTCGCCGGCAAGGCCTGGTCGGCCAACTGCGGCTGGATCGACTTCGGCTCGGGCTCGCCCGCCAACGGCCACGCCTACTCCAACGCCTCCGTCTCCGACTGCGGCGTCAACAACGACGGCCGCGGCAACCTCTCCGGCTTCGCCTACGGAGCCAACATCGGCTGGATCAGCTTCGCGTGGGCCGGCCTCAACGATCCCAACCGCCCGCACTTCGATCCCGCCACCGGCATCTTTTCCGGCTACGCCTACAGCGCCAACACCGGCTGGATCAACCTCGGCGACGGCCTGCTCGCCACCGCCTCCATCGACCGGCCCGACTCCGATGCCGACGGCATCGACGACGCTTGGGAGATGCAGTGGTTCGGCAGCCTCAAGGCCGCCGGCATCGGCACCGACCGCGATGGCGACGGCCAGAGCGACGCCGCCGAGGCCATCGCCGACACCGATCCGCTGAGCGCCTCCGACCTCCTCAGGATCGTCAGCCACACCTACACCAACGGCATGACCACGGTCTCCCTCGTGTTCACGACCACCCCGGCGCGGCTGTACCGCATCGAGCACAGCACCGACCTGAAAACTTGGACCGACTCCGGGCAGGGCACGTTCTCGCCCGACGAGGGCGCCACCACCGCGCGCAAGTTCAGCTTTGCGACCGGCGCCCGCCGGTTCTTCCGCGTCGTCGCCGTCCGCCCGCTCTGAACCCTGAGCCACTCCCTCATCCCCTTATTCCCTCACTCCCTCATTCCCTCCCTCCCTTTCCCATGCCTTCCCTCACCCACTCCCTCGCCCTCACCGCCGCGTTCGCCGCGCTGACCGTGCCTGCCTCCGTCCTCGCCCAAGGCAAGCTCACCCCGCCCGGCGCCCCCGAGCCGACCATGTACTCGCTGGAGGACCTCTGGTACCGCATCGGCGACGTCGAGACCAAGGCCACCGCCTTGCAGACCGACACCCAGAAAATCCAGGCGGCCACCTCCGCACTGCAGACCAGCACGCAAAAGATCCAGACGGCCACGGCCGACCTGCAGACCCGCACCACGGCTCTCCAGACCGCGACCACCGCGTTGCAGACGAAGACCGACAGCCTCCAGACCCAGCTCACGGAAACGCAGACCATGCTGCGCCAGCTCGTCTCCGCCTCGGGTTCGCTTCCGCCCGCGAAAATGGAGGTCGTCGATTCCACCGGCGACGTCGGCCAGTACGCCTCGTTCGCCTACGGCCCCGACGGCAATCCCGCCATCGCCTACTACGACGCCACCAACGCCGACCTGAAGTTCGCCCGCTACAACGGCACGACCTGGCAGATCAGCGTCGTCGATTCCGAGGGCGACGTCGGCCAGTACGCCTCGCTCGCCTTCGGCTCCGACGGCCAGCCGGCCATCGCGTACGTCGGCCCCCCGCAGCTCTCGCTGTACTACACCCGCTTCGACGGCACCAACTGGGTCAAGCAAACCGTGGCGGGATACTGCCCGAGCTCGGTCTCGCTCAAGTTCGACCCGACAACAAATCAGCCTGCCATCGCCTTTGGCGGGGTGCTGGCGGAGTACGCTGGCTCGAGCTGGCAGACAACATCGGTCTATTCCGGCGATTACATCTTCTCCGCGCTTGCCTTCGGCACGGACGGCCAGCCGACCATCGCCTATTTCCAGATGCCGCTTTACGACTGTGTGCTCAAGAAGCGCGACGCGGCCACCGGCACATGGCAGGAGACCTTCCGCACGCGCTGCCTGCACGTCAACATCCCCTCCTTGGCGTACTCTCCTTCCGGACTGCCTGCAGTCTCGTTCGTCTCCAATTACGGAGCCCAGTACTCTTGGTACGATGGCAGCAGCTGGCAGACTTATGGAATGAATGTGCCTTTGGCGTACGGCGCCACCTCGCTCGCCTTTGCCGGCGAGCATCCTGTCTTTGCCTATTTCAACAGTACCATCGGCGACCTGGTGCTGTTCCGCTACAACGGCACAACCTGGCAGCAGCAGACGGTCGATTCCCTCGGCACGGTGGGCGATTACCCGTCGCTCGCGGTGCGCCTCTCCGACAACCAGATCGGCATCGCCTACTACGACGCCACCAACGGCGACCTGAAGTTCGTCCGCTACTGAGCCCCGAGTCCCCTCACTCCTTCATTCCCTCACTCCCTTTCCCATGCTTCCCCGCACCTCCCTCTTCGCACTGGCCGCGGCCCTCGCCGCGCTGGCCCTGACCTCATCCGCCCTCGCGCAGGGCAAGCTCACCCCTCCCGGCACGCCCGAGCCGACCATGTACTCGCTCGAGGATCTCTGGTACCGCATCGGCGACGTCGAGACCAAGGCCACCGCGTTGCAGGCCGCCACCTCCGCGCTCCAGACCAGCACGCAGAAGATCCAGACGGCCACCTCCGACCTGCAAACCCGCACCACGGCCCTCCAGACCGCGACCACCGCGTTGCAGACGAAGACCGACAGCCTCCAGACCCAGCTCACGGAAACGCAGACCATGCTGCGCCAGCTCGTCTCCGCTTCGGGTTCGCTTCCGCCGGCGAAAATGGAGGTCGTCGATTCCACCGGCGACGTCGGCCAGTACGCCTCGCTCGCCTACGGTCCCGACGGCAATCCCGCCATCGCCTACTACGACGCCACCAACGCTGACCTGAAGTTCGCCCGCTACAACGGGACGGCCTGGCAGATCAGCATCGTCGATTCCGCCGGCGACGTCGGCCGGTACGCCTCGCTCGCCTTCGGCCCCGACGGCCAGCCGGCCATCGCGTACATGAATGCCCCCCAAGTCCCCCCGTTCCTGCTGATCTATGCTCGTTACGATGGAACCCAATGGGTGAAAACCGTCGTGGGGAGCACTGGGTTGTACAGAATCTCGCTCGCGTTCAATCCAGCCACCAACCAGCCCGCCATCGGCCAAGGCGGTGGCGTGAAACAGTACGACGGCGCAACGTGGCAAGACTCACTGGCCATCGCTGAGGGGTACTATCCCTGTCTGGTCTTCAGGCCCGATGGGAAGCCGGCATTGGCCTCTTGGCAGAGGGTGAGCGCTTACCTCGCCCTCTCGCAGTTCAACGGAAGCACCTGGGACTTTCTCTGGTCGAGCCCCTACGTCAGTCCAATTGCCTCCCCCGATTCAGCTTCGCTGGCCTTCACGCCTGCCGGCCTTCCCATCGTCTCCGGCGTGTCGAGCTATTACGGCGCGTTCTGCGCCCGCTTCGATGGCTCGGCCTGGCAGCATGAGGACTTCGGACCGGAAGGAGCCAATGGCACCACCTCCCTGAGTGTCGTGGGCGACAAGCCCGTCCTAGCCTTCTACAACAGCAGCGTCGGCGACCTGGTGCTGTTCCGCTACAATGGCACGGCCTGGCAGCAGCAGACGGTCGATTCCCTCGGCACGGTGGGCCAGTACGCTTCCCTCGGCGTGCGGCTCTCCGACAACCAGATCGGCATCGCCTACTACGACGCCACCAACGGCGACCTGAAGTTCGTCCGCTACTGAGCCCGGACGGCACTTCGGATGTTTTGACTATTCCTCCGACCGCGGAGCCAAATCGGAGAATGCCTCACGCCTCGCTCGCCTCCGATCCCCGCATCGTCCTCACCCTCGACGCCGGCGGCTCCAGCTTCCGTTTCTCCGCCCGCCGCGGGCGCGAACGGATCACTGAAATCATTACGCTGCCAACCCACGGTGACGAGTTGCCTCGTTGCCTGGCTGTCCTCGTCGAAGGTTTCACACGCGTGCGCGCGCTCTGCACCGAAGCGCCGGTGGCGATCAGCTTCGCGTTTCCCGGGCCCGCCGACTACCGCACCGGCGTCATCGGCGACCTCACGAACCTGCCCGCCTTCCGCGGCGGCGTGGCACTCGGGCCGATGCTCGCGGCGAAGTTCAACCTGCCCGTCTTCATCAACAACGACGGCGACCTCTTCGCCTATGGCGAGGCGATGGCGGGATTCCTGCCGTGGGTGAACGACCAGCTCGCGCAGGCCGGCAGCCCGCGGCGCTTCGAAAATCTCGTCGGCGTCACGCTCGGCACCGGTTTCGGCGGCGGCATCGTCCGCCGCGGCGAGCTCCTCGGCGGCGACAACTCCATGGCTGCCGAGATCTGCATGCTGCGCAACAAACGCGACCCGCAGTGGAATGCCGAGGAAGGTGCCAGCATCCGCGCCGTGCGCCGTGCGTACGCGGAGGCCGCTGGCATCGCGTTCGCCGACGCTCCGAATCCGCGCGAAATCGAGGAGATCGCCTTCGGCAAACGTCCGGGCGACGCGGCGGCCGCCACCGAGTCCTACCGCCGGCTCGGCGAAGTTGTGGGCGATGCCCTCGCGCAGACGCTCACGCTCGTCGACGGCCTCGCCGTGATCGGGGGCGGCCTGTCGGCCGCCGGGCCGCTCTACCTGCCTGCGCTTGTCGCGGAGTTGAACGGCACCTACGCCACACCCTCCGGCGGCACGCGTCGCCGCCTCGTCCAGCAGGCGTTCAACCTCGAGGAGGCGGACCAACGCGCCGCTTTCCTCCGTGGCGCCACGCACGAGATCGAGGTACCCGGCACCGAACAGCGCATCGCCTACGATCCGCTTGCCCGCATCGGCGTCGGCATTTCCCGCCTCGGCACCAGCGAAGCCATCGCCCTCGGCGCCCACGTCTACGCGTTGCAGCAACTGGACCGGGCTTGAGCCGACGAGGTCGGCCGGACGTCGGCTCGTGGGTCGGGCTTCATGACCGGCTTCTCGGATGAGTCCGACATGATGCCCGACCTACGAGCAACGGCGCGCCGCTCACTTCTCCCGGACCACGCGGTAGATCGCGTAGCTCTGGGGCGCGATGTCGACGCGCAGCCGGCCGGGTGTGGCGCGGATCTCGGCCGCGCGGCCGGCGAGAAGTTCGAAGCCGTCGGGCGCGACAGCGAATTCGAACTCCGCCGACACCGCGCGATCCGCGGGATTGAACGCGACCAGCAGCACCGCGGAGCCGCTGGCCCGGGCGAAGACGAAGGGGTACGTGTGCGGCTGCGCGTACAGCGGCACGAACTCCGCGTAGGCGGCGAGTGCCGGCTCGGTGTGTTTGAGGTACGTGAGCCGGCGCGTGCGGTTTAGCAGCGATTCCGGGTCGGCCTCCTGCACGGCGACGGTCGGCGCGTCGGGCGCGGCATCGACGGGGAGATAGAGTTTCTCGGGGGCGGCCGAGGAGAACCCAAGGTTGGCGCCGGGCGCCCACTGCATCGGCGTGCGCGCACCGGCGCGGGGCTTGTAGGCGCCCTCGACCTGCGGGAGGTCGTAGAGCTGCCGCATGCCGATCTCGGTGCCGTAGTAGAGAAATGGAACTCCGGGCATCGTGAGGCCGAACGCCGTGAGCATCTCCAGCTCGCCGACGGTGCGCTCGTTGCCCACCCGCGCGATGTCGTGGTTGCCGATCGGCAGGCAGGTGTAGCCGCGGGCGCGCGAGGCGAGATAACCGGGCAGGTAGCTCTGCAGAAACGCGCTCACATCGCCCAGCCCCTCGCGATCGAAGAAGCTGTGACCCTCGCTCATGCCATTGAGGATGCGCCAGCTCTCCTTCTGGTAGAGGTCGTTGAAACCGTCCGCCCAGTGGAAGAATGCCGCGTGGAAAGCACCGTCGAGCGCGTTCTCCGGGTCCGACCATTCGGCGACTGTGAACGCCTGCGGGTAGTCGCGGTCGAGGATCTGCCGCACTTCGCGCCAGTAGCCGAGCGTGTCCGCGTCGACGCGCCGGTCGCTCTCGCCCTTGACCATGGCGTTGGCCATGTCGGCGCGGAAGCCGTCGGCGCCCAGATCCATCCAGAAACGCATGACGTTTTGCATCTCGGCGCGCAGGGCGAGCACGTCGGGGTGCCGCGGGGAGAGCTGCCACGGTTTCGCCGGATCAGGCTCGTCGAAGCCGTAGTTCAACGCCGGCTGGGACCAGAAGAAGTTGCTCAGGAAATTGCCGTTGCGCCGGCCGAAGCCGTGCACCCAGCGCTGCCCCGGCTCGAGTTTCCAGGCGTTGTCGGTCCAGACGTACCAGTTCGCATGCGGCCCGGGCCGGCCGCTGGCAGACTCCACAAACCACGGGTGGTCGATCGCGGTGTAGGTGATGACGTAATCGAAGAGCACCTTGAGCCCGCGCCGGTGGGCCTCGGCGAAGAGGCGGCGGGCGTCGTCGTTGGTGCCGTAGCGCGGCGCGATCCGGTAATAGTCGCGCACGTCGTAGCCGGCGTCGTTGAACGGCGAATCGAAGAACGGGTTGATCCAGATCGCGTCGGCGCCGAGCGAGCGGATGTAGTCGAGCTTGGCGGTGATGCCCGGGAGGTCGCCGATGCCGTCGCCGTCGGAGTCGGAGAACGTCTGCGGGTAGATCTGGTAGACGACCGCGTGGTGCACCCAGTCCGGCGCGGGCGGGATGACATCGCGCCCGGTGATCGCCGGAGTTTCGCCGTGGAGGGAGCCGGCGAGCGCGAGAGCAGAAACGAGAGAGTGGAGAAACGCAGGGGTGGACATGGCGGCCTTGGGGAAACGGGAAACGCGGCACATCGAGCGCGCTGAATCCCGCGCCGACGCTGGTGCACACCACAAACGGGGCGGCTCTCGGCGCGGTCAATCCGAACCCGGCCAACATCCCATTGCGATCCGCGGATAACGCATGCGCATGCGCCGGACGGCGGCGCGTGCCGTCATTTCCGGTACACTTCCGGCAGCGCCGCCAGTGCGAGCAACGGCTCGAGCAGGGCTTTCATGCGCGCGGTTACCATCGGGTCGGAGAACGACCCCAGCTCCGCATAGATCAGCTCCCGCGCCTCGATCTTCACATGGGCGCCCATCGCCCGCGGCGACCAGTCGGCCAGCAGTCCCGCGCGGATCTCCGGCAGGAGCGCGGCGGAGGCGAAATCCGGATCGCTCGTCTTGAGCACGAAACGCTCGTCGAAGACGGGATCGCCGACCTTCACATCCTGCATCCCAAGTTTCACGCCCAGCGCGGTGAGGAAATTCTGCGCGGCGAGCTGCAGGATGAGCCCGTGCGAGTTGTCGCAGGCAATCGCCAACGCCTGCCAAGTCTGCCGGTGTTTCCCGCTGCCGGTGGTGTAGGTGTGGAACCGGATCGCCCGGCCGCCGACGTGGCCGCTCGCCGTGGGCACCTGCGGGAGCACTCCGAGCAGCGGCGGTTTCTCCTCGAGGCGCAACCCCAGCTCCCGCGCGAGCGCGGCGAGGTTTTCCCGCGCCTTCTCCGCCTGACGTCGGCCGAGCGCGAACGCGGAGACGATGATCAGGAGCGTGAAACCGATGAAGACCGAGAACGCGAGGATGCCGCTCATGGTCGTAGCTCAGCGCGCTGTGCCGAAAGCGTCAACACGGCCTTGCCCTGCGTGTTCGACGCGGCGGCGTGCGACCCGCCACCGCAGCGCAGGCCGTGTCGTCGGAAACAAAAAAGGCCGCCCGGAAACCGGACGGCCCGAAATCAAGGTGGAGGACGCAGCGCGCGTCTATTCGGCGCTTTTGCGCGAGCGTCCGCCGGAGCGGCCGCCGCCGGACTTGCGCGCCGGTTTCGCCTTCGCGTTGAGCCAGAGCTCGTCCTTCGCGTTGCGGTTGAACCAGAAGATCTCGCCGGCGTGCTCGGCGAAGACCGGCTTGCTGTCCTCGCTCTCCGGCACGTCGAGACCGGCCTTCACGAGCGCGTCGACGAGGTCTGCCTGCGACACGCCGAGCGCTTCGGCAACCGCGCCGGGCGCCGCGCTAAACGACGCGCTGCGCTTGTTCTTCGTGAAGTGCGGGCGGATGCGCGCGAAGACCGAGTTGTCGTCGGCCGGAGCCGGCGCATCCGGCGCGGGTTCCTCGGCCGATACCGGCTCGGTGACGGGCTCGGCCGCGGGCGACTCGGCC
>DATGXO010000185.1:0-2164 GCA_035298965.1 Opitutaceae bacterium | reverse complement strand
GTGCTTCCGCCCGGCTTCCGGTTTCTCTCCAGCCGCGCCGAATTCTTCCGGCCCGCCTCGCACGCCGTGGAAGATCGCGCCCCGGATCGCCGCCATTCGAACAGCTACGCCATGGTCGCACGTCTCGCGCCGGGCGCCTCGGTCGACACGGCCCAGGCGCAAATCGACGCGCTGAATGCCAACCTCCTCGTCAACGATCCGCTCGCCCAGCTCATCAAGGACGCCGGCTACCACACCACCGTGCGCTCGTTGCATGCGGACCACGTGCGCGCGATCCGCCCCACCCTCGTGCTCCTGCAGGCCGGCGTGTTCTGCCTGCTGATCATCGGCGCGTTCAACCTCGCCAACCTCCTCCTCATCCGCGCCAACAGCCGCATGCGCGACCTCGCCGTGCGCCAGGCTCTCGGCGCCGGTCGCCGTCACATCATCGCCCAAGTCGTCGTCGAGACGACGCTGCTCACGCTCGGCGGCGCCCTGCTCGGCATCCTGCTCGGGTCCTTCGGCATCGACCTCACCCGCACGCTCGGCACCGATCTCATGCCGCTTGGCGCCACGGTCGAGTTCAACGGCCGCGTGGCTGTCGCCTCCCTGCTCGTGGCGCTCCTCGTCGGGTTGCTCATCGCAGCGCCGATCGTCTGGTTCAACTTGCGTGCCCATCTCGCCGAGACGCTTCAGTCCGGCTCCCGCGGCGGCACCACCGGCCGCGCCGCGCAACGCGTGCGCCACGTCTTCATCGTCGCGCAGATCACCATCGCGTTCGTGCTCGTCACCGGCGCCGGGCTGCTCAGCCGCAGCCTCGCCCGCGCGCTCGACACGCCGTCCGGCTTCTCGCCCGACCAGGTGCTCTCCGGCCAGATCTCGCTGCCGTGGAAAAGTTATCAGAACAACGAGGCCACGCTCGCGTTCGCCGAGCGGTTGCTGCCCGCGTTGCGGCAGATTCCCGGCGTCTCGCATGCCGCGCTTTCCACCGGGTTGCCGTTCTCCGAACGCACCAACGACAGCGTCGTCGCGATCGAGGGCCAGCCCCCGCAACCGGGGAAACCGCTGCTCGCGCACTACCTCTCGTGGGTCTCCGCCGAGTATTGGGCCGCGATGCGGATTCCCCTCCTGCGCGGCCGCCTCCTCGAGGATGCCGACAGCCACCGCGACGCGCGGGTCTGCGTCGTCGATCAAGCCTTCGCCGAGCACTACTGGCCCGGGCAGGACCCG
Organism: Opitutaceae bacterium; assembly: GCA_035298965.1. GTDB lineage: Bacteria > Verrucomicrobiota > Verrucomicrobiia > Opitutales > Opitutaceae > CAJCBL01. The sequence goes on along the minus strand of DATGXO010000185.1, from coordinate 955 downwards.
ATCGGCCACCGTATCGCGCAGGACATCAACGTGACCCCGGAGAACGCCTTTACCGTCGTGGGTGTCGTCGGCGAAGTGAAACAGGCGCAGTTGACGGAGAAAGCCGGGCACGGCGCCGTCTACTTCCCGCAAGCGGGCCACAACGGTTTCTCGATCATCCTGCGCTCGGGGCTCGCCCCGCAGGCGCTCGCACCCGCCGTGCGCAAGACCGTGCTCCAGCTCGATCCCGGCCTGCCGGTCGACGACCTCCGCCCGCTGCGCGACCGCATCGCCGATACGCTCGTGATCCGCCGCTCGCCCGCGATCCTCGCCGCCGTGTTCGGCGGCGTGGCGCTGTTGCTCTCCGGTCTCGGCACCTACGGCATGCTCAGCTACGCCGTGAACCAACGGCAGCGCGAGATCGGCGTACGCGCCGCGCTCGGCGCCCAACCGCAGGAGATCCGTCGCCAGTTCCTGGGCATGGGCCTTCGGCTGCTCGCCGTCGGGCTCGTCTTCGGCGGACTCGGCGCGTGGTTGATCGGCCAAGCGCTCCAGACGCTGCTCTATGGCGTGCCCCCGCTGCACGCACCGACGCTTGCGATCGCGACCACGACGATGATCACGACCGTGTTGCTCGCCTGCTGGTTGCCGGTGGTCCGCGCCACGCGCGTGAGCCCGCTCGTCGCGCTGCGCTGCGAATGACCCCGCGTGCCCAGATCCCATCGTCGTCCCGCCTTCGCCGAATCGTCGGCGGGCGATCTCGCGATGTCCTCCGCCGGTAGAACCACGTCGAAAATCTCCATGTTCCGCGATCTTGGCCTCGCCCTCCGCTCGTTGCGCAAAGCCCCGGGTTTCGTCGCCGTCGTCGTGCTCACGCTCGCGTTGGGCATCGGCGCGACGACGACCGTTTTCTGCTGGCGCGAGAACATGCGGAACAACCCGGTGCCCGGCTCCGAGAATCAGAGCCAACTGCGCG